>CAYFST010000028.1:0-12695 GCA_964345995.1 uncultured Gammaproteobacteria bacterium
TATGAGCTTTCGCTCTCTCCCTAGCTTGCGGGAAATAGGGTTGGGGGTGGGAATATTGACACAGATGCCTAGCTCTGCTATTCTCTCACTACTAATAAATCAATACGCCTTGCGGGCTCTCGGCTCGCATACGCGCTGACCTGGCTACTCTGTTGCTTGCTCGATCCTAACCGATCGTTCACGCGGCACAGTTGCCAAAGATCTATGTTGGATCCCAAGCGAAAGTTAAATATCATTAAAAAGTTTAAGACTCACGATACGGATACCGGTTCGCCACAGGTGCAAATCGCCATCCTTACCGAAGAGGTTAAAGAACTTACCGGCCACCTTCGCTCGCACAAAAAGGATTTTTCCTCACGTCGCGGTCTTATCAAAAAAGTCGGTGAACGTCGCCGCCTCATGAAATACTTGAAACGCGAAGACGCCAAAGCTTACGATGAGCTCATGAGCAAACTCAAGATTTAATAGTATCAGCGTACAAAATATAAAAATCGGCTAAGCGTCGATTTTTGCTTTATTTCATTTTGAGTTATAAACTTATATAAATGCGTTAGCAAAAGTAATCCCATTTTTTAATAAATAAAGATAATTGCTAACCACTTAATGCTAATTTCTAATTTTCATAAAATATGATCAAACGCCCCGCTCAACGTGTCGCTGTGCTAATCGACGCGCAAAACATGTATCATTCCGCCAAACATTTGTATGATTCCAAACTGAATTTTCCGGATGTTGTTCGTTCCGCCACCCAAGATCGGCAACTTATTCGTGCTATCGCCTACGTAGCTAAATCCAAAACCGGCGATGAGATGGCTTTTTTCGAAGCGCTCGTCGAAGGTGGGATCGAACTTCGGGTCAAAGACGTTTTGGAATTCTCTAGTGGCATGAAAAAAGCCGATTGGGATGTAGGTATGACCATAGACGCGGTAAAATTGGCCGAAAAAGTGGATGTGCTCATCCTCCTTACCGGAGATGGCGATTTTGTGCCCTGCGTTGAATACCTGCAAGCGCGTGGAGTAGTGGTTGAAGTTGTTGCCTTTTCCCAATCCGCAAGTTCCGAACTGAAAGGTGCTTGTGATATATTTTTCGATTTATCCGAAGAAGCGGAGCAGTTCCTTATCCACTCCGGTGTCAGAAAAAGCACCCGCAAAACAACACGAAAAAGTGTGAAATAAGCAACCGCTAAACAACAATCATCAATCAATAATCAAATAATAATCACCGAATAATTAATGGGTGATTTTATTTATCGGTTATTGGTTATTATAATTCATGCTATAATGAATAAGATTTATATGATACGCGTCTATCTTGGAATTTTTATGCTGATTGTTTTTTCCGTTACCAACGGAGTCAGCGCGGCCATGAGCAGTACAAACTATCAAATTAATTTTGATGCAATTTCCAGCGGAGGTACTGATTTTAGTTCGTCCAGTAATTATCAGCTAAACGATACCGTCGGTGAGCAGGGGACCGGTTATGGCACTAGCAGTAATTTCAGGTTGCACGCCGGTTATCGCCAAAGAGATAAAGAAACGCCGTCACCCACACTGGAATTCATTTTGGGCGCTCAAGAAAACGATACGCAGACCGCTTACACCGCCCTGTCTATCGCCGGCAAAACCGTCACCGTTTCCGATACCACTTATTTCGCCACCGGAACAAGAATCGGCGTAGTTGAAAACCAAGGTTTAAACCAAAACTTTATTGTAGGCAAAATCATTGCTGTAAACGGCTTAATACTCACGGTCGATAAATGGGAAGGGATGACCGGCGCGATCAGCGGCTCGCCGACCGGTGCTGATGACTTTGTTTACCGCACCGAAGGTCATACCGTAGCACTCGGAACACTGGATACTTTGGGATCAGCCGGCATAGTTCAAACAGAAGTCAGTACCAATGCAGCCAATGGTTATACATTGCAAATCAGAGCGGACGGCAATTTGCGAATAGATGCCACGCACTCTATCGACAATGTCGCCGACGATAGTGTTACCGCCGGTTCCAATGAATATGGCGCCAGGGTCTATGGCTCAAACGCAACCGGTACCGGCCTTGATTTCCCCGTAACTACGTCTTACCGCGATATACAAAAAAGCACCACCACAGCCGTCGCTGATAGAGTGGGTATGATTTACAAAGCCAGTATTGATTATTCGGTTTCTGCCGGCAACTATCAGCAAAGTGTTCAATACTTATTAACAGCCAACTTTTAACAATTGTTCATATTTGGTGTACAATACCATTAAGTTGAATTTATCTTGTGTATTAAGGCGCGTATCTGCGGAAAGATAAATAATCAAGGATCAATGATTATCCGGATGACAGGACCGGGTAACCATGGTTCCTTGAAAGGTCGAAGTATCCAAGTATCAAGTGATACTGGGAACATATTAAGATTATCCGAAGCATATATCGATGTGTTTTTCACCATGAGGGGGAAAAACATGGATATATTTTTGCGCATAGCTCATGGCTTGCGCAAGCTTCACGGCTAATAAATTAAATCTAATAAAAGGTAAACAAAAATATTCAATATCTTTATGAACAAATATTATTTAAAAGTCACATCCTTCATCGCGCTTTTCGGCATGTGCGTAGCTTTATTGCCTGTCGGAGCCGCTGGAGTCTCCTTAACCGCCGGTGACGCTGAGATAGATGCGGCCGACGTAGGTACTGACGGCTTTGCGACTTCCACCGTATCCTGGACTTCAACAGATGATTACGCAACCGGAACAGTTATCCTGGTTACGGTAGATTGGAGTGACACTACAAGCACAGGTAGCACTCCTCAGCATGGCTCGTCCACCGCTTTGGGCCAATGCTCAACCCCATCAACATTTGATGCGGGTGCTACATACGGAACCATGACAGCCGATAGTGCCGAAATCGTCATTAATAACACTGCGGCCTCCGGAGCAACTGGAAACGTCTGCGTACGCGTACCTGTCGAGGATGGCGGCTCTCTATACCAAGCCAACTTCTCCATGGCAATCATCACCTCCAACGTTAACGCTGATTACGGCGCCGCTGAATTCTATGTAGACGGCGGCAATGACATCTTGGTAGATGCTTCAGTTCAGCCAACATTGGAATTCGCGGTCGTCAGTTCAACTGATGTCACTGTTGAAAAACATGAATGCCATATGGGTACTTTGGACTTGGTTAGCGTAGGCAGCTGCGATTATCGCTTAAGAGTTTCCACCAACGCAGCCAATGGCTTCCAGGTTACTATTGATGCAGATCAGCAACTTGGTACCGGCTATGCCACTCTAACTCCTACCGGTGTCGATACAGCCGTTGTGGCTGGTACCGAAGCTTATGGCATCGCCTTAGTTGGTGCAACACAAGGTGGTAACGATGGCACGGGCATTTATAACACGGCAATAACAGAAGATGCCGCTTATGACAACGATGATAATCCGGTACCCGTTGCTTCATCAACAAACATTGTCTCTTATACGGATAGTTTCTTAGGTACTTCAACACCATCAACTTCATTGGTTACTCATAAGGCCGCGATTGACGCCGCTACAGTTGTGGGTTATTACTCACATACCGTAACTTACGAAGTTACCCCATCATTCTAAATTGGGTTATATTTACCGCCTCTCATGTACTTGGGAGGCGGAATAATCAAACTCAATAACGCACTTCCTAAATTTTTACAATCGGTTTAAAATACAAACCGATTTTATATTAACTGAAACACTATGCTAAAAAATAAACTCCTAATTCCTCTATTCGCTTTTGCTATCGCTTTATTCGGGGTTGTGGCTTTTGCGCAAAACGCCAATGCTGTTGCCGTCTCTCCGGTATTAATCGAACACGAATTAGCTCCGGGTATGAATGCCAACGGTAAAATCAGAGTTACCAATTTGGCCGAAAAAACCCAAACCTATTATGTCGAGTCATTACGCTTTGTACCTATCGGAGAAGAGGGGCGCCAAGAATATATCGATCCCGAAGATGATATAACGAGTTTTTCCGATTGGTTTTCATTTGAGCAATCTTCTTATGATATCCAAGGTAAAAGTACGCTGGAAATTGATTACACTCTTGCCGCGCCATTAAACGCCGAGCCGGGCGGTCATTACGGAGCCGTTTTTTTCTCACTGGATCCACCTCAAACAGGCGAAAAATTCGTGGGCTCCAGAATCAGTTCTAAAACCGGCGTTTTGTTTCTTATTAAAATCGCCGGCGATATTACCGAACAGGCTAACATAGAATCGTTTACCACAGATAAAAAAGTTTACAGTCATTTACCCACTAAGTTTAATTTACGTATTAAAAATACCGGTAATGTCCACTTTAGACCCAAAGGCACTCTGGAGGTGAGAAACATGTGGGGCAGTATAGTGGCTAGAGTTCCGGTCAACCCTTCAAAATCAGCTGTTTTACCTAACAGCGTTCGCAAGGTTAACACATGGTGGGCCAAGTCCAACCAACTCGCCAAAGGTGGATTCATTGCCGGACTAAGTAATGAATGGCATAATTTTGGCTTGGGACGCTATTCGGTCAAAGTAAACGCAACCTATGGCAGTCAAAATAAACCATTCGCCGAACAAGAAGTCTCTTTTTGGGTACTTCCCTGGAGAATGATCTTAATTCTGGCCATACTCCTCATAGTTCTCTATATCGGCATTAGAGCCTATAATAAAGCTATCGTATCTTCCGCTGTTAACAAATCCAATAAAAAAAGCACGAAAAAATAGTAAAAATAACAAGTAAATCCCCGTCCACAGGCGGGGATTTTTGTTTCTGGATAAGGTCCCAATAATAAGGTATAATATTCTCAATAAAATAAAAGATGTTTAATAAAAAAATGAGTAAATTTAATATCTTTGCCGGCATTGGTCTTATAGCATCAATGGTATTTGGTTTGGTCTTTCAAAGCATACAAGCCGCGCAAATGCCTCTGGCCTCTGTCAGCCTATCCAATCATACCAAGTCCGTATCGGCCAATCATGAATATCGCTTGCAGACACCTTCCGGTGTCGATGCTTCCACCGACACAATAACCCTCGATCTATCCTCATGGACCGTTGGTTCTGTAACATTTGCCGACATTGATTTTTATCATGGACCGGTTACCGGTTTGGAAAACAATAACACTTTGGCCGCGAGCGCGGCCGCCGGTGTTTGGGGCGCCTCATTTTCAAGTGGAGTTCTTACTCTTACCCCCCCTACCGATGCGGCATTGGGTACCATAGGCACCAATGATTACTTAACTATCCGCATCGGTACCAACGCTTCCGGTGGTGTTAATCAACTCACCAATCCGGCATCCGCGGGTAGCTACCCCATCACCGTAGGCGGTGGTTTTGGCGACACTGCCTACATGGCTCAAGCTATCACTAACTATAACGGCGTCAACGTCGATGCAACTGTAGCTTCCTCGCTTACCATTACCAGTATTAATCCCAGCTCTGTAATCGAAAATTCGGGCGCCTTTACCATGACCATCACGGGAACGGGTTTTACCACCAGTTCCGCCGGCCAAATAGCCGGTTCTAATCGCCCTACGGTTTATGCGAGTTCCACCGAGCTTGCGGTAAGTATCCTCGCCTCCGACATTCTCGCGGCCGGCACCAAACAAATCACCGTCAACAACACTCCTCCGGGCATCACGTCCAATCAACTTCCGCTCACCATCACTTCTCAAGGTGGTGGCGGGCCCAGTCAAGACACTACTCCGCCAACCATCATAAACCCTCAAGCTATCAACATTACCCAAACCGGCGCCAGAATAATTTGGGACACCGATGAATCGGCCACATCAAGAGTGGATTATGGTTTAACAAATAGTTATGGTGAAACCGTATCCAATAGTTCCTTGGTTTTGTCTCACGGTCTGGATATTAGCGGTTTAACCGCCAGTACCACTTATCATTTTCGCGTTCAATCCGCCGACCAATACGGTAATAATGCTATAAGTGCCGACTACACTTTTACCACCTTGCCCTGGTCTCCTCTGGAAATATCAAACGTTACCAGCACTAATATTGCCGATACGTCAGCCATCATTATTTGGGAAACCAACCGAGCCGCTAACTCAACCGTCCAATACGGCACAACACCGGGCTTGGGAATGATTGCCGATCAATCGGCTTATGTATCCAATCATTCCACACCCTTAAGTTCACTAACGCCGGATACCGATTATTTTTACCGCGTTATTTCTTATGATACGAACGGCATCGGAGCAACATCAACCGTCTATACTTTTCATACAACCTCAGATCAAACCCCGCCCACCAACATAACCTTAACAGCCACTCCGGGCGACACCCTCGTAAACCTTGAGTGGACCCACCCTCCCGAACCAGATTTTACCGGCGTGCGCTTAATTCGCCAACTGGGAGATTTTCCTTCTGGTCCTTTTGATGGGGACTTGGTTTATGATGGTTTAGCCACAAGTACGGTGGATACCGGTTTAATCAATGGAACCACATATTACTACGCTGCGTACCCTTATGATAATAACGGCAATTATGCCTCGGGGGCTTTAGACAGCGCCACTCCCAGCGGAGAACCCGAGCCACCGCCACCGATTCCCACATCCACAACCACCACACCACCGATTCCTCCCGGCCCGACTCCAACAACAACTCCGCCAACGACCACTGGACCGGCAACCACTACTGAGCCCGGTGCCGGCGAAGAATTGACTATCAATCCTCTTTATTACGGAGCTAATGGCAGTTTATTGCTCGAAGCCGATGACCAGGATGTGCGTGGAGTTTTGCCCAATGAGAGCGTTTTGGTTCGCGTTCCGGTTAGCGCCTTGGGTGAATCGGCTGATGCCGCTACCATTCAAATTAATGGCCAAACATATTCATTGCAATTAAATAATGACGGAACTGAATTCACCGGCACTTTTCCCGCTCCCTCAAGCGGAGAATTTCCCGCCCAAGTTCAGGTCAACTTTGTCAGCGGCGCAACCGCAAACTCGGACGATGATTTTGAGGTACGCGGTCCCGGTTACGTGGTCGAAGCCGAATTAATCCCCGGCGTCACACCTGTCCCGGGCGCCACTGTCACACTCTATCAGGTCATCGACAATGAACCTGTGCTTTGGAACGGCGCTCCTTATGGCCAATCCAATCCCATACTATCAGATCAAAACGGCAACTTTGTTTTTCGGGTTCCCAACGGCGATTATTTTGTGGAAGTGGGCAAAGTTGGTTATAAGATGCAAAAATCACCCACCTTTGAAGTTGAACAAAATGTTTTTGGTCAAAGAGTGGAACTTATTTATATACCCGAACCCCTGGTAATCACCACCTGCCAGATAGATTGTTCGTTGGTAACCTATGAAGTCTACATTATCAATCCGGACGGCACCAAGCGCTTCATGAATACCGAGTACGCTCAAGCTGATCCGCAGGGCGATGGTGTTACGTTATATCGTTTCGAAGACAAAGGAGATGATTTTGATTATAACGACGTTTTGGTTCAGGTCGACCACTCTGATTGCGAGCATTTAAAATTCGCCATATTAAAAACCAACGCCGGCTGGCATCACGAAGTCAGGGCGCGAATTTTTTATGAAGGTTCTTTTCGCAGAGACGTCTTAATAGCGGGAGATTCTCATGCCGCGTATGGTCAAACGATTACTCTTAATTTAACAGATGACCCATCACTTTGTGAGATTCCGGAAGAAGAATTACAAATAGAAGTCCTTCCCGAACAGATAGAGTTTACCGCTTTAACCGGAATCGACATTATCCGCGAACCCGAAGTTGTCTCCATGGCCAATAATTATATGGCACCCGCCGTTGTCGGAGTATCGTTATTGAATTTGGGCGCGGCATTAAGTTTATTTAATGTATTGGCTTACCTGCAGTTTTTATTCACTCAACCCATTTTGCTTTTCGGTCGCTTGCGCAAACGCCGTTGGGGTGTGGTTTACAATTCCTTAACCAAGCAACCGGTTGAACTGGCCATAGTTCGCCTAACTCACAAACAGAGTGGGCTAACCGTGCAAACCAAAGTAACCGACAAGCAAGGGCGATATTTCTTTAGAGTTAAAAAAGGTGATTATTTAATCGAGGTTGTTAAGCCAAAATACGCTTTCCCCAGCGAACATTTGGCGAATAAAAACCAAGACGCTGTTTTTGCCAACCTTTATCACGGCGAAGCCATCAGCCTGAATCAAGAAGGAGTTATCGCGGTTAACATTCCTATCGATCCGCAAGTCGAAACCTCGGCACCGCGTAAAGTTATCTATAAACGATTCATTAAACGCTTACAGCACTTTATTGCCATTGCCAGCATCATCTTTGCCCTTTTGGCTTTCATCATCGCGCCCAGCTGGTTTATAGGCATCATCCTCTTTGTGCAAGTCGGATTTTACTTCCTTTTCCGCCAACTGGCTCTGCCCGCCAAATCGCCGTCTTGGGGTCGCGTTTTGGACGCAGGCAACAAGAAGCCTGTACAAAATGCTATTGTGCGGATCTTTGACAAACAATTCAACAAGCTTCTGGATACGCAAGTAACCGGTCGCGACGGCAAATATGGCTTTTTTGTGGAACATAATATTTACTACATAACTGTTGAAAAACCGGACTATCAAAAATATACTTCTAAAGATTTGGACTTGGGTTCGCAGAAGGACACAATCATCGACTTGGATATCAAGCTTAAAAGGGATAGCGCGCCAAAAGAATAAAAGTTGTTTTAGCGCTTATATAAATCGAAAAGATATAGATATCTTTTGGTAGTTGGTACCGGTTTGTGTTATAATTATAAAAATCTTAAATAATTATTTTTCTTTAATAAAGTAAATTCTAATTATGCTGAATCAGCAAACGGTGGCGTCAGCCACTTCAACTTCGAGGGGTGCTGAAACGCTTCCCAAAGTATCCAAATTTCTTGACTGGGTTATAGAAATTTGTCTTAAGGCTATTGTTATTTTTACGCCTTTATTTTTTCTACCCTTCACTCTCGATGTATTAGAGCTTAATAAACAAACACTCTATATTGTCTTAATACTGATTGCCACTACCGCTTGGTTTGGCAAAGCCTTGGCGGACCGTAAATTTAGCATGGCGAGGTCTTGGTTTAACATTGTCATCAGCTTATTCGGTATAGGATGGTTGGTAACCAGTTTATTTTCGAAAGATATCTACCTATCGATGTTAGGCAATTTCGGACAGATGCAAATGTCATTTGCAACCATTGCCGCAGTTATTATCTTTTATTTTGTAGTGATTAATCACATTCAAACTAAAAAGAAGCTTTACTGTTACTTGATAACCTTTTTAGTCTCCAGTGCTGTTGTGGGTTTGTTTGGCATTTTACAACTAATGGGAGTTTTCTCTTTAGGTTGGTTGGCAGATTTTACTAAAAACATTTCCTTTAACACAATCGGTACAATAAATTCTTTAGCGGTCTATATGTCCGTACCTTTGGTTTTGGCCGCTTCTCTGACTGTCTTTGGTTGTAAAGACGGTGAGTGTAATTTGGGTAAAGTCAATAAAAATAAAGCCATCGCCATGAATGTGACTGTTTGGGTGTCTCTGCTTGCATCTTTGGTCGTATTGTTACTGATTGATTTTTGGGTAGCTTGGGCTGCCGCGCTATTCGGTTTGGTATTATTGGTTGTCCTGCCTTTAATTCGTGCCACCAAGATCAGTCATCCTATGCGCATTGCTGTTCCGGTCATCTTGGCTTGCGTTTCCGTCTTATTACTCATCTTTAAAACTCCGATTAACCTTAATTTGCCGGCCGAAGTTTCACCCTCAATGACAGCATCCTGGAGTATCGCTAAAAGCACTTTGCATGAAGCTCCGCTTTTTGGTACCGGTCCCGGTACTTGGATTTACGATTACGCCAAATACCGCTCGCCTGCCGTCAACTTATCACAATTTTGGACAGTTCGTTTTGAAAGAGGCTTATCAACCGCTTTAACGCTTTTGCCTACCATCGGCATAGTTGGCATGGCTTTAATCGCAATGATCATTATATCCGGTATAGTTAAAAGCGCCATGCATCTGGTTAGAGAAAAAGATGATGACAATTGGCAAGCGTATTTAAGCGTCTTTGTTCCCTGGATCACCATAGTTTTTTTAGCTTTCTTCTATAATTATAATTTTGCTCATGTATTTGCTTTCGGCTTTTTTATGTCATTACTGGTGGCACTTATTGTAAAAAAGGCATATATCTGGGAGGCTCGTAAAGGCTCAATTGGTTCAGTTGTCATTTCCGTTATTTTCGTAGTGCTTTGTGTGGCCGCATTATCCGGTACTTGGGTGATGGGTCAGCGCTTGGCGGCCGATTCGGCATACTCCAAAGCTGTGCAAAATTATCGCAATGGTCAACCTATTGATAAATCCATCGAAGCTTTAAACAGCGCGGTGGCCATGAATCGTTGGAATGACGTTTATTATCGCAATTTATCGCAAGCCTACCTCATTAAAGCCGGCCAAGAATTTGCCGAATTATCTCAAGATCAAGAGGGAGCTGGCAAGATCAATCAAATAGTGGCCGGTTCCATAGATACCGGTAAAAAAGCAACGGAAATTAACCCGATGAACGTTGATAACTGGGAAAATTTAGCCATTATTTATCAATCAATTTCCTCTTTTACCCAAGGAGCTGATGAATTCGCGATCCAATATTTCCAAAAAGCACTCGAACGCGAACCGAATAACCCTGTTTACAGTAACGAGATCGGTAAAATCCACATCATGCGCGCCGATGCTTTGCAAACTTTATTGCAATCCGAAGATCAAGAAACCAAACAGCAAGCCGAACAACAGATCAAAGATGAATTGGATCAAGCTGCCGAATGGTTCAATCGTTCGATACAGGCTAAATCCGACTTTGCTCCCGCGCATTATTACTTGGGGCTTGTTTACGAACGTCAAGGTCGTATCGCCGACGCAATCACCAAGCTCGAACAAGTCTTAAGCGTGAACAATAAAGATGTTGGTATCGCTTTTCAACTAGCCATCCTCTATTATCGCAATGATGCTAAAGACAAAGCTCAAACCATGTTCGAACAAATTATCGCCTTTGAGCCAAAATATGCCAACGCTCGCTGGTACCTATCCGCTTTATACGAAGAGCAGGGAAAATTGGATAAAGCGCTTGAACAAGTACAGACTGTCGCGCAGACCAATCCGGATAATGAAAATGTCAAACAGCGCATAAGCTATTTGGAAGAATTGATTAAGCAAAAAAACGCCCCACCTGAGCCGCCGGCCAAAGAACTGCTAGACCCTGTCGAGGATGAAATTCAGACCAATCCCGAAGTAGATAGCAATCCGTTCGAACTTCCCGCTGAAAACGAAGTGGAAAATAAAGAATAACAAAAAGCCCCCTAACAAGGGGGCTTTTAAATGGGCAAGTAATTGCGTTTTTGTGGTATAATAAGCACATGGTAGTACTTAATTGGTTTAAAGAAACGCTTGAAAACGGCCACAAGCTGTTTTTAAAGTCTTTAAATTATTCCACCGGCCAAAGTCAAGCTAAACAAAATCTTATCAGGCAACAGCGTGCCTTGGCCGAGCATTTTCGTAAGAGTACGGAAAGTTTTATAGACAAGCTGGAAAGCTTGACGCAAAAAATTGCCGACTCCGGAACTGATGCGCGTGCTTTTGAGTATATTAAGAACAGGCAACAAGCATTATTTTACGCTTGCCTTAGACTGGATATAGGGTTAAAAAATAATTCTGAATTAAGGCGTGAAAGAAAAGAATGGGAACGCAGATTACCCTGTACTGAAGAAATCAATGCCTATCATCCGTTAATACGTCTAGAGCTGATCGATTCCGAATTAAGGGTCCGTGAAGAGCGCTTAATGGATCAAAAGGCCGAAACTCCCGTTTTCCAAAATCAAGCACCCGTTCCCGATATCACGTCTGAAAATAAAAACGAACAAGCTTCCGCTCCAAGCCAAAGCAAGCAAGATTCATCCGCTGTAAGTTTACAATCCGCTTATCAAGCCAATATCAAGCTTGATACTCCGGATCAAGATTATATCCTTCGTCATGCCGAGGAAATTCTAATAGAGCTTTCATCCGAGCATAACAACGTCCTGTCAGGACATGAATTCAGCGAAAAGTCAGCTGAATTAAGAGATTTGCATAAAATGCTCAATAAATTGCGCTCAAGTAATCGAGCTAGAGAATATCGCACACGTTTGCGTACACGTATGAGCCGGTTATTTTCCTAGGTTGACAGATCAAACTCACAATTGTATTATTTTTACACTTATTTCGAACTTATAGAATGCAATGTATTCTGATACTCATATATCGTTCTTTGTGGTTTCAGCAAACCAAGCAATACTCGGCTAATTCAGGTGTTATCAAGTTTGATAGTTTATATCTTCTAAAGTTTTGTAAGTTTGTGTACGGGCCTTTAGCTCAGCTGGCTAGAGCGCTTCCATGGCATGGAAGAGGCCGTGGGTTCGAGTCCCACAAGGTCCACCATTAAAATCCGACAAAGTCGGATTTTAAAATAACCAAATTCCAATAATCAATAACCAAATAGACTAAACTTGTGGGACGAGAACGGGAAGGTGGTAGGAAACGGGAGTTTCCTACACGCGGGGGGTGATAGCCGAGCTTAGCTCGGCGACAAGAGGGGCGGAAGCCCCTATTGAGAGGAGCTCGCGACGATGTGAGATTCCCACAAGGTCCACCATTAAAATCCGACAAAGTCGGATTTTAAAATAACCAAAT
>CAYFST010000028.1:12795-13598 GCA_964345995.1 uncultured Gammaproteobacteria bacterium
TATTGAGAGGAGCTCGCGACGATGTGAGATTCCCACAAGGTCCACCATTAAAATCTCCCCAATTGAGTCAATCATATAAGACAATCAACTATTGCTTAGTTAGAGCGTCCCGGTGGACATCGGGAAGGCCGTGGGTTCGAGTCTGTCAGAGTCAACCATGCCCTTCGTGATCAGTGCTGATTTGCTAGTCTGATTTTCTTATTAACCATATACACCCAAACTATTAACAAGTGCACAAAAAATGTAAGTATTAAAATATCCGCTTTAATAAGTGAAAAATTTGAGGCGCTTTATTATCGCGCTTAGTCGCGGTAAACTGATTAAGTCATCAAAAGCAAAGGCGTATGATGATTTGCGGGCTATTGGCTCGCACGAAAACAAAAACAAAAGGTGTCGGCCAAATAGCGGCGCCAAAATAATTCGAACCTCTTTAGGCGAGGATTCGTTGGGCTGCATAGGAGTCTTGGCGACGTATGCAGCTTTTTTTATCTTCATTTTATACACAGTTTATCCTTTAAAATATTTACATTTTTTTTGCTAAGTCTAGGTAAAAAAATCAAATACAAAATATATATTATTATAGAAGTAAGGTTTATTGTGGATAGCTATAAACAAAAAACCAAAATATAGTTATCCGCAAATCCTTAAAAAAAGCGCAAAAAAAGGCAAAAACAAAACGTTCAAAAAAAATCAAAACAAAAATATGAAAAATAAAAAACTCCCTAGCTTTAAGGGAGAACAATTGATAAACATTTTCCGCTCCGCTATGAACGCGAGGTTTTT
The DNA here is from genome assembly GCA_964345995.1 of uncultured Gammaproteobacteria bacterium. Taxonomy (GTDB): domain Bacteria; phylum Patescibacteriota; class Patescibacteriia; order 2-12-FULL-60-25; family 2-12-FULL-60-25; genus MWCR01. Next base: position 13,579 of record CAYFST010000028.1, read on the forward strand.
TATTTGTGCCACGATGGTTA
>CAYFST010000029.1:0-5177 GCA_964345995.1 uncultured Gammaproteobacteria bacterium
GGATAGGTTGGTGTTTCTGGTTCGGATGGAATTTCCGATGCCGGAGCCGGTGAGGGTTCGGGTGTGTTCATGGCAGGAACTTCATTTTTAGGAGCCTTGAGAGCGTCTTTTAAGCCCTTGCCCGGTTTGAATTTTGCAACACGTACCGGTGGAATCTGGATGTGCTCGCTGGGATTTTGCGGGTTAACACCCGTGCGACCGGCGCGCGTGCGAGCTGTAAATTGTCCAAAACCGGCAATTGTCAGTTCGCCATCATTTACAAGTTCGGAAGTGACAATGTCCACGAAAGCCTCGACCATATCCTCGGCCTGTTTTTTAGTGACGCCAACGCGATCGGCGATGACGTTAATTAATTCTGCTTTATTCATATTACTTACTAAGACTTATTATTTGGCGAAGTTTCTATCCGCTGCGGGCGGATGGATTTAAAATCTGCGTTATGACTGGACTTGTAGGTGATATGTGTCCAGCTTTTTGCTTGATTTTGCCCTTGAACTTCGTTCAAATCTATTAGTCTTGGATTAATAGATTAATCTAAAGTCATAGAGACTCAGAGGTAATTATGTTGTTAGCATAGCATAATTTGGCTTAAATTGCAATAGTTTCTTGAATTTGAATCAGTTTGGATACTTTTTTTGTGTCAATATCCAAGCTAACAAAAAGTCCATTTAAGCATACATCACCATGTTCAGGGATTTTATATGACTTGGTTGTTTCGTGTAAAAATCGCTTAATAGAGCTATTTTTTTCAAATCCAATAACAGAATCGCATGCGCCTGTCATACCTACATCTGTGAGTTGAACGGTGCCGCCGGGCAGGGTTTTTAAATCAGCTGTGGGAATGTGAGTATGAGTGCCAAATACGATATCCGCTCTGCCATCTACGTAATGTGCGAAGGCATTTTTTTCGCTTGTGGTTTCGGCGTGGATATCTACGATAGTGATGGATTTGGATGATTTGGTGATTTGTTCGGTCCAAAAGCGATCAAAAGCGAGGAAAATGGAGGAGGCTTCTTGAGGCATGAAAAGCTGACCTTGCAGATTAAGAATGCTGATTTGGGTTTGTTTGATTTTTAAGTGAATCCAGCCGTTTCCAGGGAGTTTGGGGTCAATATTTGTGGGACGGATGAGTTGTTCGGCCCATTCGGGGTCATCGAGCAGGGGCAGGCCTTGTTGGTTTTCGAAAACATGATGACCGGATGTAAAAATATCAACGCCGGCATCGGAAATTTCTTTAAGAGATTTTTCGGTAATGCCGCGGCCGTGGGCCAGGTTTTCGACATTGGCGATAGTGAGATCGGGTTTGTAGCGAGATTTTAAATCAGGGAGTTTGACGGCTAAGGCTTTACGCGCGATTTTGCCGACCACATCCCCGAAGATGAGAATATTCAATTTTGGCATACAATTCTTGAAACGGCCCGGGTAGACCGGTTCAAGGATTGGCACAAGTAAGAGAATGATAAAGAGAAACTTGTGCGATAGAGAGTTTGATAAAGAGCTAGATATTAGCGGTTATGTTTATTCGTTTCATTTGTTTCAAGAGCTTCTTGATAATCGAATATCAGCTGTCCGTCTAATATGTAGTAGAACCTTCGTTTTTTAGGCAAAGGGTTGGTGATTTTGGGTTTTGCAACTTCTTTAGTTAAGCGTTCTTCCGTATCTATTAATTGGTTTTTTTGCATTGGCAAAATCCTTTCTTGAGCTTAAAAGCACGGTTGATTGTGTATGTACATTACTCTTATTTTTTTATATTAGAATAAATGAAAATACACGTCAACAAAAAACCGTCTGTTAAGACGATTTTTTTACATGAGGCCGAGGAGGTCCTTCACCGCAAAAATTATGAAGGACATTCACCTGTGGTGAATAAAGCGATTATTTCTTGGCTCTCACCGGAGTAAATAAACATTAAACTACAAATAATAAACTATAAATTATGAATCGCTAACGCGATATTTTTTTTAATGTCGAATTATGCTCGACAGGTTAAGTTTTAGAGCGTGATGTTTCTTTAGTTTGGTGAGATCGCGACAATGGGTGTCGCGGGAGATGGGTTAGGTTTGGAGGGACTCGAAGCAGCGTTGGAACATGTCTTCGAGTTCTTGGCGGGTTACTTCACGATCGCAGGACATGCCGCGGCCGATGTTTTTGTACCAGTAAATGGTGATATCGCCACAGCGGAAGTTAGGTAGAACGAGGCGGCAGTCGGGCGAATGGCAATGCCCTTCCACGTCAAGCCAATTGTAGTACTGATCTTGCACGCGGCAATCGCAGTAAATCATCATTTCTGATTTAAGATAAGCGTGACGCATCCGTTTATAGCGGCAATTGGCCGCATGCGGGTGTGTGCGCCGAAAGCGAGTTTCGTGGCGGTGGAAATCGCAAGTACAATCACCCCACCAGTAAGGATGAACTTCAAATACCTCATTTTCAAAATCGAATGCATGGCATGAAGCTTGTTCGGGGTCTATAAGTTTGAGAAGTTCCATAATCATTGCAGTGCAGAAATCCTCGTACTCCCAAACATTGCCAGGGCCAAAAATATCGAGATTTGCTTGGACTATTTGCGGCATCTGACGGATGGTACTCATTTTTCACTCCTTCTTTGCAAGTTCGGATCCCCCCGCACTAAATAAAATTTACAATCTAGAATATAAAATTCAGGAATTTATATAGTCTGGGGGGACAGCGACGAGATGTCGCGAGTTTAAGCGGCCGGAGGCAGTTCGGGGTCGTTTGAGGACCCGCGTTGGGCGATCGATTGGAATTCGATCACCTGCCCCGGTTCTTGTATGGGTTGAGGTTGATCGTAATCGCGGGTGATCGATTGGAATTCGATCACTTGGGCGCGACCGTTGTCATTGGCCTCGAAACCGATTTTTTCCATTTTTTTCATAATTTTTTATCTTTTACACTTACTATCTGTGCGGGGGTAATAATTGGGTTTATGTAAACAAGGCTACGGGGCGAAGGGAGGTGATACCCGATAGTCTGACTTGCTCAATTCCCCGCCGCACTTCATGCAGCATGTAACTTGTAGCATGTAGCATGAGTTACGGCGGAGATTTGATATCTCCTTGGTGTTATTTAGGTTCTGCAATCAAAATTCCGTTTTCCATATAAATTTCGTCAGAATGGAATCGATTAAATATATATGAATGAATATGAATGTATTGTTTAGTTTCAATGTATGGTTGGTCAGTTTCTATGTTTACTTCAGTGATAACCGTATCATGCCAAGTTTCCGATAATTCGACTCCGCCGTAATTAGCATCAGCAGATGCGCTTGTTTCGAAGACTTTGCCGGCAGGTTGCCTTATTTTTATGGGCATACCGGGTTTGAGGTTTTTTAGGTCGATTCGCTCTATGGCTTCGGAAGATGGTGATGGTTTTTCAAACATATAATTATATTGTGATTACTGTGGCTTGTAGGGCGCGGTTATAGGCACATTCCAGTTGAATAAGCGTGCGGTTTAGGTCGTCTAAACCACCGGCGGTTAGGACTTTGGCGATATTGAATAATTTTTTTAACTGTTTTTGTTCACGATAGAGCTCTTTGGGTTCCAGTTCCTCGCGGCCCATGATGTGGGCGTTTAGGGTTTTTGCTTGCTCGCAAGCCAGCTTAATGCAATGTTCTTGGATTTGTTCCAATTGTTCGCGTGGAATTTGCTCCACGTAATTTTTGATGATGCGCGTGTCGTGGGCGCCCATTTTGCCTATGGCGGCAAGGTTGCCAAGAGTGGTATCTTCTTGAAGTTCGTCCAAGGCTTCGGCCGTAATATCGAACCAATTGGGCAGGTGTTCCGGGATTTTCACGGCAGGTAGATGTAGGTTAATCGCATCTTCTTGCGTGGCGGAGTATTGCTCACCGGTTGTTTGTTCGATAATTCCCTCCGTGATTTGTTCGGAATTTGTTTTAGGTGCTTCGGGTTGTAGCCATTCAGGATGCTTATCTATTTGCGCGCCTTTGGGTGTAAATATTTTTTCTAACATACATTGCTAAATCGCATATATGCGATTTAGCAAAATTAATAATTAATAATGCGGGAATCGCTATAGCGAAATTTTATTTGTTATTCTCCATTAAAGCTCGCCAACTCTCCTCCGTTTGACGAGTTTTACAAGAGGCGGATCGCCGGATCCGCTATTGCCGCATCAGGGATAAAATGGATTATTAATCCAAGTTCCGGCTTTTCGTGTTCGTCACCTCTATTGCTCACCGCTGGCGAGCGCTTTGAAATCTAAGGGACTAGTTACGCGAAAGCTAGATATAACTCGAATAACGAATTTAGAACAACGAACGTCGATTATTGAGTTTTTCCTCCGGACAAGCATGCCGGGGGATGATGCGTGTACAATTACGAATTACCGATTACTCATTGTATGAGGTCATTAGCGGATTCGAAATTGTTAATTGTTTAGTTGTAAGGTGTGGTTTTTGTTTGGCGTTCGAAAATCGAGCCGGTGCTCGATTTCGAGTTTTCGAGAGACGTTTGTCTATCGAATGATTGACCCTAGCATAGTCAGAAAATTTTGTCAAGAGCTTTAAGACAAAAATTTTTTAATCGAAATTCTGATTTAGTATCAGGATCTAACTTTAGCCTCATTTAAGCAAGAAATGACTTAAAAGGTTTTTGTTAAGCGGTTGACAATGTCTTATGTTGCGGACACCTTCTTGTGCCGGGTGTTTGGGTTTTGTCTCGTTACCATTGACAAAATCGTCAAAATATGGTATTGTCTCTTGTTCTCTGAAAAGTGTCGGGGAACCTGCACCGAGCAGAAACTCGGTATTTTGCACGTTTCCGCGGACCCTTCATCGCGGGATCGGTTTACAAAAAAGAAGGGAATATGGAGAAAAAAATGAAAAAAGAAATGAATGAGATGGAAGAAATGAACACCAACCCGTTGGACAGAAAGGAGAATAAATGGGCTATCGAGCCTATGAAGCAGATGCGGGATAATTTTCTGTTACCAACCATTATGTTTTTGGGCGTATTTGGGTCAGGATGGTTGGTGTATACATTGTTTTCAATGAATGTCTCGGATTTTCTTTTTGCGACGTATTTGATTGCCGGGTCTTTGGTGTTGTGTGTGATCGTAAGGTCTATCACCAAGGACATACGTCGTATCCAAGACGCTGTTTCGAAGGAAAGTAGAAATGGCAAAAACGACGACGG
>CAYFST010000029.1:5277-12879 GCA_964345995.1 uncultured Gammaproteobacteria bacterium
GTTTGGCGGCAAGTTGCTGCTACCCGGTTTCGGCGGCTGATAGCTAAAACAAAAACCCTCCAATTTCGGAGGGCTCATCGGGCTTGGAGTTTTACTTCAGGCCTTTTTTAATTTAAATATTTTTATTATCCCAAGCTAACTTGAACAGCGCACGCATTGTATCTGCAAGTTCTTTACTTTCGATAAAAATTGAGATTAATTTACCTCGAGTTGTTTGCAAAGAAATGTTATCATCGTAAATCATCACATCGCCGTGGAAATCGATATCATTTCTGGTTATAGTGCGTCTTTTTGATAATTTGCGCAGTTTATTGGGATCTTTGGTTAAAGATAATAAGTTGGTTGTAACATTGTATTTATCCAAATGAATTTTTAACGGTTTTAGATCTTCTTCTGAGAAAAGATTGCTAACAGCTTGTTCGTTAGTAAATTCATCAAGGTGTTTTGGTTTGGACTTGATTACGTTTGCGATCATGTTTTTAACACCGTCTTCTCCTTCATACATTCGTACGATTGGTTTATCTCCTTTTTGAATGAGGGTTAAATCTTTTGAAATATCCTTGATTTCGCGAACTGTGGCTTCCATTTTTTTAAGTTTTGCTTCGGCAAATGATCTTAAGCGTTCAGGTGATTCGGAAGTGTAGAGGGTTTTTTTGCCTTTTTCGACAGAGCTCATCAAACCTTGATCGATGAGGGATTCGATGGCTGTGTAAATTGCCTGGCGCGAGAGGCCGATTTTTTTATTGATTTCCAAGACGGTGCTGGGGCCGAGTTCGAGGGCGGCTAAATAGGTTTTGACTTCGCTTTCCAGAAGCCCTAAGGATTTTAAAATGGGGATTATGTTGCGCATACAAGCAATATCGTACCACGTACAACGTGCAACGTACAACGGAGCATGATCCCTTCGGGCGGAGTCACTACCAAGTTAAGCTCTTTGGGCGGATTTACGTTAAGCTTTTCGGTTGATGAGGGCGAGCAACGTGCAACAAAAACCCCCTTTGAATAAGGGGGTGTCCTAATGCATGTTGGGATGGGGTATTTATCGTGCGTATTCGGTAATTCTGGTTTCGCGGATGAGGGTTACTTTGACTTCGCCGGGGTATTTGAGTTCGGCTTCGATTTGCTTGGCAATGTCGCGCGCCAGGTTGGTGGCGTTGAAATCGTCGATGGCCATGGGGTTTACGAAGACGCGGACTTCGCGACCTGCTTGAATGGCGTAAACTTTTTCGATGCCTTCGAAACCTTTGGCTACGTTTTCCAACTCTTCCAAACGTTTAACATATTGCTCTAAAGTATCTTTGCGGGCTCCGGGGCGAGCGCCGGAAATGGCATCTGCGGCTTTAACGATTACCGCTTCCAGAGTCTTTGGCTTGTCTTCATGGTGGCCGATAGATTGATACCATATTTCTTCGGGGAAGCCGAATTTCTTTAAGATCTGTACGCCGAGTTCGGGGTGTCCGCCTTGCAGGTCGTGGTCTACGGCTTTGCCAATGTCGTGGAATAATCCGCCTTTTTTACAAACCGAAACATCGGCGCCCAGTTCTTCGGCAAGCGTGCTTGCTATAAGCGCAACCTCAATGGAGTGTTGAAGTATGTTTTGACCGTATGAAGTGCGGTATTTTAAGCGACCCAGGATTTGGATGAGCTTGGGGTCGATGCCGGCCATGGAAATACCCAGCTCGAAAAGCGCGTCTTCGCCGGCTTTTTTGATATCAAGTTGGAGTTCTTTTTTAGCTTCGTCGATGGATTCTTCGATGCGCCCCGGATGGATGCGACCATCAGCAATGAGTTTGGTAAGCGCTCGGCTAGCCACCTGACGGCGGATGGGAGAAAAGCCGGAGATGGTGATCATGTTGGGCGTGTCATCTATGATAAGTTCACAACCGGTGAGTTGTTCGATGGTTTTGATATTTCTACCTTCGCGTCCAATAACCCGGCCCTTCATTTCATCATTGGGGAGCTCTACGTTGGTTGTGGTGGTTTCGGTAACATGCGAGGCCGCTATGCGTTGTATAGTAACTCCTAAAATGTTGCGCGATTTACGTTCTAGTTCGTCGCTTTCGACTTGTTCAAGTTTACGTACGCGGTTCATGAGTGTATCTTCGTGCTGTTCTTGCACCAGTGAAAGTATACGTTCAACCGCTTGGTCTTGGGTTAAGCCGGCCACTTCTTCGAGTTTACGGCTTTCTTCAAGTTTCATCGCTTCAATTTCGGCTTCATACTTGGTAAGTTTTTCGGCTTTGGCATCGACGGCTTTTTTAAGATCGTCGACCTCGAGCATCTTTTTGGAAAAAGAATTTTCCCGCTCATTGAGTTCTTTTTGTTGTTTTTTTAGATCTTCCAAGGCTTTCTTTTCTTCTTTGCGGGCGTCTTCGAGGATTTTTATAGCTTTATCTTTGGCGCGAACCATTACGTCGGATTCTTTTCCTTCGGCTTCTTTAATAATTTTTTGAGCTTCTTCTTTGGCGGCTTGGATGGAGAGTTCGGCTGATTTGGCTTTTTGGGTATAGACGATTGCCGTTATACCGACGCCCACTCCTATTCCGGCCAGCAACGCAATAAAAACAAACATATTTTTTATGCTCGGCTATTTCTACATCTGTACAAAAAATCTCATTACAAAATACCGCCAAATTTCAACAATTAATTTCATTTTTATATAAATTTTTCACCTGTGTTTGGTACGTATTTATATCTTACCGCTCAATAATATTAGGTTAACGGCGGAAACCCGCTAAAAGCGGCGTATGGTACTTTTGGGAAGTATTTCCCATAAAGTATAGATGAATTTTGAACCATTTATTTAGACAAGTTCTTAATAGAGATTTACAGCACGGAAAGTAGCAGCCGAGTCGATTAATAACATTAATTTCTGCATATATAATGTAGCAAGAAAAACTATCTTTAGCAAGACTCTATCTAAACCTTGATTGATGCTGATTTTTGTTTACATTGTTAAAATTGTTTCGAAATATATTAGTTTAATAATTTGAGTATTTAAGTTAAATTGTTTTGTCAATTACATCTAAATAGTATCGACAATAAAAAAAAAGCCTCCTGAGCTTAGGAAGTCATTGTAGCTAGTTGTTGAGAATAGTTTCCAGAATAGCAGCAATCACATAGAAAATGAGAGCGCCGGCGATTCCGATGGGCAAAAAGAGAATGTAGTAGAAAATTTTGTCAACAAGAGGTTCGATCAGGTATGTATTGCATATTAACCCGTTGATGAAACCGATTTGCCAGAACGCGCGTTTGAAGAAGTGCCAGCCATCTCTGTGATTGAGGGCCCTTATTTCGTACTCAATTTGTTGTTTGGAGTATGCCTGAGAGTGTGACGGAAACATGTTGTCGCTCCTTTTAATGTACTGATTTTATAATGCGTCGGATTGCGGAAAACGTCAAGATCTTTCAATAACAAAAAACAAGAGCAATCTGGTGTGTTCTTGTTATTTATCATTTGACATTAGAGCTCGTCGAGTATTTTAGCATCTTTAAGTTCGTAGGGGCCGATGCGAGTGCGTTGGAGTTCGGAAAGATAGGCGCCGCAGCCCAAAGCTTCGCCGATGTCATGGGCGAGTGAGCGTATGTAGGTGCCGGAAGAGCAAGTCACTTTAAATTTTAAAGTTGGGTAGTTGTAATCCGTGACAACGAGTTCGGTGATATCGACTTTTTTGGTGGAGCGTAAATGTTCGACATTTACACCTTGGCGAGCGAGGGTGTAGAGTTTTTGGCCGTGGACTTTTTTGGCGGAGTAAGCCGGGACTTTTTGCTCGATTACTCCTCGAAAGTCTTTCAAAATATCTTCGATGTTTTTTAAATTTGGAATCTGTAATCTGGAATTTGGCGTCGGAGTTATTTCTCCGGTGACATCATAAGTATCGGAAGTGGCGCCCAAGTTTGCGATGGCTTCGTAGGTTTTGTCTAAGCCGACGATGTCGGTGAGTTTTTTGGTGGCGCGACCGATACCAATTAAAAGCAAGCCGGTCGCGAAAGGGTCGAGCGTACCGCCATGGCCAACGCGGCGAGTATCAAATTTTTTACGGATAATATTAACCACATCGTGAGATGTTATGCCGGCAGGTTTATCTACCAGTAATAATTTGTTTTCTTCGTTCATATAATTATCGTACAACGTCCATCGTACAACGTCCAATGTATTTAATGCCAAATGCCAAATATTGGTTATGTTAATTTTATAAAATATATATCGAAGGTATCGTAAATTTGGCATTGAAAAGGTTGACTATTTGGCAGGTTTATGACTATATATGGTTAGAACATTTGAGAAAGCGAGGCGATGATGGAGTTTAGTTATCCATCTTTGGAGGGTTTGAACACACCGGCAAAGTATAGTGGACCTTTGGAGGTATTATCATATTTGGATGTAACGCAGAATGGTTACTTGACTCGTTACCCTTGCGGGCATAAAGCTGCGCGTTGCACGGTGATTCGGCCTCCTAAAACGCTGTATAAAGCGCTGGCACGGCGCGGTTTACTCGGAGCTGTCGGGGTTTTTGAAGATGTTGTTGTGTTTGATTTGAATAGGATGCAAATGGTGGCGGGCCATCGTGAAAGGCAATTATGTCCTCGGTGTTTTTTTGGTCACTTGCTTGGAAAGTTGGATCCGACCTGTCCTATTTGCGGCATGCGGATCAGGCATGGCAGCAAGGTATGGTTGATGCGTTACAGCTCGCTTGCTTGGGCTGAAAAACGCAAGGTGAAATCTTTAAAGGTGAAGCATGATTCCATTATTTGGGCCATGATTTGCTGTGAAACCGGTAGTAGGGATGCGTGCCTAAGGCAAGTATATGTTTGGGATGGTCGGTCCAGATCGCTTAATAGAGCTTAATTTGATCGGCTTTCAATGTTACTTATAACCACCTTTTTGGTGGTATTTTTCTTGACTTTTTAGCAAAAAAATACTAAGCTCAAGCACATGAATGTAAGTGATTTAGCGCGTCGACTTAAGGTCACGCCACAAGAATTGTTAGAAAAGTTACCGAAGCTTGGTTTTGATATTGGTCAAAGAGCGGTTAAACTTGATAATAGAACAGCTGAACAGATTTTTAAAAAGTGGACGCAACAGGCCAGACGCGAAAGATTGCGTGGTCAATTGTTAGAATTGTCAGCAGAATCGGGCGGTAAACAGCAGGATCCGGCAGATAAAAAGAGTGTAACTTTACCCCCCGTTATTATCGTGCGCCAGTTGGCGGGAATTTTGAATTTGCCTGTAACGCGCGTTATCCAGGAGTTGATGAAGGCCGGTATTTTGGCATCGCAAAACGAGAGGTTGGATTATGAGACAGCGGCGATTATTGCCGATGAGTTGGGTTTTAACGCCAAGCTGGAAGCTCAAGAAGCTAAGCAATCCAAAGAAGAGGTGGTTGCGCAAGATAAGTTGCAGAAAAAAATTGAAAAAGCGGTAGATGAAAAACAAGCCGAGAGGCCACCGGTAGTCGTGGTGATGGGTCACGTGGATCATGGTAAAACCAAGACTTTAGATGCTATTCGTCGCACGCATGTGATTGATGGTGAAGCGGGAGGAATTACGCAACATATCGGTGCTTATCAAGCTATCCGTAAAAATAGGTCAATTACTTTTATTGATACACCGGGACACGAAGCTTTTACAGTTATGAGATCTCGAGGAGCCAAAGTCGCCGATATTGCCGTATTGGTAGTGGCGGCAGATGATGGCGTACAGCCACAGACGCGCGAAGTTATTGATATTATACACGCGGCAAAAATACCATTTGTTGTGGCATTAAATAAAATTGATAAACCGGAAGCGGATCCGGATAAAGTTTTGGCCGAATTGGCCGAGGTGGGCATTACAACCGAAGCGTGGAGCGGAGACGTGCCCATGGTAAAGATTTCGGCAAAGCAAGGTGAGGGGATTGATGATTTGCTGGAAGTAATTTTATTGTTGGCCGACATGAATGCTGATCAGATTAAATCAAATCCGGATAGATTGGCCGGTGGTACCATCATTGAAGCGCACGTTGATAAAGGTGAGGGGCCGGTTGCAACCGCTTTGGTGCAGGTTGGTACATTAAAGCGAAATGATTATTTGGGAGTGAACGGAGAGTTATTGGGGCGAGTACGGGCTATGAGAGATTTTAAGGGCGAAAATGTTGATGAAGCGACCCCGGGTACTCCAGTTAAAGTTTTGGGTTTTAAGAGCGCGCCTTCAGTGGGGGATATTTTTGAAGTGCCGGAAGATTGGAGATCTTTGGAAAAACGGAAATCGAGATCCAATTATCAAGCGGCCAGCCAGTTTACAGCAGTTAAAAGTATTAAGGAAGAAGAAAAAGAAGGAAAGACTCGTGCCAGTTTGAATATAATTATAAAAGCCGATGTTTTAGGTTCTTTGGAAGCGATTTTGGGTATGTTGGAAAAGATTCAACATGATCAGGTGAGTATTGAGGTGATTAAAAAAGGCTTGGGTAATGTTACGGAAAGCGATATTGAGGCCGCGTCCGCGTCCGAAAATTCAGTAATTTACGGTTTTAATACGGTGGCAACTTCACAAGCTTCTTTGATGGCTCGTGATCAAGGCGTGGAATTACAAGTATATAAGATTATCTATGAGTTAATAGACGATGTGATTGCTAGATTGAATGCCATGTTGCCGGATGAAGTGGTGCGTACCGAATTAGGTAAAGCCGAGGTGGTTGCGGTATTTAGAACAGAAAAAGACAGAATGGTCGTAGGTTGCAAAGTGAAAACCGGAATGGCGAAAGAAGGAGCCAACCTGATCGTTTGGCGCAAAGAAGCAGAAGAGGATCAGCCTGTTGGTCAGGGTAAAATTGAATCTTTACAAGTCGGTAAAGAAAAGGTAAAAGAGGTTGTAGCCGGTCAGGAATGTGGCATTTCTTACAAGGGTAAAGAAAAACTGGAAGTTGGTGATAGACTTGATATTTATATCGAGGAGTCAAAGACTCAAAAGGTGGAGATACCTCGTTAACGCTCGTAAGTTTGTTTAATTACGAATTAAGAATGTTTGAGGTTTTGATTATATTTTGCAGCATGATCGTTCTTGTTAATAAGTTGTAGGTAAATAGGTTGCGTGATTGCGTCTAAATATTTATCATTTAGGTCTAAAGATTATTGAAAAAGTATTTTGTATATTGTATTTTGTATTTAGCAGTATGCTGATAAATAACAATAATAGTTTATTGCCAGATACCAGATGCTAAATGCAAAATACTCAAGTTGATATGAGTTTTGTTTTTACAGATGCTAATTTTGAGCAAGAAGCGTTAAAAGCAGACAGTCCAGTATTGGTTGATTTTTGGGCTCCTTGGTGTGGTCCTTGTCAGATGATGGCTCCGGTTATTGATGAGTTGGCGGCTGAGTATGAAGGCCGGATAAAGATAGGTAAGTTAAATGTTGATGAGAATCAAGTTACAGCCGGAAAGTATGGCATTATGTCTATTCCGACAATGTTGCTTTTTAAAGATGGTGTGGTTGCCGAACAATTTGTTGGCGGGATGAGTAAAGAGGATTTGAAAGCTAAGCTTGATGCTGTAATTTAGTGGATTTTACTCCGTACAACAACCATGTAAATTAAAAAATACAGCAAAGCTGTATTTTTGTTTA
>CAYFST010000030.1:0-12314 GCA_964345995.1 uncultured Gammaproteobacteria bacterium
TTTATTGTTTGTCGGTTGTATTATCGGGCAAGTCTTGGTCCGCGATTGATTGTTTAGTTTGTTCTTCGGATTCGGGTTTGGTATCCGGGGGATTTTCTTGTTTGTTATCCGGTTTATCGTCCGGTTTTTCAGGCATGATGTTTTTGGGATTGGTCGGCGGGATTTCGATAATTTCGTTGAATTTTTCACGTTCCATTGTTTCGACCTCAAGTAGTTTTTCGGCGACTTTGTCCATGGCTTGGCGGTTATCAGCAATGATTTGTTTGGCGCGATTTAGGGCGTCATTGATTAGCGTATCGATTTCGACATCTATTTTCTCGGCAACTTTTTCGGAATAATCGCGGTTTTCGTGTATATCACGGCCCAGAAAGATCATGTCTTCGCGGGCGCCATAGACACGCGGACCCATGGCTTCACTCATGCCCCATTGGGTAACCATATTGCGCGCGAGACCGGTGGCTTCTTTCATGTCGGAACTGGCTCCCGTGGTGATGTCGCCAAAAACGACTTGTTCGGCGGCATAACCGCCAAGCATCATGGCTAAATCTTCCAGGTATTCTTCACGGCGGCGCATTTTGCGGTCTTCTATCGGCGTTTTAATGGTATAGCCTCCGGCGCGGCCGCGGGCAATAATGCTGACTTTTTGCACCGGGTCGGAATGGGGTAGGAGATGGGCAACAAGAGCGTGGCCTACTTCGTGATAGGCGGTGATGCGACGTTCGTTATCGGTTAGCACATGGCTTCTTCTTTCCGGGCCGAGCATGACTTTTTCGATGGATTCCAAGAGTTCGTCTTCGGTAACCGAGCTTTTATTGCGGCGCACGGCCAAGATGGCGGCTTCGTTCATTAAATTGGCCAAATCGGCACCCGAGAAACCGGGCGTTCGTTCGGCGATTTTGCGCAATGAAACTGTTTTGGCGAGAGGCTTCTTTTTGGCGTGGATTTTCAGGATGGCTTCGCGGTCGTTGATATCCGGCTGATCCAAAACAATGCGACGGTCAAAGCGTCCGGGGCGCAATAGGGCCGGATCTAAAACATCGGGGCGATTGGTGGCCGCCATAACGATAACCCCGGCATTGGGTTCGAAGCCGTCCATTTCCGTGAGGATTTGGTTGAGTGTTTGTTCGCGTTCATCGTGCGAGCCGCCCAAGCCCGAACCGCGCTGGCGGCCAACGGCATCTATTTCGTCGATAAAGATAATGCACGGTGAGCTTTTCTTGGCTCGGGTAAAGAGGTCGCGAACTCGGGAGGCACCGACACCGACGAACATCTCCACGAATTCGGATCCGCTGATATGAAAGAAAGGTACGTCGGCTTCGCCGGCCACCGCGCGGGCGAGCAGTGTTTTACCGGTTCCGGGTGTACCCATCAATAAAACTCCTTTGGGTATTTTGGCGCCGAATTTGGTGAATTTATCGGGATATTTTAGAAAATCAACAACTTCGTGTAATTCTTCTTTGGCTTCATTTACTCCGGCTACATCTTTAAAAGAAACTTTGTCTTTGGTGTCTTTATTGATTTCATGGCCCGCGGATTGGCCAAATTGCATGGCGCGGTTACTTTGACCCTGGATTTGGCGGAAGAAAAACCAAAATAGAACCACCAAAAGCAGGATTGGTAATAGGTTGGGTACGATAAGCGAGGCCCAATATGAAAAACCGCTCGGCTCTTTTACTTCGGTGGGGATAGAGCGGAGTTTTTCAGGATCGACTCCGTAATTGCTAAAGATGGTTGAGAGGGAGTCGCCGGGTTCTTTCATTACCGTTTTGACAGATCCGTCTTGGAATTCGGCTTCCACTTCATTACCGCTTACCGTAAGCGAGGAGATTTCATCGTTTTGCACGCTTGTGGCCAAGGTGGCCAAGTCGGTGGTTTCGGTTGTTTCCAAGTTCATTGTCGCTAAAAGCCCGCCCATGATGATGAAGGCCGTAACAAATATGATGATGTTTCTTGTGGTTTGGGACATAAATTAATTTCAGATTAAGCTTATATATGATAGCCGGACATTACAAGAGGCTAACAGCTGACAGAATTTAATACGCTTAATATAGCCTATTTATTGTATTTTGTCGAGGCTGGGAATTTGCCATTTAATGATATTTATGATTTTATCTAAATAGGACCTTTGATAAGGAGAGGTGTTATGAGCACATCGATTCATAGCCACGAGCTATCGATGACGGCAAGGGTTGCGTATGTATTTTTGTCGGCAATCATTTTGCTAACCGGACCTTTGTTGTGTATTTATATAGGTATTGAGCACTTCCAGTCCATGTCGCCACTGATTGTTTTTGGATCAATTTGGGGCGCTCCTGGCTTTTACTATACGTGTCGGGCTGTGTGCCTCATAACCGAGAAACCACGGCTTAAGGATTTTTTATCGATTACAGTAGAGTTGTTTTTTTTGGCACTGGTTAATTTTGCAATAGCTTGTTTCCTTTGTATGTTTTTGGTGTTTTTTGTCTTGTTTGTACTGCATTTATTTTATCCAGAAATATGATTATGCGGCCCTCGGAAGTGTTTGCACACTCCTTGTCGCGGATATTGTCTTGATGGCTCGATGGGAGATTGTCGGAAGCAATCAATATCAATTAAGTTGAGCTTTGCCGCTGTGCTGTTTTGGCGGCTTTTTTATTTGGCGAATTGATCATTATGATTATTTATATTTAGGTCTTTTAAAAGCGGGGTAGAGGTGAGTGAAAAAGCGCATTCGTTAAAGTTGTCAGCCGGCTAATAAAAGTTGTAATGTATTTGGCGATTTTTACTTTTTTGGTTATCTTGCCAATCGTACTAATTGAACATGCGGTGAATTCAGGTAATCTTAGCTATGCCGGGCTTGGTATAACCGGCCTAGCTGTTGTTGCATATTTTCTATATCTCAGTTTTTTAAACCGGATCGCTACAAGGAAGTGATGGGGCTGGATGATGATGCTGTATTGTGAAGATTTTTATCGTAAGCGCAAACTGCCTCTGTAAGTTTGACATTTTTAAGTCAGGAAAAAGTTGTTATAGCTAAGACCAAAAACCGCCCTTCGTTAATCCGGGCGGTTTTTTTTGCTTATCGTGAGCTACGCGGCTTGTTTTTCTTTATCTTCTTCCTTAACTTCTTTTTCTTTTTTTAGTGATAAGCCCAAGCGATGGTTGTCCGGGTCGACTGAAACGACGCGGAAATCGAATTCATCTCCAACACGGGCGATTTCGTTTACATCTTTAACCGGTTTATCGGCAAGTTCGCTGATATGCGCAAGCCCGTGAATATCCGGATCGAGCTCCACGAATAATCCGAAGGGATTGATTTTGAGGACTCGGCCTTTGACCCATTGGTTGACTTTGTATTTTTCGCCAACTTCTTGCCATGGGTCTGTCATGAGCTTTTTCATGGACAGGAAGATTTTAGAGCCTTCGATGTTCAAGATTTCGGCGCGCACTCTGTCGCCGACTTCGAGTACGTCGCGCGGGTCGTCGATGCGTTGCCAGGCGATTTCACTGATATGGACCAAACCTTCGAGATTGGTATCGAACTTCACGAAAGCGCCAAAGTCCGTAACAGCGGTAACTTTACCTTCAACCGTATCACCGACTTTGTATTTGGAGATAACCGATTCTTGGCGGGTTTCCCAAACGGCTTTTTCGGAAACGATATATTTACCATCTTCTTCATTGGCATCGATTACTTTAACGTCTAGGTCTTTGCCAACGAGATCTTTTAATTTTTCCAAAATTTTATTTTTCTCGCCACCTTGCACGCGCGGATAATGCTCGGGTGAAAGCTGAGAGACGGGTAAAAAGCCGGATAAGCCTTCTAAGCGTACAATAAGACCGCCTTTGTTGGCTTCCAGTACGCGAACGGGGATGATTGTGCCGCTTGTGAAAAGCTCCTTGAGTTTTTCCCAAGTTTTTTTGCGACCAGCTCCCTTGAGAGAGAGTTCGAGTTCGCCGAATTCGTTGTCCAGATCAACAACCGTTGCGTCGATTTCATCGCCAACGCTCAGTAATAAGTTTGGGTCGAGTTCCGGGCCGCGAACAATGCCCATTGCCAAGCCGTTTAAATCAACGCGGATTTCATTACGACCCACGCTGATAACAGTACCGTGCACCACTTCGCCGATTTGCGGGAAGGTGGTGTAGGTTGTATTTTCGAGTAATTTTTTTAATTCTTCTTGTTTAGCTTCGGTCGTCATAAAACAGTTTTTGATTAACCCGTGTCACCGGGCCTGACCAGGCGGGGTGATTGAGCCATCCTGTCGAATTAAATTTCGAATCAAGATGATTTAGTTATCTGAGTATGATGAGGTTACAGGAAAAATGGGGAGTTGGCAAGCCTGTAATCACATATCGTATCTTATTTAACTTGAAATACACTTTATTAGTATTAAATAGCTAAAATAAGCCATTTTTTTTAGTATAACTTGCCGTGTGTCATGAGATACGCATTACATGTTATAATGTTCCGGTATGGATGTTTACTTGGATCTAAACGATCAAAAAGAGTTGATAAATTTTTTATCCAAATGGGAGGATTTTGCGTCAGGTAAAATTAAATCGTGCGCGGATTCGTTTATCACGG
Source organism: uncultured Gammaproteobacteria bacterium (assembly GCA_964345995.1). Taxonomy (GTDB): domain Bacteria; phylum Patescibacteriota; class Patescibacteriia; order 2-12-FULL-60-25; family 2-12-FULL-60-25; genus MWCR01. The sequence goes on from CAYFST010000030.1 coordinate 4,568, forward strand.
ATTATGATGACGGCAAGAAGTTGGATTTGGTTGAGTTACAAAACTTTACAAAGGAGTTTGCGCGCGAGGTTTACCCGGCAAGGTACGCGCTGAAGCAGTTTTTCAATGATCATGGCGCGGGTGTTGAGTGGCGAATGACAGAGAAAGCTTTGCGCAGGTCCACGGCGCATTTAATGGAAAGGTTTCGGTCATTGCCGGATGTGCAGACTATAGATGATTTGTTTGATCATGAAGATTTTGAAATGTCATTTACCGAAGAGGATAAAGCGGAGATGGAACAAGTTCGTCATCATATTTGGGAAGATTATTGGAACAACAATAAAGCCACGTTGCAATCTTATGTTGATGAAGGCGAGGCAGAGCTGGAAAAGTTTGAAAAATTGATCAGTAAATTAAGAGAGCGCGCGGGTGAATTACCAACTTTGTTGCAAGAGGAGTTATATTCCAAAATTACCAGATACGAGGACAGGGTTTTGTATTACGGTGAGAATTTGGGTGAAGATATTTTAGAACAAGAGTTGAAGTATTACGCCAATCAAAGCGAGATACCTATAAAAATGGATCAGAATAAACCGGGACTGTAATAAACATTATTAAATAATATTTAAGCTCTAAACAATCTTGAATATAGGTTTATAATTTAGTGATTATAACTTAGAATTTATTTTATTTTTCTGAATAAAGCAATAATCGGGGGCTGATATGGTCGTCGTTATTTTTATATCCGGAAAGCAGTGCGGAGCCGTTTTTGCCATAACCGGCCGCCAGTATAATGTCAGAGGTATCGGGTAATAATTTTGCGTGATCAGATTGTCGCCAAGTTGCAAGGTTGTGCTTGTGGTTGTGCAGGAGCCAGCTTTTGCCTGTCCAAGTTATGGCGGCTTGGTTAAGAAATATTTGCGAGGTCGGTGTGATTTTTGCCGGGAGAATTTGTTTGAACGCATGCGTAACATCCGTAACTTGTTTGCCATCAGAAAGGTAGGCGCGGTAATGATAGGAAAACATGTCGTAGACGGTTCCGATAACCAATATGTTTCCGCCATTACTTCCTATGACGGATTCACCGCTCATGTTGTTACCAAATAAAGAAGAAAGTTCTTGAAAGTTTTGGCCGTCAAATTGGAAAAAGCGGCGGTCAGTGATGTTACGGGCATGAGTTATGCTTAGAGGACCGTGTTTTTGTGTGAACTCTATTATCCAACCATGTTTAACTGAATGCATTTTGGGATTTTCAATACGCGGCTCTCTAAAGCTTGTCGGCAGTGAAATTTTGGCCGGTTTTGTTAGGGCGTCATGCCAGGCATAGATATTTTTATCGGTGACGATGTACCAGAGTCCGTTTTTACCGGTTATTTGCGATATCCATTCATCACGGGGTATGTCGCGGATAGCGGAACTGACATTTTTTATATATTTACCGTCGTACGTAAATGCCACATCCGGGTGGGTTTGCCAAACTTCAGCATCGCCCATGATTAGCCAAGAACTTCCATCTGTGGCAACACGGCGAATTGAGGTTAAGCCAAATTTTTTGATTCGGGGAGTGAGATCTATGATGTTATCCGTTGTTACGTGAAATAGCCGATTAGGATTGCCGGCCAGCCAGTCATGGCCGCGGCTTACAGAAATTGAAAGATAAGGCATTTTTATGTAATTATCCAAATATGTGGCAGGTAAGGTCGTGGATTTATTTTGCCAATTCGCGGCAATTGCTCGGGGAGGTAAAAGCAAGCTAAGCAAGCAGATTATAATCAAATATGGCTTCATATTGCTTAAACCTTTCATTAAAATGATGAGTTCGTCAAGTCTGTTGGCCAAGACTCGAGTCAGCTGTCGATACAAACACAAAATCCGCGCAAGCGGATCAGTGTTCTCTCCTGACTAACGAGGAAGCCTCGCGTCGCCGGGAATTATTTTGAGGCGAAGAGATGAGATGTATGGTTTCCTAAATCGTTTAAGCTGATATGGGAATAGCATTGGAACAATGCTCCATACATCAAGCCCCAACGAAATATTTGGGAAAACATACTTTTTTTTTAAATTACAAATTACTAATTAACAATTAACAATGTTGGAAATTCGCTTCGCGAAATATTTATTTTTATTTACTACGAACTTGAAAAATAGACAATCAAGATCGATTTTTGTGGAGCGAAGTATGAGGAACGTTAGCAGGAAAATTGGGAATTGTCAAGCCTGATATATTAAAAATAGAGCCAAATTTTGGCTCTATTAAGCTATTTTTTGCTCACGATTTTGTAATATCTGTGGCGATTAAAAGTAGACTTTTTTATAAACAAAAAATCGCTAATTAAAGCGATTTTTTGTTGCGCTATAGGCGTTTTGACATTTAATTTTTATAGATTGTTTTGTAGCCTGTCCAGGTGCGCTTGCCCAAATTGTCATAAAGATTGGCACCGTAGCTTACGGTTTCGGTTGTATAAGGGCCACCCGTGTAGGAACAGGAATTGGAGTTATAACAGGTTTTAACAACCGTGGCATTTACAAGAATTTCGATTTTGTCGATTCCGTTATCATCCCAGCCATTGGCTGTGAAAGTGATTTGGTCGTAGTTGTTATAACCGCTATCACGATTGCTGGTGATGGTTAGATTGCCGTTTACATCGTTTTGGTTGTTGTTATTATCACTATTGATGTGGATGCTTTGCGAATTGGTTTGTTGCACGCGACCGTAATAATCTGTTACACGAGCAAAGATGCTAATGTTACGGTTAGCTGAATAATTATTGCCGTAAATATCTACGGAGCATTCTTGGTTGCCATAGGCGCGGCTAAAGTTACAGGTGCGCTTTAAGGCGCCGTCGGTATAGATTTCGATCTTTCGCAAACCATCATCAGCGGTCGCGCCAACGTGGATGGTTTTTGTTTCATTGTGATCAAGGCTGGTATCGGAAGGATCAAACCACATCCATGCATAGATTTGGTCGCCGTTATTATCGGAGTTGTAATCTTTGATATTAAAGCTTATGGAACCGGATTGTTTTTGGTAGCCGTCGCGGTCCGTGGCTCTGACTTTTAAGGTTATGTTTTGTCCGGAGTTGTAATTGCTGCCGTAGATCGTTTTGGAACATGATTTATCGCCGTAGTTGCTGTTAAAGTTGCAAGAACCGACGGAATTGCCATTTACAAAGAGTTCCAATTTATCCAAGCCGCGGTTAGCGTTGCCGTAGAAAGTGATAGTACGGGATTGATTGCGTCCCAAAACGGTTTTATCGACACTTCCATCGAACCAGGCGGTAACGAAGTTGTCGTAATTGTCATTATTATTGTTATTATTATTATTATAATAGTTATCGACGGGCACGGAATATTCACCTAACCATGTCCAGGCTTCGTGGCCTTGCTCATCAACTACGCGGCCGTTGAAAGCGAGCGCACTGCCTTTGTTGTAAGAACTGCCATAGATTGTGTAGCTACAATCATTGTCATGGCAAGTTTTTACCACGTCGCCGTTTAACCAGATTTCGATGCGGTCGATGCCGTTTGGAGAGCCGCCGGTGATGTTTACGTTGGATGACTGGCCATGATAAAGCTTGTGTTTGTTATGTGAGACTCCCATGGAGGCCCAGACATTATTTTGTGTATTTACAACAGGAGTGCCGGGCGGGTTATAACCGGTACTTTCATCAACTCTGACAAGTTTAGCTGTTAAAGGTGAGTTCGGATCAGGATTATCTATGGATGAAACGGCGCCGCCGGCCATAAAAGTGCCGTTGCCGTTGCCGGAGATGGTTATAAAGTAGTCGCGGGTTTCGCCGTAATAATCGATGTGATTATCCTCTAAACGGAAAAGTTTTTTGTTTGTTATAATCATCCATGATTTTCCGTTATCCGCAATGATGGATTCACCGATATTCAGGCCGTCCATTTCATTGTGGGCGGACACATCGGTAACGTTGTAGCCATCATAGGTTTTTATGTAGCCATTCGGATATGTGTTTAAACGAACACCGTGTTGGCCTGTTTGATGGTTGTAAATAAGTATTGCTTCACTGCCGTTTGAAGCGACTTTTACAGGAGGCGTATAATTGGTATTAAATTTATCTGTTATTTCGGAAAAATTGTATCCGTTGTATTGATAATACACGGTTTTATAATTGCCGTTGTTGTTGTCTATACGTGCCACTAGCAACCACTGGGAATTAGTTAGCGGTAACATTTTCAGAATAATCGCCACGTCTCGTGATCCATAGTCAGCATGCAGGGCGGACGAGCCGTGATTTACATTGTACATCAACGGAGGGTTGAAATTCAGATTGATATCAAGATTGTTTTTAACCTCATTTGGTAAATTAAGACGGGTAAATTCGTTTGTGTTTTGTTTCCAGCGATAGACGTTACCTTTGTTGGAAACGATCATCCAGACTCCATCCTTACCATTGACGGATAAAATTGCTTCATTACTGTACATGTTATTTTTCCAAGTGCCGGCAGGATAGCCCCAGTTGCCATCTTTGTAAGTTAAGACTTCAAAGGTATTAGCCGCGGTAACTACGTTTTTGAGAAACATTACAGTTTGGCCGTCGGTAACGATGTCATCAACGCGGTTTAGACCTGCGTTTCTAACCTCGACTGTGATGTCCTCCATGATGGCACCGTCTGTTTTCCAGACATGTCCGCCGGTGTAGAGCTCTTGGCCGTCGGTTAAGTACCAATAAGGGTGGGCATAGGCGCTGGCCCAAACAGGGCGGTTCTCACGAGCGCCCAAGTTTTCGGAAATATCCGCCCATTGCCAAGGGCCGGTTCCGGCCGAGGCACAGGAAACTGCGGCTACCAAACCCAAGGCAAGCATTACCATAAGGGTGATAGCGACAAGTAAACGATTATATAAATGTGTCATATTTGACTAAATTTAGCTAAAAATTATTGATTAATTTTGTGACTCTTTATATTTGAGCACATAGCGATTAATGTGTCAATATAGCACAATTTTAGGGATTTGTCAATCCCTAAAATTAATTATCGATTACCGATGTTTATGTTGCTGAGCGAATTTATATAAATACTACCGCCTTCTTAGTTAAAGGGGGAGTCATCTATGGTAATATTAGTTATGGGTAAGTTGATTTGTAATGGGAGGCATGTGCCTTATGATATTGCGTTAAAAGTATTATAACGAGACCTTTGCCACGCCTCAAGAAAAAAACTTTGGTACAAGTTTTTAAAATTTCAAAAATTACTTTTTTATCGCCAAAAGTTATTAGATGGTTATATAGTTGATTTTTATTATTCTAAGTTGAAACTGGTAATTGAGATCGATGGCGACCATCATTTGTTCGGAGAGTAGAAAGACTATGATGATGAAATAACAATGATTTTTAAAGGTTATGATTTGAACGTGATTAGATTTTCAAATTATCAAATTGATAATGAATTTCAAGAAGCATGTAAATAAGTATACAACTTAATAAACAACCCCATTAAGCAATAGGGGGATTAAAGAGGGATTTGTTCCAACGCTCCCAGCCATTCATTGATCTTGGCGGGATGGCAGAGGATGGTGCCGTGTGGCGCGGTTTCAGATAGAGCTCCGGTGGTGGAGACGATGATTGGTATGTTGAACTGTGCGGCTTCGTGGAGGGGTAGGCCAAAGCCTTCGTACCAAGAAGGGTAGAGCAGAGTTGTCGCGTTTTGGTAGAGCCAAATAAGCTCCTTATCGCTAACAAAGCCCGGGGCTTGGATGTATGCGATGTTGAGTTCCTCGGAACGGAAGGAAACTTTGCCACCAAGCACCACCGGAGTGAGATATTGTTGCGGATTTTGCAGGTTAAAATAAGAAATGGCTTTGAGCGCGGTTTTGATGTTTTTGCGCGGGTTGGAGCCGCCTAACATCAGTACAAAGCGCATTGTGGTTTTGGGGAGCCAGACGGGGCGAGCTTGGGACTGGGAAGTTGGGACTGGGAAGTTGGGATCGAAATTAAATATTTTACATTGGTTATCCGGTAAATTTAAAAGTTTACATACATCGGATTTGGTTTGGTTGCTGACGCAATGGATTTTATCCGCGTTTTGTATGCGGCGCGTGGCGTGGACGAATTTATGCCAAAATCTTTTTTTAAAATTAAACCATTCTGGCTCGATTAAGAATGAGAGATCATGCACTAAGATATGATAGGGGCGGTATAGGGCTCCGGTGTAAGCCAGATTAGGCAAAAGCAAGAGATCTATTGGTTTTTTTAGCTTTTTCTCGGCAGTGAGTACAATGGAAGAAATGTTTAGATGGCAAAATAGTGTCCAAATTTTGTTGGGTACTTTGATATGCAAGTAGTTGAAGTTGTGTTGATCGCAAAAGTTGCGGACTGTTTGCGAGGACTTGATACCTGTGGTGATACAGTAGCAATCACTTTCAGGATAAAGGCGCATTTGATCCGTAATCCAAAGCTTGGCGACTCTGTTTATGCCGCCGCTTTTACAATCTGCAATCGCGCGAGCATCAATTAAGATACGGGGCATAGGTGTTTTCGATGAGGGCAAGCTCTTCTTCTATCGGATCTTCGAGTTTTAATATGGAAGCGATGGCTTGTAGGATTTTTTTTTGGAAATTGACGTAGCTGAAGCTTTGGGCAAATTCACGGATTATTTTGGGGTTGTAATCGGCCGGGTTGTGGCGGATGATGGTATCGCCGATATCTTCCCAGGTTTGATAGTCGATAAATTTGCCGGTTTTGCCGGGTAATACGGTTTCCGCGGCACCGCCAACACCATAGGCGATGACAGGACGGCCGGCTGACATGGCCTCGACCGCGGTTATGCCAAAGTCTTCGACTTGGGGGTTGATGAAGCCGATGGCGTGGCGGTAAAGGCGGACTTTTTCCAGGTCTGAAACAGCGCCTACGAATTTGGTGCGCTTGCCGGCCAGTCGTTTGAGTTTTTTTGTTTCGGGGCCGGTGCCAAAGATGATGAGCGGGATATTCAGTTTGGCAAAAGCTTTGACTACCAAGTCGAAGCGTTTATAAGGCACAAGTCGCCCGCCTGCGAGCCAGTATTCGCCGTCATGGCGCGAGAGGTGGATATGTTCGGTGTCGACCGGCGGATGAATGACTTGCGCGTCGCGACTGTAATAACGCTTGATACGGCGCCGGCTGGTTTGTGAATTGGTGAGCATGGCATCCGCGCGTTCGGATGCTTGTTTATCCCAGCCACGCATGCGATGGAGAAGCCAGGGTAAACCGGCGCGCACAAAAGCGGGATGGGGGAGATCGGCCAAATAGTTGATGCGGTTTTCCCAGAGGAAGCGCGTGGGAGTGTGTAGATAACAGACATGTTTGGCATGTGCGGGCACGATTATGCCTTTGGCAAATGAGCTGGACGAGGAGAGGATAAGGTCATAATCGCTGAAGTCCAGATGCTCAACCGCAAGTGGCATTAGAGGTAAATACCATTCGTAATAGCGTTTGGCCAGTGGCCACTTTTGTAAAAAAGAGGTATGAAATTTTTTGCCGGAAAAATCTTTGTGAGATTTTTTGGGATTATGTAAAAGCACGTGCGCGTCGGCTGTGGGGAAGATTTTATTGAATGCCAAAAAAACACGTTCGGCTCCGCCGTCTTGAACCAGGTAATCATGAACCAAAGCAATGCGCAGTTTGCTTAATTTGCTCTTGATGTTATCTGCGATTTCGAGCATGCGCTTAGCTTAAATCTTGCGCAACAAAAAGTGGACACGCGGTCAAGGACCAGGATGTACCGGGATGATAGACCAGGATGTACCGGGATGATAGACCAGGAT
>CAYFST010000031.1:0-11614 GCA_964345995.1 uncultured Gammaproteobacteria bacterium
TATTCCCACCCCCAACCCTATTTCCCGCAAGCTAGGGAGAGAGCGAAAGCTCATAACAAAAAAGCCCGAGGCAGGGCTAGTTAAATGAGGCTAAGATAGCGTGTTCGAGCGCCAGTAGAATTATCAGCTTCCATAGGATGACAACGCACAGAGCGCAGCAAAACAGGATGATTGTGATTAGGCGAATATGCTTACTGCACAGAAACCAGGAAAACGCTTTATGAAGATGCGTTATTATGATCCCATTCGTCGACAGGGTAGAGATATAAGGTTAAGGCGGTAATTACAGCGATACCAGTAGTGATGAGTGTGATAGCAAAAACAGTTCCGTTGTAATCCGGCAGAAGCCGCAGAAGCCAAAGTGCTGAGCCGATTATCGACGCAATACCCATAATGATTGAAAGCTTGGTGACTTTATCTCTAGTTGATCTGTTGCGGATATCGAGCAATGCCATGTCTCCTTCTCCCTGTAAAAGAACTCGACAACACTACGACAATCAAACTGAAATGTCAATCATGGTACATTCCTTGGTACATTCCTTGGTACATGGTCCTTGGTACATGGTCCTGGTGTTGAATGGAGCCGGGACTTAGGACGATGTAGCTAGGACCCTCGAGTGTTGTGCGTCGCATAATGTTGCATTATAATATTAGGCAATATGAAACTATCAAAGCATCTGCGAGATTTTTTGACATACATGGAGATCGAAAAAGGCAGATCGTCGATGACGATTGCGAATTACGATTTTTATTTGTCGAGATTTATTGAGTGGGCCGGCGACCCCGAGCCGGAGAATATTACTGACGACATGGTAACGAACTTTAGGCTTTGGCTGAATCGATTGGAAGATAAAACGCGCGGCAATTTGAAGAAGAGCACGCAGAATTATCATTTGATTGCCTTACGATCATTTTTAAAGTATTTGGCGAAAAAAAATATTAAGACGCTCGCTCCGGAAAAAATAGAGTTGGCCAAGCAGGGGTCACGTGAGCCGGTATTTTTGGAAGCTGAGGATATTGAGAGGTTGCTCGAGGCGCCGACAAAGAGCGGTGATGCGGATATTTTGCAGGCGCGAGATAAAACGATACTTGAGTTATTTTTTTCGACGGGAATGCGCGTGAGCGAGCTAGCGAATTTACAAAAGGACCAGATTAATTTGGACCGGGATGAATTTACGGTGCGAGGTAAGGGCGATAAAACGCGTGTGGTTTTTGTGTCCAAGCGGGCAAGGAGTTGGTTAAAGAAATATTTAGACATGAGAGATGATGAATCGCCGTATATGTTTATCAGGCACGACAAGGCAGCAAGACAAACCCCCTCCGGCTCTCCCTTGTCAGGGGTGGAGAAAATTGCGGGGCCACTGACGCCAAGGTCGATTGAGAGATTGGTAAAAAGGTATGCGCTGGTGGCTGGGATGCCCAGGAATATATCTCCGCACAGCTTAAGACACAGCTTCGCGACGGATTTACTGATGAATGGCGCGGATTTGCGCAGTGTGCAGGCAATGCTGGGGCATTCCTCGATTACGACCACACAAGTTTATACGCATGTGACCAACAAACAGTTGAAAGACGTGCATCAGGCGTTTCATGGGACGAGGCGCGGAGACAATGAAACCGTCTGAACCTTGATTAAGCATGATTTTCGCTCACAATTAACTTGATTACTTTAGGAATATTATTAATTTTACAATAAGTAATCATGCTTAATTTGGTCGTAAATCATCTCCTTCGCCAAAGGCTTCCGAAGGACACGGTCAAGGTTTAGACAATAAGAAACGCTGAAATTTGGTGTAATACTCTGAAATTGTCCGGTTGACTTTTTAGCTAAAAAAAAATATAGTGTGCGCACTTAGGCGCCCTTAGCTCCCCACTTCGCGTAAAGCTATGCGGGGCGCGTAGCCGGATAAAAAGTTTATATGTGCCCTTAGCTCAGCCGGATAGAGCAACAGCCTTCTAAGCTGTAGGTCGTTGGTTCGAATCCAACAGGGCACGCCACAAAACTCCCAATTGGGAGTTTTAAATTTGAAATATTTAAAATTAAATAAAAGCGTGCTTGGATAAGTTTGGCGTTATGATAGTTGACATACACCGGAACATCTGCTTATTATATATCTTGAGAGGAGGTTTTGATGAGTGAGGCCGTACCTTCTGAAATCCCGCCGCCCAAGCAAGCAACCCCCAGGCGTAAAAGAGGCAGTGGTCGCGCGGTCAGAAAATGCTATTACTGCAAAGAGTGCAAGCCCGTGCATGCTTGGATATCATCCGATCGGCCGGTGTGTATTGCCTGCTATCAAAAATATGTTTGCGTAGAAAAATGCGTAGCATGTGGCAATATCCGCACCGTGAGAATGCGTAAACAAGACGGTGGGGCGATTTGCCACACCTGTTATCAAAGAATTCGCCCGGAAGAAATCTGCGCCGAATGCGGAAAGCCTGGCAAAATCGCCAGACGCTTACCGAACGGCAAAGGGCAGTGCAATGCCTGCTATCAAAGATATATGCGTAAAAAGAAACGGCTAGCGCGACCTGTGGCGTAGTTATCATCCCCATTGAACCGGGGATTTTTTTAATCATGCTTTACAAAATTGTAATTTTAGGAACTCAAGTATAATTAAACAAATATTGAGAAATTTATTTTATTTTATAAAATCAGGGTCTCCGACAGATTATACTTGGTTGCAATCTTGAAAATTGAGCAAAAAAATAGAGCACAGTCGTGCTCGAGGTGAGATATTTGCTGCTGTTTGTAAAAAGACAATAGTCAATATACGGCTACATCCAGCGTCGCTTCACCGAATTCATTGACCATGGCTTGCGTGAAAGCATCGCAAAAGATGTCCAGATTTTGACTATCTAGAAAATGCACCCCGTGTTTGCGCAGTCTGGCGAGGCAAGCTCTCACAAGTTTGACACGGCGGGAAATGTCGATAGTTTGCATTTTCCATATGCCACTTTGTTCGGGATCCATATTTTCGAGCAGGCTTTTACGAGCCTGATTAAAATGAGTGGCTTCGCGAAACAGATCCCAAAGCAACGGTTGTATTGCGGGCCAATCAGTGCATTGACGGCAGTCGATGATGATGATTTTGATATTTAAAGTTGCAGACATGACCTCCTCCTTTGTTGCGATTAAAGCATGATAAAGTCATTATGTCAATCCCAAATACTTATAAATTTCAAGGATACAAGGTGCAAACAAATCTCAAAACTCTGATCTTAAAGTCTAAAATGATGTGTTTGAATTTAGATATTGCAATTTGAATATTGTTTGCATCCTTGGAGATTGTGTTCTTGTGGATTTAGTCTTGTGGCTTGATTAGTTTATTATCCGCATCAAAGTAGAATTTGGATGAAGTTGCACCGCCCGCGAGCACATCCGGCAGCCAGTAGGGGTCATCTTCCCACATGTCTTGATATGGGATTTGATCTAAATGATGCCAAGCGGGAAACATTTCATCTGACTCGGTTGGCTCTCCGCTTATTTCTGTAGCGACAAAGATGTGGCAGATTTGATTCCATTCCGGCTTTGATGTGAAGATGAAATCGACTGTGCCGCGATTTTCGAGTTTTAGGCAAGTAACCCCAACCTCTTCATAGACTTCACGACGGCAAGCATCTTCGATTGATTCACCCGGTTCAACTTTGCCTCCGGGGCCGTTAAGCTTGCCCGCTCCGAATCCGCGCTTCTTTTTGGCAAGTAAAACTCTTTCATTTATAATCGGATAGCAGAGAGTTGTGATCTTCATACTAACTTAACTTTACCAAATACAACCAAATGTACAAATCTCGATGCTGTTAGAAACAAACAAAACGCAACATTCAAATCTTAATTTTCAAAGGTTTGCAGTTTAGAATTGTATATTGTTATTTGTTTGTATCTTGTTGCTTGCGTCCTTGGAGCTTGACGGTTGTGGAGTTTCTGCTAATCTGAATGTATATGAATGAATTATCTATATTTTTTTCAGTGTTTATGACTCCACTTATTATTTTCCTTTTTATTGTATTGTTTGCTTCGATTAAGCAGGTTAACCAATATCAGCGCGGAATTAAGCTGCGTTTGGGTAAATTTGCGGGAATAGTAGAACCGGGATGGAGAATTATCCTCCCAATTATTGAATCAATGGTAAAGATGGATATCCGCGTGAAAGCCGCCGATGTTCCGTATCAGGAAACAATTACCCGAGATAACATTTCTTGTAAGATTAACGCGGTGATTTATTACAGGATCGCAGATCCGGCCAGAGCGTATTTGGAGGTAGAACGCGTGATGCATGCTGTAAGCCAGTTGGCGCAAACCACGATGCGCAACGTTTGTGGCGAACTGACGTTGGATGAATTGCTGTCGAGCAGAGAGGAAGCGGCTAATCGGATTAAAAAAAGTGTGGCCGAGAATACATCGAGCTGGGGCGTGGAAGTGAATGCCGTGGAACTGAAGGATATCAGTTTGCCGGATGACATGGTGCGCACTATCGCCAAACAGGCCGAGGCGGAACGTGAACGCAGGGCAGTGATTATCAATTCCGAAGGTGAAAAGACGGCGGCGCAGAATTTGGCGGACGCGGCCAGAACGCTTTCCGAGCAAAACGGCGCATTGCATTTAAGAACCCTGCATTCCCTGAATGATATTTCTTCGGATCAATCGAATACGGTGGTTTTTGCGATTCCGCTGGAGATTTTGAAGGCTTTTGACAGGATGGGGCAGAAATAATCCCTCACCCCATCCCCTCTCCCGTAAACGAGAACGGGGCAGACGGCCGGAGACGGTCGTTTTTTGTTATTTGTGATGTTTGGGATTGTTGGTTATGTATCGTTTAATTGATTGATGTTTTGAATAATTTCTGATAAACCTGTCGTGATAAGGATATATTCATTGGTGGTTATGGTTTTAAACCAGGCGATGATTTTCTGTAGAGACGGTTTGCGTGGCCGTCCGTGTTTGATAATCGAGATCGATTACATGGGGTCGACCTCTTGGGTTTGGCAAAAAATTGTAATAAAATATAATCCTAAAAAGGAATCATCGAAATTTTTAAGACGGTTTAATTTTTGGGTATGTTCGATTTGCATATATAATACTCGTAATACTTCTTTTAAAATTGTGTCAATATGTTGATGAGCGTAAAAATCATTCCCAATGCGAGACAAAGCGAGGTTGTGGGATGGGAAGGCAAAACCCTGAAGGTTAGAATTGCCGCGCCGGCGACTGAAGGGAAGGCAAATAAAGAGTTGGTACGATTCGTGGCAAAAATTTGTGATTGCGCGCCGAGCGAGGTTGAGATTATGAAGGGACAGACAGCAAAGATGAAGTTGTTGGATGTTCCGGTGTTGCCTATTTTATAAAATTTGAAATCTACAATCTTTAATCTGGACAGTAATCTTTGCAATTTGCATTTTACACTTTATACTGTAGCCATATGAATGAAAAAATGTTTGCTTCTCAGCCTCAAGAAAATCCGGAAGCAATAGATGCTTTTACGGATACTTTGACTCCTCCGCCGGAATCCACAGAACACACACTTAGGCAAGCAGAGTCTCAATTCACGGAAAATGAAACGTTAAGATCCGCTAAGGACTTCGATCTTCCTGCCGAATCAGGAATGCGTAAAAAAAATTTTGACAGCTTTGCTGAGCAAGGTATTTCGCCGGTGAGTGATAGTGTAAAAATCGAAGAAATTTATGATATGAAAGAAGAGGTTGGCGTGCCGAGTAATTTTAAAATGAGTTCTGTGCCTTCTTACGAAATTAGCGCCATGGGCACAATTCCCTCACCCGATAATGCGGGTGCTCCCAATGAGCCCAGTGAAATCTTGCAAAAAGATATGGAAAAACAAGAAAAAAGAGATGACTTGGTAGAATTTACAGCAGAAGAAAAGAGGGTGCCAAAGACTTTAAAAAGTGCCGGCGAGGAAATGGATGAACAACAAGTGGCATAAAAATATCCCCGTTTTAAATCGGGGATTTTTATTTAATCTGATACGGGTAGAGAATTGGAAAGATCGTGTTCGTAACCGTGAATGACATTGATGGCCGTGATGACATGAGTGGTTTTGAGCGGGAGCATGAAATTATGCCGTCGTAAAAATTCATCACGACGCATGACTGTGACTATGCATGCAAGCGCCGGGTAAGCCAACGAACGATCGAGGAATGCTTGGCCGTTTTGGATACGATATTTGAAACGGTCGTTTAGCGCCTGTTTGGGACCGTACGCTGAACAAACAATCCGGGATAGGCCGTGTTCCAGCTTGATCATAATAATGGGATCGTGAGAATTGGGCACATCAACGCTCAGGGCGTGAGTTATGATCTGTAAAAATGTATCACGATTGAGTACGCAAGCCCCTTGCCGAGGCATATTGAATTCCAAAGCAAAAGGGTAAAGATGCACGGGCTCTTGCATGTTGCCTCCAAGGTTCTGAGCTAAGATTGGATAAATTTGCATAAAAAGTCAATAAGACGCATTGACATTTGGCTAAAAATAAGGTAACAATATATATTGTTCATTGTTGAAAACAAATTCTTGAAAGGAGAAAATCATGAAGTTGCAACAATTGTTGAATGCCGGAATTTGCTTTGATTACTGTCCAGATGCCTGCGTGCCCGAGATTCCGTACGTGCAAGATGTTCTCTTTGCTCTAACTCTGGCCAAAGAGGACAAGTGTTACAGATTTTGCACGTGCAACCACATCACATATGTGCGCAACGTACACATGGTGGCTTCGGCGGTGGCTTACGACGTGCTGGGCATGGAAAATTATGACCGTGTGCGGGCGCGCAAGATCATCGCAAGAGCCATCGTGGTGCTCTGCCCGGATGAGGCCCAGTGCGTGAAGTTTCACAAGGCCTATGAGCTGGCCGTGCGGGAAGCCGACGGTAACGCGGATTCGCACGACCCGGATACATGCCCGGGATGCTTGGCACGCGGCAAGGCAGAGCGCGAGCAGGAGCTCCGAGAGGAGATTGCCTGGCGGGCGCGTAATGGCGACTAGCTTCTATCGAACTTCGATACCCTCACAATGTGCGGGTTTTTTTTATCTTGATTTACCGGAATTAATCAGGATTTGCAGGATTTTGATTAAGGAAGAGTTTTTTTAAACGGGTTCATGAGGGGCTTCGGAATTGATTTTACGCCGGTGGGCGGATATCATGTATTTATATGGAAAAACCAAATTTTGAAAAAGAGGCTTTGGCCGCGGAGTTTAAAAAGTATACAAAGGATTTAAGGCTTGATCCTGAGAGGATGAAGTCGCAAAAAATTGCAGATGTGGGTTGCGGGCATGACGCACAGTTCGTGCGGGCCGCTTTGGATAATGGGATAAATAATATCGCGGGAATTGATGTTGGATTTGATTCTGATTTGCAAAATAATCCTGAATACAAGAACCGCTTAATTCAAAAAGGGGCGGAAGAGGTTAAACTGCATGAAATGGATTTGATTTTGGCTTACGCAAGCTTGGGATCGCATCCAGATATTGATTTGCCAAAGACTTTGAATAATTTGGGTGCGGGGTTAAATCCCGGAGGTGAAATGAAAATTTACCCCATATCTGATTCAGATGAGTTGAGAGGTGTTCAGAGAAAACGAGACGAGATACTTGAAGCGCTGAAAGCTTTGCCGGAGGATGAATTTGAATATGAGTTTATTAAAGGCGAAGAGCAAAAGATGCAAAGTGGAGAAAAATACAGCGATGATTTGTTGGTGATTAGAAAAAAATAATCATGTTAATCCGCTAATCGTGCGAGTCGTGGTTCAGAAGTTTTTTTAGGAATTGGATCCTCCCCTTCCTTAAATACACTCAGGATGGTTTTGACTCTGTTTGACTAGAACTGTGTTGTTTTGCTTGTGGGACAGGATCAAAACCACCTTCAGCCCAAGGATTGCAACGCATTATGCGCCAGATGGTCATGGGTATACCACGGATGACGCCGAAGCGTGAGATGGCGCCATAGCCGTATTCGGAACAAGTTGGATGATATTTGCAAGTCGGATATGGAAGCAGGTGCGAGAGCGGGCCGTGATCGAGTGAGAGGGTTTTTTGGTAAATAACAATACAGCCGCGGACGATTCTGCGGGGGATCCAAACTATCCAATTGACTATCCCCTTTGGGGGCATTTCCTTTTTCATAAACATCTGAACCTTGATTAAACTTGATTCTCGCTCAAAATTAAGCGGGATTACTTATTGTGTTGATTTTATTATTATGAATTCTCTTGTATTCTAAACTTTTTGTACCGAAATTTAGCAATAATCCAACTTCAAGATTATAAGCCTCTAAATAATTCATAGCTTGCGCCATATGAACATCTTCTAGGGTTGTTAGTGCTTTTAATTCAACCATAACGCAATTTTCAACAAAAAAATCTAATCTGCGAGTACCAATTTCATATCCATCATAATAAATAAGCATTTCTTTTTCACGTTCGAATTTTTAACTTTGTTTTTGCATTTCAATCTCCAAAGCGCGTTGATAAATAACTTCCTGAAAACCATTTTTTAATGCGGTACGTACCTTCATCGCACAACCTATTATTTTATGAGTAACTTCATGGTTTTTTATATATAAATAATTCCTCATCAAGTAATCATGTTTAATCCGTTTTGTTTATCAGGATTAATCAAGGTTCAGACTTTCTTGCGCTTTGGTTTTACAAACCGCGCTCCGCGCGCGAGTTTGCCTTTGGCCATTTCTTTGCGGGCGCGAGGTGAAAGTTTGAGCGGACGCGACATAACTTTTTCAATCTTTGTGAGCATGTGAGCTACATCCTCGCGCATGTCAGCATATGGAGCAGTGAGGGTTTCACGTTTTAAGATGAAGATGCATTGGTAGCCGTTTGGAAAATCTTTGATAAGCTCTTTGACGGCGGAACGAAAGCGGCGTTTGGCGCGGTTGCGGTCCACGGCGTTTTTAAAAGTTTTGGTAGAGACGATGAAGCCGATTTGAGGAGATTCTTGCTCGGGCTTGGGATGTTCTTTAGAAGGATGGACTTTGCGAATGCGCAGAGTTGAGTAAACACCATAAATCGAGCGACCCTTGGTTGCCATGACTGCAAAATCTTTGGTTTTTTTGAGACGATTATCGCGAGCTAACATACTATTACGAATTACCGATTAACGGTACAGGAATCGAGCGGGGCTCGATATTCATTATATAATATATGTCACGAAGTGACACGGAAATTAGTATTTAAAAACGGTCGCCGCGGCGACCGTTTTATTATCCTTGTTTTGCGACCGATACGCGTTTGCGACCTTTGGCGCGACGCTCAGCCAAAACTTTACGACCGTTTTTGGTAGCCATTTTAGAGCGAAAACCGTGCTTCTTAGCGCGTCTACGGGTATTTGGTTGATATGTTCTTTTGGTTGCCATATTTCTTGAAATAATCAATCATTAAGCTCCAATAACCAATGATTGAATCGAGCGGGGCTCGATATCTATTATCTAATCCAAATGATTGTTGGGTATTGAAGTATTGATTATTTATTGATGCTTGGGGTTTGGTTATTGGTTATTACCGGTGTTATGAGGCTTAAAATATCAGATATCTATTAAATAGTCAAACGTTAATAAGGGTTAGGTTCATAAAGAAAGCATCTAGGCTTAAATGAGCCTACAACGCTTGACGAAAAGCGAGATTTCTGCTAGGTTGAGTGCAGAACCTTTACAAGGAGGTCTCCGTGGTCAAACCTTACCAAATTAAAGATGTTGCTGTTTTGATTTTTGAGTTTAGAGAAAAAATCGGTGTAAGTGAGGTATCCGCTTGCGCCGAACTCACAGGGTTTAAGCCGAACGAAGCAAGGATTTTTTGGGAAATCTTTGCAGTGCGCTATTTGGCCAATGCCCGCAGATTGCCAAGTGTTGATATCGAAAACACTTTTTATATTGACGAAGCTCTCTATATTGATTGTTTCGGTAAAACACTTAAGGATACCTTTGACCAATACTCTTTTTCTCCACAGGAAAAACTTTTTTTGGGTAGCATGGCGGCAAGCCACGTTTTGCCGCTTTTGTCCGAGCTGATCGCGCCGGAGTTGAAACAAAAAATTCAGCTAAATCCGGCTTTGGCAAGTTGGAAATCTTGAATGATTAGAGGGAACGATGCAGACAACAGCGAAAAATTGCCGAGTTTTTCACGCAACGGAAATGCATGTTGGTGAAATCGCAAATTGGCAAAAATCCATGCCGGTGATTACCGAGACCGTGAACGCGTTGCGGACGGACGGCCAAGTGCAAATTTTCCAGTACATTGTTGTTGCAAACGAAGACGACGAAGAGGGCGAAGAAGTAACTCTTTACCGGGAAATAGTGAGAGACAAGTACAAGGAACTTTTCGAGATGTTTGTCATGCACGGAGAAGCTTTCAATGTTACCGTGAAGTCGGTTCAAGACACCTACTGCGTGATCACTATCACAAGGCGATTGGACAGCGAGAACAGGATCTCCGCTTGAACAATCCCCCACTTTGACGCTTTTTGAGCGTTTTTTTTGTACCGTGATTTACCAGGATTGTCATGATTGACGGGACTTGTAATTCGCGAATGACGTGTCAGGATTGTTTTTATGAAAGATGAGCCGGCGTGTGATTTTATACAAAAAACGTGCCGTGGTGGAATATTATAATATATGAGAGACGCGCCGTGGTATGAGAGACGCGCCGTGGTATGAGAGACGCGCCGTGGTATGAGAGACGCGCCGTGGCGCGTCTCTACGTTTTTAACGGACCTCGAAGGTTACGCTTACGTAACTGGTGACTTTTTGGGTGCCGGTTTCGATTGTGGGTTCGGGTATAGCCGCATCGGATGAGACGGAGCGCTCCATCATGCCATACATGGGCGTGGGTGAGCCGCCGCCGGCTTCGGAGAATGAGACAACGCGGACCAAGTCCAGGCCGAGTTCGTCGGCGAGCTCTTGAGCTTTGTCTTGGGCGTCATCGATGGCTTTGAGGCGTGCTTGTTGTTCAAATTCGGAAGTATCGTCGATGGTGAAGTTTAACCCGCCGACTTGATTAGCGCCCAACTCGCCGGCTTGGGCGAGGATTTTTGAGGTAAGAGATTCGTCGCGGACTTTGACTTGCACGTTTTGGCGTATTTCAAAGCCATCCTCTTTGCGTTCGCCATCCTCCCAAGAGTAGCGCGGATTTACATTAAAGTTGAGAGTCTTGATATCATCTTCGGCTATTCCTTGTTCTTTTAACATGGCAATGATGCTGTTCATTTTGGTAGTGTTTTCGGATTGGATGGTTTCCACAGTTTCGCCTTGGGTTGTAATACCAAGTGTGACGGTGGTTAGGTCGGGTTTAACGTCGACTTCACCTTGGCCGTTAATGGTGATGGTGTCGCGCACATCGCGGCCAATGTAATTATGTTCTTCGAGCGCGTTACGGGTGAGTACGCCGAGGTAAATAACGAGGACCAGGCCGACGATAGCGCCGACTACATATAATACTTGTTTCATAAGACTCTAGATACTAGACGCTAGACTCTAGACTAGCGTTTATAAAAAATTAACTTGAGTCTATTTTAACACTTTCAATAAAAGAGTCGTAGTGCGGAGCCGTAGTCGTAGCAATGGCGTTTGGTAATATTTGTGAGCATTTGTTTATATTTGGTGA
>CAYFST010000032.1:0-11400 GCA_964345995.1 uncultured Gammaproteobacteria bacterium
GCCGGGGCGTCGGATTGGTTGTCGAAGGTGGAGGTTAGCGTGGGTTGCATTTGCGGAGCGCTGGTTGGTTGGTTGTCGAGCAGGCTGGTTTGGGTGGATTCTGCGGATTTTACGGATACGTCGCGCGGAATGTCTTCGATTTGGAGTTCGGCGGTGGCACTGGTGTCTACGTTGATGCCGATGGCACGGCGATCTTCGGGGCTGAGGAATTTTAGGCCCAGCCAGCGGAAGATGTAATCTACAATGGATTTGGCGACGCGGATGTTGGCGTTGGTGGTGAAGCCGGATGGTTCAAAGCGGACGTGGGCGAATTTGTTGACCAGGATTTTTAGGGGAACGCCGTATTGGAGGCCGATTGAAACCGAGGTGGAAAAGACATCAAGGAGGCCGGAGAGGACGCTCCCCTCTTTGCTCATGGTAATGAAGAGTTCGCCCGGCGTGCCATCGTCGTAGAGGCCGACTGTGATAAAGCCTTTGTGCGGGCCGATTTGGAACTTGTGTGTGATCGCTCGGCGTTCATCGGGCAATCTTCTGCGACGCGGAGTATACGTTTGGGCAACTGATCGTCCCGCGTCCTGCGTTCCGCGTCCCGCGTCTACCGCTTTAGCTTCAGATGACGTGGGAGGTTTTGGATGCGCGACGTGAGACGATTCAATTTCGTCAGCTTTATCAGACTTTTTGAATGATTCTTTAGTTGTCGTAAGAGCTTGTACGCGTTTGGAACCGTCGCGGTAGATGGCAATGGCTTTAAGGCCCAGGCGCCAGCCTTCGAGGTAGGCGTTCATTACGTCTTCAACGGTGGCTTCGTTGGGCATGTTTACGGTTTTTGATATGGCGCCCGAGAGAAAGGGTTGGACGGCGCCCATCATGCGCAGGTGGCCCATGTAATTGATGGTTCGCGTGCCTTTGGCGGCTTTGAAGGCGCAATCAAAAACCGGGATATGCTCGCCCGAAAGATGCGGGGCGCCTTCGATGGTGTCGTTTTTGTCGATCCAATCGATTATGTCGCGGATTTGGCCTTCCGAATATTTTAAACGATGTAAGGCTTCAGGTACTGTGTTGTTGACGATTTTCATCATACCGCCACCCACGAGCCACTTGTATTTGACCAGCGCGATATCGGGTTCAATGCCCGTAGTGTCGCAGTCCATGAGGAAAGCAATGGTGCCGGTTGGCGCGAGTACGGTCATTTGGGCATTGCGGTAGCCGAATTGATCACCACGCGTTAGAGCATCATCCCAAGCCGAGCGGGCGCGGTCTAAAACATGGGCCGGTACACCGGATGAGTTGATGTTGTAGGCGGCATCGCGGTGCATGTTCATGACTTTGGTCATGGGTTCTTGATTTTGAATGTATCCGCCAAAAGCACCCATTTTTTCGGCTACGCGCGCAGATTGTTCGTAGCCTACGCCGGTCATGATTGAGGTTATGGCTGCGGCCATGTTACGGCCTTCGTCTGAGTCGTAGGGCAAGCCCATGGACATTAGAAGCGCGCCCAAATTGGCATAACCCAAGCCGATGGGGCGGTACATGTGGGAGTTAAACTCGATTGCCGGTGTTGGGTATGAGGAGTAGTCGATAATGATTTCTTGGGCAGTAGAGAGGATGCGGATGATGTGTTCGTAAGCTTCCACGTCGAAATTGCCATCTTCGGTGCGACATTGCATTAGGTTGATGGAAGCAAGGTTGCAGGCCGAGTCGTCTAAGAACATGTATTCGGAACAGGGGTTGGAGCCTTTAATGCGGTCGGTGTTGGCGCAAGTGTGCCAATTATTTATTGTAGTATCATATTGTACGCCGGGGTCGCCACATTGCCAGGCGGCTTCGCCTATCTCGCGGAAAAGTTCGCGTGCTTTGAATTTTTCAGCAGGTTCGCCGGTGGTAACGTATTTTGTCCAATATTCGCTATCACTTTCCACGGCTTTCATGAAGGTATCAGTTACGCGTACGCTGTTATTGGCATTTTGAAAAAAAATGGATGAATAGGCATCGCCGTTAATGGATCCGTCAAATCCGGCGTCTATGAGCGCGTGCGCTTTTTTCTCTTCTTTAGCTTTACACCAAACAAATTCTTGGATATCGGGATGGTCCACGTTTAACATGACCATTTTAGCGGCACGACGTGTTTTGCCTCCGGATTTAATGACGCCCGCGAAAGCATCAAAACCACGCATGAAAGAAACGGGTCCGGAGGAAAGCCCGGATGATTGAGCCAAACCCTCTTTACTGGATCGAAGTAATGAGAGATTGGAGCCGGTACCGGATCCGTATTTAAAGAGCATACCTTCAGTTACCGCGAGTTGGAGGATTGAGCGCATATCGTCTTGCACGGAATTGATAAAACAAGCCGAACATTGCGGTTTGGGATTGATGCCCACATTAAACCAGACCGGAGAGTTAAAAGCCGCTTTTTGGTTGATTAAAATGGATGTGAGTTCGGCTTCGAAAAAGTCCGCGTCTTTTTCTGCCTGAAAATAACCGCCTTGTCGCCCCCAATTGCTAATAGTTTGTACGACTCTGTCGACAACTTGACGCATTGATGTTTCGCGTTCCGGTGTATCGAGTTTACCGCGGAAATATTTGGAAATGATGATGTTGGTGGCTGTTTGTGTATAGGATTTGGGGACCTCTACGCCGAGTTGTTCAAAAACTTTTTCGCCTTTTTCGTTGGTGATTACGGCGTCTCGATGATCCCATTCCAGTTCGTCGTACGGATGCGTGCCCTCTGTGGTGAAATAGCGTTTTACTTTGATGCCGTTGCCATAAATGGGTTTGTTACTGACAGTATTTTTTTGGACACGATAAAGAATGTAATTGCGCGCTATGGGTATATAGTTGCTGTTGATTAGTACTGCGCTAACCACTTCGCGGACTTGTTCGGTACCGGGAATGGTATGTCCGTCAAATTGTCGGGATAAGCTATGCATGACATAGGAATAGATTTTGTCGATTTCAGAGCTTGATTTATCAGGCGAGAAACCGGCTGATTCAAATGCTTTTTTGAGAGATGTTTTGATTTTGTCTGATTTGAAATTATCAATACGGCCATCACGCCTGCGGATGGATTTGATGGATTTCAAATAGTTGGTGATGGCGTCGGTGTTGACCGAAGCCTCTTTCGCGGCGGTTTGGCCGACTTTAAATTTGTCCTGTGGTTGCATAGGCTTAAATTAACGTACATCGTCCGAGAACGTTGGTTATCCTGTTTGTTCTTTCTGTACCAGAGATTGGTCTGATACAAGCGCGTTTATAAGAACAGATCAGGAAATATTTAATTTTGATTTATGATTTTGACGTCATTAAACGTCAAAGGATGATCAATATCCGCAGGATTAGCGTTGATTTTGACGCGAATAAAGCAGACGAAATAACACTTCCGCTTTTTTGGCGGAGTGGTTGTAGCCACCCGACCACAACATCTTGTGGTCTAAAGTGAATTATACCACAAGATGTTGTGTTCAACCGCAGTTGATTGGGGATAAGATTACGTGAAGCGTGATCGATTACTGATTACCGATTAAGGAGATGCTTAGGCGACATTATTAAGATAATTATCCCGTTAGAAATACTAAAATTGTTAATCGGTAATTTGTTAAAGTCCGAGTGAGAGATTGATTTGGGGTGCGTTTTGTTTTTGAGCTGGGGCGATGGGAAGCGTAACTTCTTGTTTTTCTCCGAGCTTGTTGAAGTAAAAGATTTTGTTTTCAGTAAGCGCTTTTTCGTAAACGTCTTTGGTTACTTTAACGTCTTGTAAGCAGTAATCGCGTAGTTTATCAATCTCTCCATTACGCCAGTACTCCACGGCTTGCAAGCCGTGACCAGTTTTGCCCAGACCGAGGGTCGCGTGCGCCACATCGTCCAGTTTAACGCGGTGCCCAATGCGTTTTTCTATTTCAAGCATGAGGTCAATAGTGGGAAATTTTATGATATCACCCGTGTAATAAGTTTGCATACAAGGGTAATCAAAGCCAAAAAGGTTGTAGCCGATAATGCGACTGGAACGTTCCAGACGGGGCCAGAGTTTGGGTAGATCTTCTTCCAAGAAAGATTCGTAGGTGTCGGTCTCGTAAAAATAAACACCAATTAACGAGATTTTTAACAATGATGCTTGGTAAGCGCCTACATCTTGAAAAGTATTTTGTGTTTCGATGTCTAGGACAATTTCGTCTCGCATATTTTAAATTACTAGCTTTAAGCTACTGGCTACTAGATGCTAGTTAGGCTATGAGCTGATTTGATGATAGTGCTTAATTTAGCATATGGCGATTTAGAATGCGATATGTGGACAAACCTCATGAAGTTCGTAAAGCGAAAAATCTATCAAGTCTATCAAGCTGGAAGTCGGCTAAGCTGAAAGCTTGAATAATGATATGATTCCCCTTTTTTGGCGCTATGATTGTGATTCTCAACAAAAGCATCTATTAGAAGATGCTTGCTCGCCTCATATGAGGCTCTTTTTTATAAAATATAAATTCTAAGATCTAAATTATAAATATTGTGCTATAAATTTAGATAATTGGCTCCAATTATTGAAGAGTCGGATTTGTTTTCGAGGGGTGTAACGCGGCAGGTGGGTTTTTTGCCACGGTGTTGGTTGCGCATTTTACCCATGGCATGCGACCAGGCATCGAAGGTTTGCACCAGCGAGCCGCTGATAGCGATACAATCGGGTTCAAAGAGTGTATCCAAATTGGCCAGCAAGGCACCCATATTTGCCCCATATTCAACAAATAGTTCAGCGCCGTCTAATGCGTCATCTTGCATTTGGTTGTAGATTTCCGGCCCGGTTTTGCCTCTCTTTTTTAAGAAAAAATGATTGGTGCAAAAGTCTTGCAAATAGCGGCTGTCATGTGGCTCGCTGATAGCCTCGTGAAAATCCGCTACCATACGATCCAAGTTATGTTCGTTGATATTGATTTGTTTGTTTTTGCGGATAACGGCTAAATTTATCGAGTTTCCTATCTCTAGCAATATGTAAACTCCTTGTTTTTTAAATTGACCGCGATGCGCTTCATAGGACGCACGCGCCATAATTGAGGATGTTTGATCTTTTGATAATTTCCAGTTTTGGCTGTTGGGGTAAAGCCCGGGTTCGGGAAGAATGATTGTGGGGTCTTGTTTTAGTTTTAACTCTTTTTTAATACGTGATACCTCATTTTTAAAAGCGGTTTGACTTTTACCTGTAATTGCAAAAACGCCCAAAACAACGGTTTTTTTGGAGTCTTCGACTGAAACAGTTTTTATCTCTTTGTTAAGGATTTGGATATATAGATTTTTCATAACGATTGGCTAATAATTGATAGCCGGCAAAGTGCTATTTGCTATCGACTAATTGAATAAGTTTTTGGATTCCTCCCAAAATTCGGGTTTGTCGTGTATTTCTTTCATGTAATACCACCATTCTACTCCCCAGAAATCTATGCGAGGTAACCCCATCTTTTTAGCATAGGCGATATTTTTGCGCATCTGCCGTATATCAAAAGTACGGAATTGTTCTTCTAAGCTGGCATTGGGTATTGTGGTATCGACCCAGGGTTCCATTTGAAATTCGCTGACGTAGATTTGGTCAGTTCCGTAGAATAATTTGGTCGCTTGGCCTTTGCGTAGATAAAGTTGAGGAGGCACGAACCAGTAGCGGAAAACGCCAATAGGGCTTTTAACAACACGATAGACGCTTACACCTAATCGTTCCACTTTGCCACCCAAGCCCCAAAGAGTCAGTTCACCGGAATCGGTTGTGGCGATCGGTTTGTTTGTATCGTCCAATTTTCGTACATAAGCGATTTCTTCATCGATGAATTCTTTGCGAATTTCAGGGCAGATGCCAAAAGGAAAATTGGGTTCGTTTTCCACTTGCCAGGCTTCGATTGCGGGATGGTCTTTATAGCGTGTTACAATTTTTTTAAGATAATGCTTAACAGCGTCTTCCATTTCATCTTGGCTGTAAGTGCGCGCCCAAGTTGGAGTCCAGCATTCAGGCCAGCGAGGTAGTTTGTGTCCAATTGCCAAGGTTACTTTACCTCGGCGAGCGGCGATAGCGTCGAGGTCTTGATCGAGCCAGGTATAATCCCAGTGGTATTTTGAGGGTTGGATCATGTTCCAATAAGCGGGTATGCGAAAATGGCGCACACCAAGCTCATCAAGCGTGGCTGTTAGGGTTTTGTCGGGTTCGACTCCCAGTTCTTCAGCATACGGCCGGCTAAAAGTTACGCCCGCGTTGTAATCGGTGTCTAAATTGAGGTTCATGGATTGATATAAGCCTATTAAAGCAATAATTATTACTCCGGTAATAATTAGCACTAATCTGAGTATTTTTTTGGTTTTTTCTTTCATAATTTTTATTATACCAGAAAAGTTTGTCAAATTCGTCAAGTTGAAAGTTTGTCAAGCGGAAAAATCTAGACTATCAGGCCGAGGCCAAAGGCCATGATGATGAGGGCTAGGACTTTTTTAAGTACAACAGAGCGGTTGAGGGTTTCGCCAAGAAGAATTTTAGCTTTGGACTTGAAGAGGAAAGCGATCAGTACAAGCAGAGCGAACTGCATAACTTGCAGAGCGTTTACAATGGCCGCCGATCCTATGGATATGGCGTATTGTACGCCTACAAAGCCCAAGCCACCCATGGTCTGACCCAAAAGAGCGAGAGCGGCTGCGGTTTTGGGCTTGATTTTTATTCCCGCATTATTTTTTGGGGTTTTGGATCCGGAATTTCGATTCCTGGATTTTTTCGATAGACCGAATATGGTCATGATTTCTTGGCCGGCTTTATCATCGATGATAACCACTATTATAAGTGCCGTGACCGCGGCCACGATGCGAGTACTGACAAAACCGCTTAAAAAGCCCACGTCTTCGTAGATGGCTTTGATGGTAACCGACATTGTAGCAAAGAGTATGGCGGATATACCGCTGAGCAATAAAGCTTCTTTGGTAAGTCGTTCTTTAGCCTTACCGCTTGAGAGGATGATTGTGGCGGTAACGAGGAGAAGAAAACCCATCAGTTCAGCACCGGTTAAACGTTCATGCAAGAACGCGGTGGTACCCGCTAAAGTCAACATCGGAATGAATGCGGAGATGACGGGTACCACTCTGCTGGCTTCACCACGGGACAGAGCCGCGAAAAAAGCCCAAAGAGCCGTTGTAAACGTGATGCCGCTGACAAGTGTGAGCGTAAGTGTGCGGCCATGTGGCCACTCACTAACCCAAGGGGCTAAAACCAAAGCCAGAATTGATAAAATACCCACCAGACCCGCATATGTTGCCGGGCGTTTGAAGGCGTTGCTGATGAGTATTTTGTCGATTATGAAGGCTACTCCGTTGCTGGCATGACCCAAGAGAGCGATTAGGATCCACATAGTTGTAGTATTTTGTATTTAGTATCCGGTGTTTGGTAGTTAGTTAAAATGTTTATTGCAAGATGTGATTAAAGAATTAACGAGATCGTGACCAACCTGCCCGGCAATTAATTCTGTAAAATCTTTAATCGGCTTATAAGCTTCTTCCATAATTACTGTTAGATACCAGATACTAGATTGTGATCGTTTGGCGGGGACGCGGGACGTCGGCCGGAATATGCAGTTTTTCTTTGATGCGGGTGGCGAGAGCGGCGGCGGCATGTTCTTCTCCGTGCGTGCAGTACACATGACCGGGACGTTTTTTAGCTGTGCGGATCCAATCGACCAGCATTTTTTGGTCGGCATGCGCGCTAAACCCGCCGATACTGACGATATCGGCTTTGACGTTTACATATTCATCAAGTACTTTGACGCGCTTTTGCCCGCTGTATAGCCTGCGCCCCAATGTACCATGTGCTTGAAAGCCTATGATGAGCACTGTGCATTTAGGGTCGCCCAAGTAGCGGATTAGATGGTGTTGGATGCGGCCGCCATTCATCATGCCGGCTCCGGCGATGACAACTTTTGGCCAGCTTGAATTGTTGATTTTGATGGATTGATTACGCGTGCGAGTGACTTTTAGACCCGGGAAATTGAATAATTTATCACCTCCGGTGAGCTGTTTGTAGGCTTTGATGCTGTAATATTCGGGATATTTGCGAAAAACATCGGTTACATCGGCGGCAAGCGGGCTGTCCATAAAAATGTCTACGTTGGCGATACGGTTTTTTTCAACCAGATTATTGAGTTCATAAAGCAGTTCTTGCGTGCGTTCGATCGCGAATGCCGGAATAAGTAAAACACCTTCGCGGTTGATTGTGTCGGTGATGGCTTTTTTAAGTATTTGCCAGCGTTTAGAATCTTTTTCATGAATACGGTCTCCATAAGTGGACTCGATGAAAAGTGCATCGGTTTTATTCAAAATATTTTTTTGTTTTAAGATGGGTGTATCTATATTGCCCAAATCTCCTGAAAAAGTGACGGTTTTGCCGCCTTCTTCGGTTATTTCCACAAAAGCACTGCCTAATATGTGACCGGCATTGTGAAAATTGATTTGCAAGTCTTTAAAGCAGAACGCTGTTTTATCATCAACTTGCTTTAAGCGCCGTACTGAAACTTTTACATCTTCGCGGGAATACAACTTGGGAGCATTATGGCGCTTACGATCTTCTTCCATGATTTGTTCGGCATCATACCAAAGTAGACGGCAAAGATCTTTGGTGGGCTCGGTGCAATATACGGGGCCCATGAAGCCACGTTTGATGAGTTGTGGAATACGGCCCGAATGATCGATATGAGCGTGAGTTAGGACAACGGCGTCGATATCGTGGGGGTTGAAGCCGAAATCATTGAAATTCTTGGCTTGCGCAAACCGACCCCCTTGAAACAGACCACAGTCTACCAAGATTTTTGTTTTTTCGGTTTGCAACAAATAACAAGAGCCCGTAACTTCACGGACAGCGCCAAAAGGAGTAATTTTCATATAGCAATTATAGCTTAAAATTCGTCAAGCTGAAAGTCCGTCAAGCGAGTTTGCTCAGCTTGACGGACTTGATAGACTTTGGTTTTGATAAACGAGTTAGAAAGCGTACATTCTTTGAGTTTCTTGATAGCGTTTAGCTACTTGTTTGGCCAGTTTTTGCAGTAGTTGCTGATTTTGTATGAGGTTGCCATATCGTTCGCCCGAATCTGTTTCTTGCCAAGTTTGCGCTACGTAGTAGCCATTATCGGTTTGCGTAAAGTTGGCTTCGATGACGCGCATTACCGGAGGTTCTTGTTGACGGTTTAGACCTTTGCTCCAGGGTTGGCAGTATGCGAAAAATTCAAGGTTGATATTATCTTCCAAGGTTTTTATGTCTTTCAAGGGCACAACAGCACATGACCCGAATACGGCCGTGGGTATGAGATGGGATTTTGTTGCTTGTTCCAAGGAATACATTAAAGATACTTTTTGGATATGGGCCGGTGTCAAGGTTTGGAAATTCGGGCAAAGAATGTCGGTTAGAGGACCGGGATTTTCTTGGCACTGTTTTTGAATGATGAGATTTAGCAACATGCTGTCCATATTGGGATTGCGCAGTAACTGCACCACGAAAGCGGTTTGTAAAATCAACAAGGCTCCGCCGATGACTATCAGAATTCTAAATACGGTTTCATGATGGCCGAATAATTCATGAAATGCTGGGCTGAATATCCAACTTTTACCTCGGATTAAAGCTTCCAGTACTATTAAAATAAAGATAAAACAAGCTCCCAGTAAAAACGCGATTGACGAGTGAATGCCCAGTGATATTAAAGATAAAGCCACGACGGGTAAACTGATTACCGTAATTGCGGCCCAAACAAAATCCGAACTTGTTGTGTGGTTGTTTTTATTTACGATATTGTTTTTTTGGGCAGTTTTTTTCATAACATTCTTTAATAAAATTATAGCACATTTTTTGTTAAAGTAACATAATCAGCTTATTAAAAAAGAGTCGGATTTTTATCAACAAAAAAACTTACAAAATTGTTCAGTGATTTTGTGTCTTGCGTTTTTTAAAGTTTTGTCATTAAGCTTTGCGGTTCATCAGGCGTTTGCCGAATTTGGCCAGTAGGTTGCGGGGTGCGAATAAAGGCGCGTATTTGGCAAGAAATGAGGCGTTGTCAATGACAACTAGCGTTTTGCCATTTTTTAAGGCTTCGATGGTTTGTTCGGCTACCGTGAACGGATCGTTTAATTGCATTAAATTGCGATGTTCCGAGGCGTTTATACCGGCGCGATTTTGGAAGTTTGTGGACGTGGCACCCGGACAGGCGCATACTATGCGCACTCCACTGTCTTTTACTTCTTCCGCCAGAGCTTCGCTAAAGCTGATGACAAAGGCCTTGGTGGCGGCGTATGTTGCCATATATGGAACCGGGAAGAAACCTGAAGCGGAACCGATATTGATTATTGCGCCTTTTTTACGCGTCAACATTTCCGGTAAAAAAAGCTTGGTAAGACCGAGTAGTGTACGACAGTTGAGGTTTACCATGTTTAAAGAATCTTCATAACGGATTTTGTGTTCCGCTTTGTATTTACCAAAGCCCGCGTTATTGACGAGAATGTCGATAGTGATGCCCATACGTTTCAGTTTACCGGGGAGTTCGGGCAGAGTTTTGGATCGAGCTAAATCGGAGGCAATAAAACGCACGTCAATATTGTGCTTGTCACGTAATTCGGCGGCCAGAGTTTTTAGTTTGTCTTCGTTTTGCGCAATTAAAACCAGAGGTTTGTTTTTTGATGCTAAAAGTCTTGCGAACGCCTCACCTATGCCGGATGAGGCACCGGTGATAAGCGCATAATCTTTTTTGCCATTTTTAGCTTCCAACGACGTGCGAATAGTATCTGTCATCGGTGGTGTGTTGTGGTTTTCTGTTTCGGGATTATCATTATTATGAGATATCATGGATTGCTTGGGTGCTTGATTTAGCGCATAATCCGTTGTTGGTTGAGTGAGCGGTGATTCGTTCATAAGCGAAGAATGATGAATAATTATATAATGCTAAATGTTAATTTTACTTTGTAAACTCATGTGGCTTATATTACTCTTTTTTGTATTTATTTGTCCATGATAAAAAAAATCCCCGAGTTTGGGGTTATTCAACTATCATCGCATAATCAATCATTATGGATTGCCTTCTTTGGAAGGCTTGGTCATATTCGCTCAGTATATAGCCAATTTGAGGCGAAACATCCACTATTTTATACCAAAGTTGTATGGTGGCCCGCCATTTGACGGGGTCGTTGAGTGAATGAGGATGGTTGATTCTGGCAGTTAATAGTTGTATGGCCAAATTATTGCGGATAGATTCGTTTTGTATACATGAAAGAGCTACTTTGATTCGTTTTATCATTTCATCGCGCAAATCGCATTGAGGCGTGTTGGTTAGGTGTTCGTATTCGCCATTGCTCATTTCTATACCTTTTTATTAGTCGGTTATATAAAATAAAACATGAATATTTGCCTTTGTCAACAAAAAA
>CAYFST010000033.1:0-11317 GCA_964345995.1 uncultured Gammaproteobacteria bacterium
TTATTTGGTTTTTTCAGCAGGGACTACATTCGCATATTTAGTCCATCTGAGTTCGCCGGAAAACTTGGTAATATGCTTTTTTGTAAAATTCACAACTCCGTTAGCGACAGCATAAAGAGTGTCATCCTTGCCAATCCTAACATTTTGGCCCGGACGAATTTTGGATCCGCGCTGACGGACGATTATGTTGCCGATCTTCACTTTTTCTCCGGCGTATTTTTTGGTGCCAAGGCGTTGTCCTTGTGAATCGCGACCCAGCTTTGTAGAACCGCCAGCTTTTACGTGTGCCATAAAATCAGTTAAAAATTAAATGATTAAAGTTCATCAAGAGTAACTATTGTTACGCGTGAAGAACTTGTAACTTTGATCTTGTTACGCAAGTGTGCCCATATTAAGCCATAATCCGGGGCTTGTCAAGGCGGATTGTGGAGGTTATAGTACAAGTTAATGGAAACCAAGCCAAAACAATTTTATAGCCAAGTTGAGCAAATTTTAGATGAAGTACGCGAACCCATGATTTTGCACGGAGGAAATGTTGAATTAGTCAGCGCAAATTCCGAAACCGGGCTTGTCGAAGTGCGCTTACATGGTGCTTGCGTGGGTTGCCCCATGGCTGAAATCACTCTAAAAGGCGGCATTGAAGCCACTCTAAAGGAAAAGATCCCCCAAGTTAATGAAGTACGCGCAGTAGAGTAATATGATTTGGGACGAGTGGCGTTTTAGCTCCCGTATTGCTTGGGAAAACCCATTGATGCGCTGGGGAATGATTACCACCTTAACCGCTTTGGTTACAGCAAGCGTTTATTCGGGATATCGTTTATTCAGCCTGTCATTGCCATCCGGTTACGTAGTTACACATTATACGGTCTATTTGGGAATTGACCAGGTTTTGCCGTATCCTTGGCTCATTCTAATTCTGTTCGTGCCAGTTGTGCTAATTTCTGCTACCATAACCCTGGGTTACTATTTTTTTCGACAAGACAGCCTGGCCGGTTCGGGTTTACTTGCTCTTTCGGCCATTACAGCCATAATTTGGATAATTCAACTTTTTCAACTAATCAAAATAAATATCTAAAGCTTTCGTCAAACGTCAAAAGTCTAACGTCAATAGCAAGTAATAAGCAACGTTCGACATATGGCATTCGATATTCGACATTATTATGGACATCATTACCTGGGAAGTCATTCGCATCATAGCCCTCGCATTCGCGTGCTTTTTTGTAGCCTTTATCGCCACGCCCACCGTAGTTAAGCTTTTACGCAAATACAAAATGGGCAAAAATATCCGCGACGAGGCCAGTGCTCCGGTTATGTCTAAAATACACGCCGGCAAAAGCGGAACTCCCAGCATGGGCGGTATGGTCATTTGGGGCTCTGTTTTGTTTGTGGTCGGTTCATTATGGCTTATTTGCGCTCTCTGGAATGTCGAGCCCTGGTGTTCTTGGAATATACTGTCCCGCAGTCAAACCTTTGTGCCGTTTGGCGCCATGATAGCGGCCGCTCTCATCGGCCTTGTGGACGATTATCTAAACGTCCGCAAAATCGGTCCTAAAGGTGGCGGACTACGTGTGCGCCATCGTCTAATGGCTTATACCTCCATCGCGATTATCTGCGCCTGGTGGTTTTATGACAAACTCGAATGGAGTTCGATTCACATCCCGTTTAATGGCAACTTGGAATTATCCTGGCTTTACATTCCTTTCTTCATCTTTGTTATCGTGGCCACGCAACATTCGGTTAACCTTACAGACGGTTTGGATGGTTTAGCCGGTGGTACTTTGATGGCCGCTTTCGGAGCGTTTGGAGCCATCGCTTTCATGCAAGGACGTACTGATATCACGGCGCTTTGCGCTGCTATTATTGGCGCTTTACTGGCCTTTTTGTGGCACAACATCAATCCCGCTGAATTCTTCATGGGCGATACTGGTGCCATGGCGTTGGGCACAGCGTTGGGTATTATAGCCATGCTCACCAATCAACCTCTCCTTTTACCAATAATCGGTATAATCTTTGTTATGGAATCCGGCTCGGTTATAATGCAACTCACATCCAAAAAACTAAGATCAGGCAAAAAAATTTTCCAGAGCACTCCCATTCACCATCATTTCGAGGCTAAAGGTTGGGGTGAACCCCGCATCGTTATGCGCTTTTGGATTGTCGCATTTATCACCGCTGTTCTTGGTGTCCTGATCCACATGATCGATAAATAATATGCGCGAAAAAAGGGGTACAATTGATCGCGGATTTTTATATAGTCTCATTATTTTAGTGGGATTCGGTTTATTGATGCTTCTGTCGGCAAGTGGACCGATCGGTTATCAAAAATTTGATGATGTTTTGTATTTTTTTAAGCACCAAATTATTTATGGATTAATACCCGGCATTATTTTATTTACGATTTTTGCAAGAATAGACTATCGTTACTTTATAAAACTTGCACCGGCTGCGCTGATATTATCCATTCTTTTACTACTCCTTGTTTATATTCCAAACATCGGCGTGAGTTTCGGCGGGTCGGGACGCTGGGTGGATTTGGGATTATTTACGTTTCAGCCGTCGGAATTTGTCAAAATCGGTTTTTTGGTTTACGTAGCGGCTTGGTTGGAAAGGCGCACTCAGAATAAAGAAGCGCACACACTGGAAAAAGGTTTAATACCGTTTTTATTAGCTCTGAGCTTGATCATGTTTTTGCTTATCATGCAGCCTAATACGGGTTCAATGGTTGTTATTGCCGGCGCTGCACTTACTGCTTACTTCATATCCGGAGCGCCACTGATTTATTTTTTGGGTATCGGCGCAGCCGGAGCGGCTTTATTTTGGTTGTTAATACAAGCTACATCTTACCGCGCTAAGCGCGTACTCACCTTCTTGCATCCCGAACTTGATCCGCAGGGGATCGGCTATCATATTAACCAAGCTTTTCTTGCTATCGGCTCAGGCGGGCTGTTTGGACTGGGTTACGGTCACTCTCGCCAAAAGTACTTGTACTTGCCCGAAGTGGCCGGCGATTCCATTTTTGCTGTAGTAGCCGAAGAAATGGGCTTTTTTATCACGACTTTATTTTTGGCTCTTTTGGGCTTCTTTATCTACAAATGCCTTGATATTGCCAAACGCGCCAAAGATCCTTTTGGTCAATTTTTAGCGGTGGGCATCGGAGCTTGGATTGGTATCCAAAGCGGACTCAATATTGCATCTATGCTGGGCTTGGTACCCATTACGGGTGTTACTTTACCCTTTGTCAGCTATGGTTCATCCGCTTTTGTTGCGCTCTCAATCGCTTGTGGTATTATGGCATCTATAAGCAAAGGAACGCGTTTATGGCAAGAAAGATAGCATTGGTCGGCGGAGGAACCATGGGGCCAACAGCCCCGCTTTTGGCATTGCATGCTTTTTGGAGTGGGCAACATCCCCGCGACAAGTTCATTTGGATTGGCACTAACGAGGGGCCCGAGCGTAAACCCGTGGAGGCACGCGGCATACCGTTTTACACACTGCCAAGTGCCAAAATCCCGCGCTACCCCTCTATCAAACTTTTTACCTGGCCATTCGATTACCTCAAAGCTCGCAAAGCCGCGCGTAAATTGCTTGATGAGCACAAACCGGACATCATCATCGGTGCCGGAGGATACACTCAAGTCCCGCTTATTCGTTCTGCCGCCCGTCGCGATACACCCTGCATTGTGCATCAACTTGATTTTCAGCCCGGCTGGTCTAATCTCGCTGTACAAAAACATTGCCAAGTCATAACCACCAGTTTCATCTACCACAACAAAAAATTCCGCAACTGCAAAGATGAAAAACAAATCGCCACACCCAATCGTTTTGCGGATTCGAACCCGCCCGAACCCGTGGATGCCAAAGTACATTTCGGTTTTAACAGTCAAACTCCGGTTTTGTTGGTAATCGGCGGAGGCACCGGCTCTCGCGCGCTCAACAGCGTTGTCGAACAAAACATCGGCAAGTGGCTGGAAAAAGTCCAAGTATTGCATATCACGGGGCGCGGCCGTTCTGGAAATACCGCCGAACAAATCGGTTACAAACGCTTTGAATTTTTGGATCGCGACGAACTTTTGCATGCCTATACCGCGGCCGACATAGTCATCTCGCGCGCCGGCATGGGCGGCATAACCGATTTAGCCGCACTGTCAAAACCCACCATTCTTGTGCCCATCAAAAGCACGCATCAAGAAAAGAATTCCCGCCACCTGCCAATAGCCACCATCGAAGTCAAAGAATCTGAGAATCTTTTTAACGACCTCTACAAAAATGTCCTTCGCCTACTCAAAGATCCGCAACAACTCCAAAAACTGGGCTACGAACTCCACAGAGCCGTCCCCACCGACAACGGCGCCAAATGGGCATCCATCATCGAAAGATATTTACCGGAGGAGATGGAGTAAATTATCCGCAAGGCGCTTTTGCATATTTCTCTCAAATTCTTTACCCTATAATTATGAGCGAAGCTAAAAAGCAAGATGTTCAATGTTTTAATATTAAACTTGAGGGTCAGACTATCGCTGAGTTTGAGTTAGAATTGCAAGAATTGCACAATAAAGCCAAAACTAACAAATCTATTGATAATATAGGAAAAGCTGCGGGCGACATTCTTGTGGAATTGTTAGAAGATGGCGCGACAATTTGATGTATGCTTGTTTTATTGGATACAACAGTAGCGGCGGGTGTAGTGCGCGTTATCAGTGCAAGCGACCAGGAAAAAGAGCAACAAGAAAATAAAAGTAAAAGCTGGATTGAATTAGTAAAAAGCTTAATTAAGAATTTAGACAGTGCGAGGGTCGTTATACCTACGCCTGTTTTTTATGAATTAGCATCATTGGACAAAAGGATGCATAAGGAGCTTGAAAAGATTTCTAAAGATTCAAACCCTGGAAAAATTTTTAGCTATTGTAAATACAGTATTACTCCCGATATCTCATTGCATCGGCTCGTTTAAGAGTTAACGCAGACATAAAAATTGATCCGATCGATTCAATATTGGGAGCTTACTGTCTTGAAAATAACTACTGCATCATTACTGCAAATCAAAAACACTATCCTACAAAATTTTTTGACGCAATCGAGATGTGCTTAGCGCCTCTTGTGACCGAAAAATCTGAGAGAACGGTTGTGTATTTGTTAAAACCTAAAAATAATGAATGGGAAAAACTAAAAAATAATTAAAAACCCGCCGAAGCGGATTTTTGTATGGCCGTGCCACGTGAATCGTTGTCAAGTTATTAAAAAACAAAAATCGCCTTATTGCTAAGACGATTTTTATGTGGTACGCGCAGTGGGGATCCCTCTCGCATCCGATTCGAGGCCGCGTCGCTGCGCACCGCTCCTGCGCACGCTCGGAGCTCTCGCTCCCTTCGATCCCCACTACACTATTTGTAGTTTAATATTTTAAGTTTGAAGATGATAAAAACCTGCTTTAGCAGGTTTTTATCATGGTACGCGCGGTGGGGATCGAACCCACGACCATCGGCTTAAAAGGCCGCTGCTCTACCACTGAGCTACACGCGCTTGCTGCAAATATTCAATAACCAACAAAACAATAACCAATGCAGGAATCGAGCGAGCTCGATATTATTTATGTAAATAATGCCTTTAAACCTCCAGTATTGTTAATCGGTAATTGTTAATTGGTATTTTATGTAAATTGCGGTACAATATTAACATAAATGGCTAAATCAATCAAGATGCATATCGCCATGATAGGCGCCAAGGGTCTTCCCACCCTGCGACCTGTTGGTGGAGGCGTAGAAACGCATGTAGAAAACCTCTCGCGCCATCTTGTTGACCGTGGGCACGATGTTACTGTTTACGTGCGTAAATATGCTAATCCCAAACTCAAAAAGAAACACCGCGGTATAAAAATTGTCACATTACCTTCATTAAAAACCAAACATTTTGATACCATATCACATGTTTTTTTGGCAAGTTTGCATGCTCTTACCGTTAATTACGATATTTTACATTACCACGGTATAGGTCCTTCCACATTATGTTGGATTCCTCGGATCTTTAAACGTGCCGCAAGAGTAATCGTAACCTTCCACAGCCGCGATCAATTTCATGAAAAATGGGGTGGCTTTGCCAAATTCTATCTCATGTTCTCTGAATGGGCAGCGATCGCCCTACCTCACGCTACTATCACCGTGTCTCACGAACTGCAAATCCTCTGCCAA
Organism: uncultured Gammaproteobacteria bacterium; assembly: GCA_964345995.1. Classification (GTDB taxonomy): domain Bacteria; phylum Patescibacteriota; class Patescibacteriia; order 2-12-FULL-60-25; family 2-12-FULL-60-25; genus MWCR01. Next base: position 6,186 of record CAYFST010000033.1, read on the forward strand.
TTATTATTCCCCAAAAAAGAAGTGGATTATGTGCCCAACGGTGTCGAAATTCCCAAAAAACGTTACAGTACCAAAGAACTCAAGCAATACAATCTCAAATCCGGAAAATATTTTATCCACCTTGCGCGCCTGGTCGCTCATAAAGCCCAAGATGATTCCATTCGTGCTTTCAAACAATTAAAAAGTAATGATAAGCTGGTTATCGCCGGGTCGGCCACTTTTGATGACATGGAATACATGGAAGAACTAAAAATACTGGCCAAAGGCGATCCGCGTATCATTTTTACCGGGCATATCAGCGGATCCGCACTCAAATCTCTAATCGCCAATTGCCGCGCCATGGTACACCCGTCACGTGCCGAGGGCTTGTCCGTTTCTATCCTGGAAGCCATGAGTCATGGCAAAGTTGTCATCATGAGCGATATCAAGGCCAACCTCGAACTCATCGATCATTCCGGAATTGCCGTACCTGTTGGCGATATTGATCGTATTGCCGCGGCTATGCAATGGGTGTTGGATGATCCGGAAGCCGCCGAAGAAAGAGGAGAGCGCGGTCGGGAAATTATTAAGCGTCTGTTTTCTTGGGAATCAGTGGCGCGTCATATTGAATATGTCTATGAAGGAACCTATTATGAAAGGCGGGGAGTGGCAAAATATCGAGAAGCTTAAGCTGGCCACCGACAAAGATCGCCTCAAACTATCCGAGCTTGCGAGTGAATTGTTGCGCGTCTCTAAAAAGACGATTTTTGCTTTGCAAAGGTCGGATAAAACCGAGACAACCACGCGCCTCAATAAAGCGGACGCTCTTGTAAAAGCCGGGCTCAAAATAATCGCCAAGCGATCCGTCTTACAAAGTGAAGGTACTTGGAAAGCGGCTATCGAAGAATACGCCGAAGCGCGTATCTTTAAATCTTTCTTAGACGGTAAACTTACTTATCCCACCATCCTCAAAAACTATCCCGACGCAATCTATGGCGGCCTGGCCGACGCAGCCGGTGAAATGGCGCGCCTCTCTGTCCTCTCAGCCACAAATGGCGACAAAGACACGGTTGAACGCGCGCACTCCGTCGCCGTGCAAATCGTAGAACACCTGGCTTCACTAGAACTCACCGGCGGTTTGCGCGCTAAATTTGATCAATCCAAACAACATCTCCGAAGGATAGAGGATATCCGCTATGATTTGTCAAAGCGGTAACTCAATGTAAAGATAGGCCTTGTGCCTATCCGTGCATGTCAACTATATTTACACTTCAAGAACTCTTTAGCCTTAAGACCGACAAATTTAAAAATTCAGAAGTTAAAATCGTAAAACATAAAGATAACAGGGCAGATTATAGGGAAGTAATTAAAGACAGGGATAAATTGTTAGAATATCAAAAAGAGCAGGCAAAGCCTATCTTTCACAACTGTGACTATATAATTTCTTTCAAGGGATTGAGCGAAGGATGTCTATTTTTCTAGGTGTTTTTCAAGTAAATCATTTAATTATGCGAATCAAAGTTCAGACAATATGAAAGTCCTCATCCTCGGCCTCGGTCGTTACACATCCGGAAGCGGAGTCTCGGCGGCTTTGTATTTTGCGCGCCAAGGTCACGACGTAATTGTCACAGACGCTTTTCCGGCGAGTGAGGTTAAAGAAAACGTCACGCAACTCAAGAAATACAAAAACGTGAAATTCCATCTCGGGGGTCTTAAACTTAAAGACATCGACTGGGCTGATATTATCGCAAAAAATCCGGGCGTCCGCAGAAACGACCCAATGTACCTTAGAGCTAAAAAACTCGGCAAACCAATTGTTAACGACATCACCATCTTTTTGGAAAAATGCCCCTGCAAAACCGTGGGCATCACCGGCACGCGCGGCAAATCAACAACAACAGCTTGGATCGGCGACATGTTAAAGAGATCTAAAAAGCGCGCTTTCGTTGGTGGTAACATAACAGTCTCACCTTTAACTTTTTTAGATAAACTCAAAAAAGATGATATTGCGGTCATCGAACTCTCAAGCTGGATGCTGGAAACCTGCGGTGAAGTGGGTATCTCGCCAAACATCGCTGTCTGGACCAATGTCATGCGTGATCACTTAAATACTTACGATAGCATGGAGGATTATGCCGAGGCTAAAGCGCAAATCGTCCGTCACCAAAAGCCGAACGATGTCTTTATCCCGAATTTGGATGATAAATATGTGGCGAACTACATCGCCGAAGCCCCCAGTATCATCAAAGGCTTTTCAGCTAAGAAAAAGTCAAAATCAACAATTTGGGTCGCCGGCGACAAGATTAAGTTGCAAATCGGCACAAAACTCACGGAAGTCATCTCAACCGATAAGATCGGTTTAACCGGTGTACATAACATTATGAACGCTTTGGCGGCCACGGTCGCCGCGCATCAAGCGGGCGCCACGCTAAAAGGCATCCGTGAATCTTTGCAAAAATACAAAGGAATGCCTTATCGACAAGAAATCGTCGCTGTCAAAAACGGCATCACGTTTGTTGACGACACAACCTCAACCACACCGGACGCGGCATTGGCCGCCATAGAACGTTTTGCGGGCAAAGGTCACACTCTGCATTGGATCTGTGGCGGCGCAGAAAAAGATCTTCCGTACGAAGAACTAATGTCAAACGTCAAACGTCAAACACCTAATGTCGATGTGCAAGTATTGGATGGATCAGCTTTTGAAAGGTTTACAGCCGCAATGAAAAAGAAGGGGATTGAGTATACCAAAAATAGTACGCTAAAAGCCGCTTTCAAAAACTGCCTCAAATCAGCGCAAAAAGGCGATGTCATTTTACTCTCGCCGGCCTGTTCCAGTTTTGGAATGTTCAAAAACGAATTCGACCGTGGCGATCAGTTTAATGAATTGGTAAAAAACTTGTAAGAATCGTATAAAATATGTAAAATCATATAATACTGTATGGCAATTTTTATTTATAAATATCGCATTAGCGATTCCAACATTGGTAATCGGTAATCGGTATTTAGTATTCGGTAATTGGTATTTATTTTATATATGGCAAAAAAGAAAGAAGGATGTCCAAGTTGCCCCATGTTTATCGGCTCAACAACCATGGGCGAACGTGGGCAAGTTGTAATCCCCAAAGAAATAAGGGAGATTTATAATTTAAAAAAAGGTGATGCGCTTGCTGTAGTCAGCCACAAAGAAGCCATTGCTTTTATTCCCATGGATCAAGCTAAAGAAATGTTAAAGCACATGACCTCACAATTGGACAAAATCATCAATCATAAATAATTATGTCCGAGAAAAAATCAAGCGGACACCAAATCCAGTCTGCGCCGGTCAAAAAGCCCCGCAAAAAGCGTTTTTATCATAAAAAACGCTTTTGGATCATCCTGATCCTTATCCTCGCGGCCGCAGGTTGGTGGTATTACAGCTCAACAACCGGGTCCGAGGTGGAATATGAGGTTTTTGCCGCCGAACAGCGCACATTGGTTCAAAGCGTCGAAGTTACCGGTGAAATCAAACCCGCGGCACGCATTGATTTGGCTTTTGAAACCAATGGAACTCTGGAAGAAGTCATGGTTGAAATCGGAGATGAAGTGGAAAAGGGTGATGTTTTGGCCAAGCTGAAAGATGAAGATCTAACCTTTGCTTACCGTCGGGCGCAGGCCGCTTATTCTTTGGCTGTATCTAATTTAAATCAACGTTTAGCCGGCGAAACCGAGGAATCCATTCGGGTGGCTCAAGCCGGAGTAGACCAAGCCAAAGCCGCATATAATCAAGCGCTTACAGACTATGATAATACCAAGATTCAAGTGCGAAACGATTTGGAAAACGCGGAAATCGCTCTTGAAACATCCAAAAATAACTTGCAAAACGCTTCACCCATCTCCGACCAAACCCTTATAAATGCCATTGAATCCGCACGCGCATCGCTTTTGGGCTCCTTGGGGCCTTTGCAAACCGCGCTCATCGACGGTGATACCGTTGCCGGCGTTGATGACACTGCTACCAATCAAATGTATGAATCATATTTGGGCGCGCTATCCGATGGATCTAAACAAAAGTCCGAGCAGAGTTATAAAATCGCCAAAGCTTCCAAAAAGGCCGCACAGCAAGCTGTTGACGCGATTAATGCTAACTCGTCTAAACAAGAAGTCTTAAATGCGGCAGATTTGCTGTTAACAACTATACACGATATTCAGCAATTCTTGCTGGATGTACAAACCGTTTTATCCAATACGATAACATCGACTTACTTTAATCAAACGCAACTTGACGCTAAAAAAACAATTATCAATACAGATTACACTGCTGTCACGGCGCAAAAAACAACTGTAAATACCGCTCGCCAAGCTGTAGTTAATGCGGGTCTTTCCAAAACCTCGGAACAAGCCAAACTCGAAGACGCCTACCGATCGGCTCAAGTCGCTTACGACATAGCACTTACAAATATCGATTTAAAGATTTCGGCCGCGTCTTCATCGGTCGCGATCCAAAAAGCCGCGCTCGAATCCGCTCAAGCCACGCTGGAGCTTAAAAAAGCCGATCCGCGCGCCGTTGATATCGCCGGCCTGCAAGCTCAAGTCCAAGATGCTAAAGTCGCGCTCGACCAAGCTGCAGCCAATTTGGAAAAAGCGCAGATATACGCGCCCGTAAGCGGAACCATAACCGACGTCGTTTCAGATATAGGTGAACAAGTTGTTGCCAACACAGCGCAAATCAAAATGATCGGTACGGAAAAATATGACATCGAAGCTCAGGTGCCGGAAGCGGATATTACCAAAGTCAAGGTTGGGCAATCCGCTGTTATCACACTGGACGCGTATAGCGATGACTTAAAATTCAAAGGTACGGTCACTGCTGAAAATCCTGACCAAACCGTTATCCAAGAAGCGATTTATTATGATGTACGCGTACAGATCGACCAAAAAGATTACGAAATCAAACCCGGCATGACGGCAAACGTAACCATCAAAACCAACGAAACCGAAAATGCCGTCGTCATTCCTTTGCGTGCCATTAAGACAGATCCCGAATCCGGCCAAAAAACCATTCGCGTACTGGTAAACGATCAACCCGTGGAGCGCACCATAATTCAGGGCCTAAAAGGTGATGAAGGTCGCGTACAGGTAACAGATGGTGTCATACCGGGCGATCAAGTTAT
>CAYFST010000034.1:0-11125 GCA_964345995.1 uncultured Gammaproteobacteria bacterium
GGTTAAAAAGAACCGCCTAAGCGGCGGTTTATGTGATTACTTCAAATTGCTTGAAGCGGCCTTGGTAGTCAGCGATGGCAAAGGCGCAGATTGTTGAGGCGTCAGTAATTTCACCTTGAGCAATGGCTTTGCGCACATATTGGATAGTGTAAGGGCACAATTCAATCAGATCTTTGTCCATAGGATCACTTGCCGGATTAGAGGCTTGAACTACTTCATGTGCAATAAATATATGCCCCCAAATCTCGGCGATGCCGTTTGCTTCTTGAAACTTGCCGATTTCAGCAAAATGGCCTGTGTGTCCGGTTTCTTCTTCGAGTTCACGACGAGCTGCAAGTAATAGGTCGCCACCATCTGAATTGCCCATGGGCAGTTCGAGCGTGACTTCGTCGGTTGCATAGCGGTGCTGGCGAACCAAAAGGATAATGCCGCCGGGCCGGATGGGAATGATCACCGAATGCGGAGAATTTCGAATAACGAAATATTCACCATCCGCTCCCCCGGGAGTGATGACTTGATCATGATCAAGTCCGTAGAACTCACGATCGCCTATTCCAAAAGAGTAACGCTTTAGTGTTTTTATTTTTTGCCACTTTTTCATAGTACGGTTTCTCCTTAGATGGTAGTTAAGCCTTTTCAAGATTAATTGTCAATTAAAAGACCGTCGGTTAGTGACGGTTTTTGAGTTTTGTATCCAGCTGAAAGACGCGGATGAGTTTTTTAATGTACCAGATTGCCAAGATGACCAGAATCCCGGCGGCGAGTGCAATAGAGATGTAGCCGCCGTAATCAACAGCGATAAATCCGCGCTTGTAGGCGATATTCAGGCAGATGAGCACGGCCGCGACGCCGAATCCGGCGACAATTTGCAGATATGGCAGGAAGGCGAGACGCTCGGGCGCGCCGGCGGCTTTGACCTTGGCACGTCTACCTCGGGCAGTCACCTGAGCTTGCAAGCGATAGGGTGAGTAGTGCAGCTTCTTGCCATTACGCATCTCTCGCCTCCCGCTTAGCCCAAATGATCCAGCTGTCGAAAGGCTCGTTAAGGCCGGGAACACTATGGGTATCGAGCTCATCAGCTATGTTGCGGAGCAAAATAACCCAAGCGGTTTGGATATGAGGATCATCCAAAACCGTAACCAATTTTAGATGGCGAACGATGGCCGGCAGAGCTTCGCGCCCCCGGCTTTGCAGACGCAAAGCCGCGTCAGAATAGGTCAAGCCAAGAGCAATACAAGAAGTATCGCGGCTCGCATGGTCTTCGAATTCAGCGATCAATTGTTCGTTGCTTATCATGAACGCTCCTCTTGTGAGAGTGTAGTGGCATTAAAGCGAAAAAAGCCCTAAAAGTCAACTATAGATAGACCATGGCGCTAGACAATGAAGTGATTTGCTATATATAGTATATGGCGTATGACTATATGGGATACTATTTATAAAGATTTTCAAACGGGCGGCGAAGCTTGGGCAACTTTGTCTGAAGATATCGATGAGCGGTTTCAGGGATTTGTGAAAAAGTCTGATTTTGAGAAAAAATCGGCGTTTGATATTGGTTGCGGCACAGGGAAATATCTAAAATATTTACAGAGTCTTGGGTTCAAAGTTGCGGGAGTTGATTCCAGCCCCACGGCCGTTGAGATGACGCGTGAGTTGGTAGGATCTACTGCGGACCTAAAAGTGGCGAATATGTTTAAAATTGATATCCCAAAGGATGAATACGATCTAATTATCTCGATTTCGACCATTCATCATGGAATGAAAAAAGCTGTAAAAAAGTTAATAGAACAGATACATGAAAAGCTCGCGGATAAAGGACATGTTTTTATTACACTTCCGGATTTGGATAAAGCGATCTATTGGAATACTTTTAAAAATCACAATGAGCTTGCACCGGGAACTTATGCGCCAAAAAGCGGTCTCGAGCAGGGTTTGACACATAGCTTCTTTACGGAAAGCGAGATTAAAGAGTTGTTTGCCGACTTCGACAAAGTTGAAATGGAGTTGGACGATATTGGCAGGTGGTTTGTTACGGGATCGAAGTAGCAACCTTGACAAAAACTTCAAAATAAGCTATCATTTAGCGATTAATAACTAAGGATCGTCGCACGTACCCCGTCCCACCCGGTCATATGACCAGGTAAGTTGTTCTACGTGATATCGTAGTTCGAAGTTCGTTGTTCGTAATTCGACGAAAAAGTATGAGTAAATTTAATAGAGGCGGTCAGGGTGGCCGCGGGTTCGACAGAGGCGGCAGGGGCCGTGACTTTGAAAAGAGGATGTTTTCTGCGACATGCGCAGAATGTGGCGATAGATGTGAAGTGCCTTTTAGGCCAACCGGTGAAAAGCCGGTGCTTTGCAACAATTGTTTCCGTGGAGGAGACGACAGAGGCGCGAGACGTGAAAAGCGTTTTGACAGACCTCGCCGAGAGGAAAGGCCTTCTCGTGATAATCGCTTGGATGAGCAGTTTGAGCAGTTAAACGTTAAGCTGGATTTGATCATGAAAGAGATCGAGAAGCTAAAACAGCCAAATAAAGTTCATACTTTAGAGGCTGATACCGAGCTCACAAAAGAAAAGCCGGCTAAAAAAGCTAAGAAGACTAAAGAAGAAATCTCTGATGAAGAAGCATCAGAAGATAAACCTGTCAAGAAAAAGTCAGATAAAAAAGAAACCAACCTTACTACGCCAAAGGCTACAAAGGGCAAGAAAACGGCTAAAAAAGCTAAGAAATAATCCCACTACACCCCTCTTTATCAAAGGAGGGGTGCTTAAAGAAATCAGGCCGTGAGGCCTGGTTTTTTTATTACTAATTATATGTAACGTATTATATGACTACATCTTCCTGCTATCGTAAGCCCAGTGCAGGATTGCTTGGCGCTGTTTGCGGCGACAGGTGAGATCGCCTCGCTTGCAGTTCTTTTTGACTTGAGCGATGTGGCGGCGGATGGCGCGCCAGCGCTTGATTTGGCGCTCGTCATCAGGACCGCGGCGGCCCAGGTAGTAGCGGCAATACCATTCGAACCAGCCATGAGGATCTTGCTTATTGATCCAGCCCTTGGCGCGCCAATAAGCAAGTGGCATACTGGCGCGGATACCAAAGTGATTCAACTCCCCATGCTTTTCATGGTCGGGCGAAAGTTTTACGCCTGCAAACCAAGACTTGGGATATTCTTTGGGAACAAGGTTGTCTACGCCGATAAAGTACGCGCCGCCAAAAACTCCGATCTTTAGCATTTCCTTGGGGGTTAGATCGGGTTTGAAGTCCGTATGAAAATTGCGACCGGTGGGCTCGGTTAGGTAATAGACATAATTCTTTTGAAAGTGATTGGTGACTGTGACTTTTTTGCTTTTTGGCATATTAATAAGGTCTAACGATAAATAATGAAAGTTGAATGTGGTGTTTAATCAATTTTTTTGGCGGGTGATTTGATTTTTGATGAATCCCAAGCGAAGTACCAAACGACGGACAAGACGCTGAAGAAAGCAATAGCTATATCGATTATGAGATCACCGGCCACGTATAAAAAGATATTGTCTGCCATAAAGTAAATTGGCATGGACGCAATAGCACCAACGATGAGAGCCAAGCCGCCAAAGAGCAAGGCATAGCCGAACGTCTTCCACCAACGGTTTTGTACCAACTCTTTGCTGTATTTTAGAGCTTCTAAGCCCCATTTATCGGTAAAGATGACAACGTATAGAATAAAATGCCAATAGATGGAAAAGATGATGCCCGGAATGATGAGCAAAATGAAGAGTCCGAACAATAAGATGCCGGCCAGCAAATTCGTTCCGATGGCTTTGAGCCATTTATTAATGGCGAGCTTGAGTGATTCTTGCCAAGTGATATCTTTGTTTTTAAGCGCCGAATTGGCGATAAAAGCGATGGCAATGGTGGCCAGAATGCCAAAAAATCCCTCAAGCAACAGCATGGCGTGGAAATCCATCGTAACACCCTCGGCCGTGTCATTTGTAGGCAAGCTTTCCAATAAAAGATTTAGGGGGGTGTAGATTATGAGGGTAATAATTAAAATTGATTTGAAGTTACGAGTAAATATCTCCCATGATTTGGAAAGTATTTCATTTATTGTGGTCTGCGTGGCCATACTTTGGTATTATAGATAACAATTAATAATTAATAAAGAACTATTATTAAGTCGTAGTGTACAGTTGTAGTGCTTAGTCGTAGTCGTAGTTGTGGTGTACAGTCGTAAGTAATATGAAGGATTTGCAAAAGAGAGTTGCGGAGTTTATTGAGGAGAATAATATGCAAACAGGTCCGGAGTTTAGGGCGCTGGATCTTGCAAGCGAGTTTGGCGAGGTTGCCAAAGAAATATTGAAGATGACGGATTACGGTAAAGCAGAGGTTAAGCCGCGGGATGAGATTAAAGGCGAGCTTGGCGATGTTTTGTTTGCGCTTACGGCTCTTGCGGATAGTTTGGATGTTAATTTGGAAGAAGCACTGGAGATGGCACTCGACAAATATGCAAAGAGAATGGAGAAAGGTTCGGCCGGGTCCGGATCAGACCGATCTTAGTTGTAAACTTTGAATATGAAAAATGTAAAGCAATTATATTTTATAACAGGAAATTCAAATAAATTTTGCGAAGTGAAAGCCATGTTGCCCGAAGTCGAGCAATTGGATTTGGATCTGGCGGAGATACAGGAATTGGATCCGCAAGAAGTAATAAAAGCCAAATTGATGGAAGCTAAAAAATTTAAACAGGGCGAATTTATCATCGAAGATACTTCGTTGTATTTAAAGTCATTGAAAGGTTTGCCGGGACCGCTTATAAAGTGGTTCTTGGCATCAATGGGCGTAAAGGGCCTCGCGGATTTGGCAATCAAATATAAAGACAAGACGGCTTACGCAAAAACCATTGTCGGTTATTTGGACCGTAAAGGTAAATATCATTTTTTTGAAGGTTCGGTTAAAGGCAAGATTGTAAAACCTAAAGGCAAAACAAAGTTTGGCTGGGATCCGATTTTTATGCCTGATGGATTTAAGAAGACTTTTGCGCAGATGGATGCGGAGGAGAAGAATAAAATTAGTATGAGGCGAAAAGCTATAAATAAATTACGCAGATATTTGGATAGATGAATGGATGAAGGCTCAAGAGCTAAGGATGAAATATATTAACAATTAAGGTAGAATATGGTTAAGATTCTTAGTTTTTTAATTTTATGAAAATATTTACGACTATAGCAATAATATGCACACTCGGTCTTGCATCGTTATTTGTTTTTGCCGATGCGGCGTATGCCGCCGGCTTGGCCGATCGCTTGAGCGGAAGAATTTTATTACAAGTTGAGAACCATGGCGAATCTTGGTATGTAAATCCGGATACGGGTAAACGCCATTACATGGGAGGCATGGATGACGCGTATCAGCTAATGAGAAAGCTGGGATTAGGAATTTCCAATGATGACTTTGCAAGCTTTGACAATAAAGCACCTCAGAGGTTAGCCGGTAAGATTCTGCTAAAAGTGGAAGATCAAGGTAAAGCATATTATGTAAATCCCACGGATTTAACTATGCATTATTTGGCAAATGGTGCCGACGCTTATCAACTTATGCGGGATATGGGCTTAGGTGTTAAGAATATGGATTTAGACCAGATTCCGGTTACAGACGTAAGCGAAGATGACGGATCGGGAAATTCACAGACTCAAACAAAACAGGCTCCGCAGACATCCGAAGATGAGCCTACATCATCCGACTCGGATGAGCCCTACCACGAAAGTTGCGGTAATATCAGAGAATATCGTTGCCCCAAATTACTTGAGTATGAATTTACCAGACCGGAAAATTTGGCCGACTTGTCGGCGGTATTTATTTCTTCAGGCCCTCCTTTGTTAAGATTCAGCTATGCGGAATTGCAAGATGATAAATTGGCTTGCGTTTATGAAGACAGCTTTGTTAGTTCGGATTATACAAACGCGGATTATGATTTTGCTTACATCTTATCCATGGGTAGCGCGGAATGTCCAAACTATCTGGGATTAAATATTCGCAATAAAGATTTTATCGCGCCAAATTGGAAGCTACTATATCCGGGTTACGTAAAAGTTGATAAAAAACATTCGGGACATAGCCAAGTGGCACAGTTATTGCATAATACTACAGGAAATGCGATAGATACTTACCCGGGATGCGCGTACAACAAATCTCTGAGTATGGAATCCGATGCCACGCTCAGAAAGGCTAAAATTGGTTATTGTGAAGTTAACGCAACTAATGACGGATTTAAATGCGCTGATAGCGTTACGGAGATGTACGGATCAAGCGGTAGCGACCCGATGCTTATGAATTGATATGAGTTATGAAACAACTTTTATTTTTAGCTTTAATCATAGTAATTTTAGCTGCGGGTTGTAATACCTCGGATAACGCAGTACCGCATCAGCCATACTCTGCGGGCGATCAGCGCGGATCCAATGCGGAGCAAACGACCAGCTCCAGTTATAATGTTGGGGTTGATGATGAGTTGAATGAAGTTAATTTTTCCAAGTCCGGAAATATTGTTAGCTGGGACGAGGCGGCCGAGGAATTTACGGATAACTGGAGGTTTATTTATGAGGCGCCCGGAGAACCCGCCAAATCAGCAGAAATGGTTTTAGATGATGAAAGTTTTTGCATTGTCGGCGAGGAAAAGTTTGATTGCCGAGATCTTTTAAATAAAGATTTCAACGGTGAAAGAGTGCACTTACAAGGGGTGTTAGATGGAGATATGGTGTATGTGAAAAGAATATCTTTTTAAAATTGATATGAGCAGTGATGAAATAAAATGCGCGAATCGCGTAATGCAATTTGGATATCCATGTAAACTCAAAAAAAATAAAAGATAAATTTAGGAGATGGTATATCAAATGGCGCATGAACTGTAAGAAGTATTTAAAATCTTTATCGGATGGGGAAGAGGGCGAATTGCAGATAAATATACATAAAAATCCTCCGCGAATGCGGAGGATTGGAGTTAGAGCGGAAGGCGAAAAGCGCTGAACGTGCCTTCCACGTCATTGCCGGCCAGTATCAAGCCTTCGATTTCGGTGTACGAGGATTTATCAGTGCGGTATTCCAGATTATCGTAGTAGAAATCGAGTTGGCGTTCGTAGATGGTGCCGTGATCGTATGATTCGATCGTGAGAAAGCGACCATCTTGTTCGATTGTCAGTGTTTGGCAATCAACTTCGGGGTCGGGATGGAAACTATTCCCTTTAAAACACCAGGAACCCTGCATGTTGGCGACTGCGTAGACCGGGAGAGAGCGGCACAGCGGAGCATGAGCCTTATCGGTCCAACCCTCCAGAGGCTCAACGCACACGCGGATGACGGTGTTAGGTTCGTTAGTGAGATTGTCGTAAGAAAAAATGTCGTATTTGGCTTGAAGTTCGATAGATTGTTCATGAGATGCCGAGGAGCCACCCACAATTTTAATCGCGTCTTCACTGCCCAGGACCCAACTATAGCGTGCTTCCACGTTTTTTACTTGGTGAGTATTCGCGTAGATGGCTTGAGCATGGATTTTGTGGCATTGTTTATCATCTTCCACGTTTAGAGGAACGGCTACTTCATCCGGGTCGGGTTCGCAAGTCTCGAGAGTGATGTCATTGGGTTGTCCGGGTTTTGCGGGCGGATCTTTTTTGGCGGGAACGATGACGAGATCCCCCGTCACCGGAGCGGACGGCTTGGTTGACTCAAGCAAAATGGGGTCTTTGACAGTGATTGACGGAGCCGGATTTGCATTAGCAGATGATATTTCGGATTCCGATGCGTTTGCTGTTTCAAACGAATCACCTGCCAGCATACAACCAAACTCGCCCAAGAAGACGATAACTCCGAAAGTTGCGGCGACCAGATAATGTGCTTTGCGTTGCATTGCTTCCTCCCTTGTTGGTTATAAAAAGAGCGACGAAAGAGATTAGACTCTCGCCACTCAGCACATTTTTAGTATGACTTATTTGCCGTAAATGTCAAGGGGATAAATCCCACATAACGGAAATTATCAAACTTAAAAAAACAAGATGCAAATAAACCTCAACTCACAAACACAAAATACGAACTGTTAGGATCGCAGTTGCGATATTTATTTTATTTTTTTATGCCGATAGATAGCGATAATTTGTCGTTTTGGCTTGCCGTCTTTTGTTCCGAAAGTAAAGTGATGACAAACAGGTATCTTTTTAGCGGTACTGTTACTGATGGCTTTATCTTTGCCCATGTAAAAACCAATATGCGGATGCTTTATACCGTCTCCGGTTTGATCTTCACTCTCCCAGACTATGATGTCGCCAAGCTTTAGCTTGCGCGACTTTTTCCAGCCGTTTTGTTCCATGTCTTTTAGCAGGCCGAGGACCGTGGCATGAGGTTTTTTAATAAGTTCAAAAGTATGTAAAATGATAGAGACGAAAAACGCGCAGGACAAATTACCGTTTTTTAAGATATCCCGTTGTTTACCATCGACTCTGGCGTACAGATTACGAAATATTTTAGACCCAACACTGTTTTGGATCATTTTGAGGTAACTTTTTTGCAAGTTGACCTCGACTTGGGGTTGATTAGGCATATGAATATTATAAATGGCAAATTAAAAATAGCAAATAGCAAGAGTACTCTTAGATTATACGTAGAGGCAAACCTGGTGCTTGCCTATTCTATGTGATTTTTTGGCGCGGGCGAACATCAGCTTCGCCCCTACGATATGATGGAAAAGTTTTTAGTTACTCCTTGAGTAATCAGGCTAACTTAAACAAAAGTCAGATTAATCAAGGTTTAGACGTTGATCCGGGAACAGAAATTTGACCACGATGAAACCCATAGCGATGATTTGGGCAAAGTTTTCGCCAATGACTACGTAGAGGAAGTATTGATAGTTTAGGAAGTTTAATACGCCAAAACCAATTAGTGCGGTAAGTAAGACCTGAAAGGCGATCATGATGGACATGAAGATGACAAGATAGAGTGACCAGCGGTCGCGGAGCTTGTAATAGCGCTCAAAGCCGGATACATGAGCGGCGCGTTCGCGCAGTGCCAGTTTGACTTGGTCTTTACGTTCGGAAAAGTCCAACTCGGAACGAGGTTCTATTTTGGCTTTGATGTCGGCAACTGATATTTCAGGCATATTTTTTCTGCGCTCCCTCGGCGCCATATTCCAATTGCAGGCGATAGCCCATAAAATCATCGGGTACGCCAAAAATGCGCGCCAGCGTGTGCAGGTTTTCGTCTTTGTATTTTTCCAGCAAGCTTTCGGGTATAAGCAAATGTGCCGCAAAAAACATGGATTCTTTTTCGATAGGAGTTTCCATCTCGCCGATAGGGACTCTACGGAGGACGTTTAACGAGCCATCAGTTGTGATTTTATCTTTATTCAAAATATAGCGGCCAAGGAGAATAGCAACACCGATAGCCTGACGCTCTTCGGAATCTTTTTCGTTGATAAAGATGCTGTCGCCGTCGATAAAACCGGAGATCTTACCGCCGTAATCTTTAAAATCGGCTTCCACGAGTTCAAAGCTGTAATTGGTGGCAATTTCATCTATGCCCACAGGTGGAGCGACGACGTAGTTATCTTGCAAGACGCGCTCGACTTGCTCGATTATGGCGGATTCTGCCTCATTCATATTGCTAAAAACCTTAGCGAGGGGGAGGGAAAAACACAACCCCTCACCCGACCCATCCACTCCCTGAAATAAATTTAGGACTTCGCCTTTTAATGATTGATATGCTGTATTTGTTTCAGCATAAAAACCGCCAATTTAGGCGGTTGTGGTGCTAGAGGATTTGAGAGATTGCAATCAGATCTTGTTTGACGTAGCGCCAGTCATCCATTAGGCGATGAGATTCAGCCATGTCCAAGAGGGCAAGTATCTCGTTTTTTACGGGATGAACTAACGCTTCATCATCGCACTTGCCCAGCTTTTGCGTGAATCCGCGGATACGTTCTTCGAAGTCCGCGAATTTTGCAGGGGCCATGGATGCCGTTATGGGCACACGTTGTTTTTGCTTGCCTTTGGAGCGATACTTGACTCGGTTCTCGCGTAAAAGATCCTCGATAAGGAATGAGAGCGGAAAAATTATTTCTCGTTGCAAAGCATCCAAGGCAAAAACCCAGCGCGCGCCTTCTTTGAGACGACGGATTAATATTTCTTTTCGTTTCAATTTCAGTTCATCTTCGCCATATCTACTTAAAGCATCCAAAACTCTTTCGATGTCGCGAGTCGTGTGCCTGGCGTTTTTAATAAAAGGCCTCAATTGAATACTCTTCATTTGCTCGAAAATGCTAGCAAGCTTGGCGCGAGAGGGCTGTGTTTGAGCAGGATCTCCGTTTAGCAGAGTGGCTATGGAAGTATCTCTACCCACGATACTCCAAAGATCTTTGTACAGACCCATATGGGCAGCGATGAGCCTTTCTGTTTGGATAGCTCTTTGGTCCATGTGCATCGATAGCCACTGAACCGCTTCTTCACGTTCCAGCAGGTTCCAAATTGCGCCACCCATGCTCATGGCCGCGGCGGGGATGTTTTGGCGACCCAAAGAATCTTTTTCGATCAGGCCGCGCACTATTTGGACAGTGGCCTTCTTTTTGCTTTCATTAATCTTCCAACCATATTGCGAAGCTAAATGATTCATTCCCACATAGAGATCACGAAGGACCCGTTCAAAGTGCGGACCCATACGTAGCAAGAAGATCACGTATTCGCGCAGAGCCTGCACATCGGTGTTGAGATCCGCGGCTTCCGTACCTTTTTCCTTGGAACGCAAACCATATTTGCGCACCGCGTGAGTCGCTCCGCGCTCGGCTTCGTATGCATCCGCATAAATGATGTGCGTGGAAACTCCGCCGGAATGTTTTTTTAAAGTTTGATTGGGGCGGAAAATTTCTCCGGGCAAGTGCAATTCGTGTTTGCGCTGACCGCCCTTAAAGATCAAGAAAGCTTTTTCCAAAAGCACGAGATCTCCCCAAGGAAGTTTGCACACACGTGTTTTCAAGAAACCACCTTTATTTTTGATAACCGCTGTTGCAACATCTTTGCCAAAATTGGGAAACATTAAGTTCTCCTTTTGTGATTGTGCGTGCGCTAATTAGAGCAGGATTTGATGGTTTTGTCAATATAAATAAGCCTCA
>CAYFST010000035.1:0-11108 GCA_964345995.1 uncultured Gammaproteobacteria bacterium
CCGCCCGCAGGGGTGTGCGAAAAAACCCGAAGACTAGGCCTCGGGTTTATTTGAATAATGTATTCCTTAAGTAATCAAGTTAACTGTGTCGCGTTAAACACGATGTGAGTAAAAATCATGCTTAATCAAGGTTCTGGCAGTTAGTATCCCATGCCGGCGCAAAGTGAATTGGTTGGTTTGTAATTTGAATCTAGGCCTGGATCTACCTCGTATGAGCTTGTATCTCCGTTTATATGAGATCGCCACTTGACGAGATTACCCGTCCAATCATCTGTCCAACCGCCTTGGTCAACTTGAGTACGACTATCTTCGAAAGAAGTGGAACCACCCGCTTGATAATAGCAATTATTATTTATGTTTAGACTCCCATTCAAAGCACTTAAGCCGCCCAGCTCGTCGGTTTGGCGGATACTGATCATGTGAGCATCACGTTCGACGGGCTGGCTGATAATGTTATGGTGGATACTGGGGTTGATGTTGGCAGGGCGTCCGGCCTCGGGCATCCAATCTTGGAAGGTAATGCCAAAGTAAATTGGTGAATGATATATAGAGGAGGAGTTGATGATTGTGTTGTTATAAACCTCTGCGTCACGTGAGGCGTATAGGGCAATACCAGCCCAACCTGTGTTACGGATGAGATTATGGCGCGCTATACCGCGGATGTTTTCGTAATATTCGGGATTAATGTTTAGATCGAAATATTCGGGACTGGTATCAAAGCCAAGGATAATGCCCGCGGCGCCGGTGTTTTCGATGAGGCTATGTTCTACAACCCCATCTGTGGCGCCGCCTTTGAAGTAGACGCCTGTGGAGCATGTGTCATGAATGTGTGTATAGGAAACATGCATATTATCTCCGTTGACGTTGTCGATTCCTTCGGCGTTGCATTCGCCAGGAGTAAGATCTGTGCCGGAATTATAAATTTCGGCATGGCGGATGATAATGTCATCCGATTGAGGTTTGATTTTTACCACATCGCGATGCGAATCATGAAGTTTAACATTTTCAAGTAATATATTAGACGCGCCCATGCGATCGTTCGGATCTCCCCAATCCCATTTGGTTTCGGTGGAGACCGCGTAAAAACCACCGATGACTTCGGCGCATTTAAGCGCGCCACCGTCCGAACCAACGTAAAAATAAACTCCCACGTCATCCATATCAGACGATCGATCGATAATTGCCCACTCGCCCGGATAAGACCTGATGGTCACATCGGGCACGCGAATACGGACCTCTTGCGGTTCGGCATATGTGCCACCGCGGAGTACTATCGTATCGCTGGCTTGAGCGTTCATGACAGCGGCACGGACCGTCCCGTAGGGATTGCTTATACTGCCGTTGGCAGTTGAATCATTACCTTCGGTTGAGACATAGACCAAGTTACCGGATAGTTGAGCCGAGTTGCACATTTCCAAGTCCACGCCAACCGTGAGCGAATCTGACGGCTGAAGCGAAGGTACCGATTCTTGCTCAGTGACGCTGATATGAATCGCTTCTGAACCGGTAATTTCTCCGCCATTGTCAATCGCGACAGCTGATAAATGATACTCGCCCGCGCCAATGTTTGACCAGGTCATTTCATAGGGAGCCAATGAATCTTCGCCGATCTTTTGCGTTCCGCGGTAGAAGTCGACTTGCGTGATAGTGCCGTCTGTATCAGAAGCAGTGGCTTCGATAGTGATATTGGCGGGCTCGGTGAATTCTTCATTGTTAAGAGGTGATGTGATGGAGATTGCCGGAGGTTGATTTGATGCCGTAACGGTAAGATGTACCGCTTCCGAGCCGGTCATCTCACCTCCATTGTCGACGGCGACTGCGGAGATATGGTATTCGCCGGCACCGACATCAGACCAGGTCATTTCATAGGGAGCCGATGAGTCTTCGCCGATCTTTTGAGTGCCTCTATAGAAGTCGACGCGCGATACAGAACCGTCCGAGTCTGATGCGTCGGCGGTGATGATTATATTGGCAGGAGAGGTTAATTCTGAGTCATTGGCAGGCGAGGTAATGGCAACTGTTGGTGGTAAATTATCTGCAATGACGCTTAAGCGTACTGCCTCAGAGCCTGTCATACCTCCCTCGTTATCGATAGCGACTGCAGAGATATGGTATTCACCGGCACCGACACCAGACCAGGTCATTTCATAGGGAGCCGATGAGTCTTCGCCGATCTTTTGAGTGCCTCTATAGAAGTCGACGCGCGATACAGAACCGTCCGAGTCTGATGCGTCGGCGGTGATGATTATATTGGCAGGAGAGGTTAATTCTGAGTCATTGGCAGGCGAGGTAATGGCAACTGTTGGCATCTGGTTTTCGGTTGGTTCTGGCTCAGGTTCCGGAGTTGGCTCAGGTTCCGGAGTTGGCTCGGGCTCCGAGACTGTGACTGTGACCGAACCGGAAAGGCTCATTAAACCTTGATCATCAAAAACTTTGGCCATGATATCCGGATATGTACCGGCCGAAACATCTTCCCAGAGGAATCCATAGGGCGCGATTGTATCTTCGCTGAGTTTTGTTGTGCCTTGATAGAATTCCACGCGTGCCACAGAAGAGTCGTCCGTTGCGTCAGCTGAAAAGAAGATATCTGCCGGAGCCATGTATTCAGTAGAGCTTATCGGCTCGATAAGTGACACGGTAGGGGGTTGATTTTCTTGAGGTGTTGGCTCTGGTTCGGAATCGTCGCTTTGAAGTGTATAGGTGATTTCCAATTTGGGGCGCATTGATTGGGTTATCGCCTCTGAAGATTCAATCGTGGGTGTACTCGCACCTTCCGCGGATTCGTTAACAATGAGAATGCCCTGATTGGCAGAAGGATTATCAACCCAGGATTGCACGATTGTGTTATCCAGTTTAGCAGTCTTGGTTTGATTTCCGGATGAATCAAAGGCGGTTAAGGTAAAAAACTCGCCAGATACGATATCCCCCACACCTTTAGCGCCGGGTTCAGACCAACTTACATCCGGGTCATCGCGAAAAGTCCAGCCCAGATCTTGAGCGTCAATGTTCCAGGGAGTTTGTAAATAGTATCCTTTTAATACGGTAACAGGCGTGCCCTCGTGGTCGCTTTCCCAATCAGTTACCACAAGAGTAAGGCGGGCATCGGTAACCGTGGCGCCTTGTGGTAAATTTAGATCGGTAAATTTGAGCAGGGCGCGTTTTTCATACGGTGCTTTACCATCTTCATCCACGGTATAGGCACGTAAGCTTACGTCGTCTTTTTCAGTAATGCCGATTTCATTCCATTCGATATATTGGGTTGAAATAGTGGCATCGCGCGTGCCCATATAACCATTCAGCCCATCTTGATAGGTGGTGGTTGTACCTTGAGCGTGCGCCGGGAGAATGATGCTTGCGGACAGGCCA
This sequence comes from uncultured Gammaproteobacteria bacterium, assembly GCA_964345995.1. Classification (GTDB taxonomy): domain Bacteria; phylum Patescibacteriota; class Patescibacteriia; order 2-12-FULL-60-25; family 2-12-FULL-60-25; genus MWCR01. Next base: position 3,367 of record CAYFST010000035.1, read on the forward strand.
AGAAAAGCGATTAGCAAAAGAGTGAAGAAGTATTTCATATCTAAGTTATCATATGACACGTTTATCATCCCGTTATTCAACAGGATAAATCGTTTATCACGATTTATGACATTTTACGTTATGGCTTATGTTCGAATATTATATCTGAGTTAGATAGATAATTCTATATTTTTCAATATCGGCTCAAGAGGATTTTTGAAAGTACAAATTCATAGACGAATTTACGAATAATTACTAAGTACAGCAAATCATTCTTATTTGCACTTTATCCGTAATTTCATAGGACATCGTATGTAGCCAAGTCTGTTGATAAGTACCTTGGACGGCGCTTTTTTTAAACCCTGTCAATAGCTTGCCATTAAAAATTTAATATTGATATTACTTTATAACATTTTTTGACCAGTAACCAATCATCTAATTCTATACATCAATAAATAACCAGGAGCTCAATTACCAAATAACCTATCTTTATAGGTATGATCCCCATGCTATCATCATTTACGAATACATGTCCCAAGAAATTGTGCGGCGTCAATCGCTAACAACAAACAGGGTTATATAGATGCTCGATTTAGTATTAGTTACCAGTTTATCCACCGTAAAAATAAAAGACGTGTCATACTGAAAGTAATAACAATCGGGAACTTGTAAAAGCATTCGAACAGGGATCTTTTACCGGGACCGACAAATATTTATATGAGGAGATGTAAATTAATTTGCAGGTGGGTTTTGATTGTCCAAGTAATAATTATGATGTTTATGGCTTTACCACGTATCGCGTATGCCGCGGAAGCGGTTTACATTAGCGAGGTGGCTTGGGCGGGCAGTTCGCTCAGTACGGCAGATGAATGGATTGAGCTGGCAAACTCGTCCGATGCAGACGTTGATTTAAGCGGTTGGCGTATAACCGGTGCCGGCACAAGCGGCAGGGACATAGTTATTCCAAGCGAAACTTGGATTCCGGCAAACGGCGCTCTCTTGGTTGCCAATTATGGTGCGGGGAATAATAAGGCGGCTGCAAACGTGACACCCGACATCGTGACAAGCACGGTTTCACTGTCCAATTCAAAGATGCTGATTCAGCTCTTTGCCGCGAATGACGTGCTAATTGACCAAGCCGGGGATGGGAGTGCGCCGTTTGCCGGCTTTTCGGATGATGTTAAAGCCAGCATGGTGAGAGTTGATATTGAACCACTGGGCGATTACGAAGCGGTTTGGATAACATGCGAACAAGCCGAAAACATGCTGACCGAGGATTGCGGGACGCCGGGCATGGTGGATGCCATACAGAGTACATCGTACGCCGTGCAACAAAGCGATGAAACGGAGTTACCTGGTGGAGAGGCATCGAGCACTGATGCTATTGGCTCCGCTACCAGCAGTGAGGCTACAACTACAAGCACTGAAGCTATTGGCTTTACGACGAGTACCATATCCGATACAGCAACAACAAGCACCGTATCTGCGCCCCACTCGACCGGTACAGCTCCCATGGGGACGGCAACTACAACTACCGTCACGACGTCAACCGAAAGTTTGCTTGGCGCAACGACAGGTACGGATACCGGTGAGGTAAACACCGAGCCGTTCGCTCCCACATCCACCGTATTGAGCGAGCCGCAAAGCCAATTGCCGCGCTCAGCATTTCAGCATGAAACAATGGTGCGATTTTTACGTATCAACGAGGTTATGGCCGCGCCCGAAGATGGCAAAGAATGGGTAGAGCTTGTAAATTTGGCCGCCGACAGGACGATTTTGCTGGACGGACTCGAAATCCATGATGCCGTAGGCCGCGCCATAAAGCTTAAAGGAGAAATTAGGCCGCAAAAAAAATACAAAGTTTTTGAGCTTAGTTCAAGTAAATTGAACAATGGCGGTGATACGGTATATCTGCAAACAGAAGGCGGATTGGTTGTGGACACGCTAACTTATGCGGACCATGAAAAAGGCATGGCATTGGCTCGTGATGCCAAACAAGCTTGGCAATACACTGTATTTCCTACCCCAAATGGCACTAATATCATCCGCGAGGAAGAAGTTCAGATTAAGCATGAACTGGAAGTAAAAGATTGGGATGAAAAGATTGAGGCTGAGATAATAACTCAAAGCTCGGCAACTTCATCTAGCGTGGCAATACAAGGCGCAAGCTCCACGCAAGAAATAACGACCTCTGCCGAGGTAATAGCTACGCCCGAGACGGAAAATAAAAAAATATTGAATAAGTCTTTGCAAAACTTTTTAAGATTAAATGAGATCATGCCTAATCCGACTAAAGGAAAAGAATGGGTGGAGATTATCTCATTTGCCACGGCCACGGTGAGCATGAAAGAGCTGGAGATTCATGACAATGCGAATAAGCTGATGAGTTTGAATGGAGAGCTGGCTCCCGGCGAGATTGGAGTATTTGAATTGAGCTCGGCCCGACTAAATAATGGTGGGGATACGATCTTTTTGCAGACTAAAAGTGGCGAGCTTTTGGATAAGCTGGAGTATGACGGATCCAAAAAGGGATATACGTTTGCGCGCATGCAAGATGGCGCTTGGCAAGAATCTTCAACGCCCAGCAAGGGCAAGCAGAACTTTGTTGGGCAGTCGGAGGAAAGAGTGGGTATTCAAGAGGATACGAATGGCGATTTAATAGCGACAAACAAAACAAGCGCCAAGGTTTCCAGTGCCAAGAAATTGAGGTCCTCTTCGAGTAAATCCGCAAAAAGCGCGGCAAAATCATCTGAAATAATTTCAATAACCGATTTTTCTATGTTACATCAAGATAATTTCGGCGGTATGCGCGTAAAATTACGCGGTACCGTGGGCACCTTGCCCCGGCATGTTTCGGGGCGAGGTTTTATTTTACTAAATCACGACGGCAGGGGTCTTTTGGTACGCGTGCCAAGTTATAAAAAAGTCCCCGCTTTCGGAGAGTTTTTAACCATATCCGGAACACTGAAATTTAACACTTACGAACATCCGTATTTATCGCTGACAAAAAAAGACGGTTGGAAAGTGGAAAAAAATACGAACATAGATCCGAAGATAAGACAGGTTTCGCTAGTGACTCCCAAAGCCGAGATAGCTTGGAGCTTAGTGGAGGTACAAGGCGAGGTTAGAGATGTATCAGGTTCGACCGTGCATTTGGTGGTAGATGATATGGATGTGGATTTTAAAATAAAACCGGGCGTGGCCTACAGGGCCAGTCGTTTGAATAAAGGCGACGTGGTTAAAGTTAGGGGTGTTTTGGATATTACGGATGATATCGCGATTATATTGCCACGCACAGCGGATGAGATTGAGCTGGTTTCACACGCACCGGAGAGCTTTGCGGCCGCGAGTCAAGATGAAGGCGGTATACCGGGCTGGACTCCTTTTGGAGCCGCGGCACTGGCCGTGGGCGCGGTTGAGGGATTGAAGCAAATTAAGAAAAAAGTTAAAAAGGAACGAACGCAATCTCCGGCTTATGCCAAATAAAATAACCGGCTAGGGCCGGATATGATGAATATGACTCGACGTGTCTAAGATTGTTGAGGAATGAGCTGATAATAACGGACGTATCCGTCTTCACTGAGTATACCTTTGGAATAATGTTTCAGTTCTTTGAGCTCAAAACCGCAGGTAGCACAAATAGTATCGAGAAATTGACTTTTGAATTGACGCGGGCACCAGTGCAGAGTATCGATGTACTGCTCGCCCACGCGGTGAAGATATAAACGAAAGAGTTTAATATCACCATTCTCATCGATTACAGGACGCTTGAACAATACCTCCAACACTCCATTGATTTGCGTGATACAGATGACATCGTTCAATTTTAAATTGGTTTTTTCGCCCCTGAAATAGAGCGTCTTCATGTTACCTCCCTGCCTAAAATGACCAATATAGCGCATTAAACAGGATTTTGCGATTTAGGTCAAAAAAACGCCTTGAAGATGGCGTTAATTGTAGATTTTAGGAATGATGAAGATTACTAGACCAACGCCTTGCGACGAACGATCATCAACCATATCGCCGATGCAGAGCTTATGATGAGGAGAGAACTCCGCACAGGCTCGGCAATGGCTAAACAGGCTGTGCTTGGGTATAATAATTCCCTTTTGTTGTGATTCTTCGTGATAACTGCGAATTACATTGGAAGTACGCGCGATTTGTGGGATTGCGGATACAAATTCATGGGAATGTTTGGCAATCGCACAAAGATACAAAGTGTCTACAATGCCGCGCACAGCCATAATCATATGATGCGAAGGATCGATGCAGCCATCTCGAACTCTTAAGCCGCACATACGCGCTATTTCGGGCAGGCAAGCCTCTTGCTCGGTAAAAGTTTTGGCGGTCGTGCCCGGCATAAGGCCCGGAATAGCGAGTGTCCAGTAACCGGGCTCACGGTAATCTCTGCCGGCGTCGTCAGGGGGGTCGAAGGGTGACAGCGTTGTAAAGCCTTCCGGAAAATTCGGCTCTTTGCGCCACCAGGTTTCACTAAGCGCACCCGCAGCAACCAAATCGTGCAATGTCATAAGCGGCGGGATGAACCAGAGAACCGGACCGTAATAACCGAATGTCCTGGCAAAATATTCCATACGATAGATCTCATCATCCTCGGGCAAGTGCTTGGGTACCACCAAATTAGCCTTACGCTCTTCCAGTGAAGCACGCTCAAACGACGAAGAATTGACAATCAGGAAATCCAGAAAATTCATTGTGCGCAACAATGCTAGTTTGGCATGTTTTACGGCAAGAGACTCTTGTTCGCTATCCGGCGCGAGTGATTTTTCGTTGGCGCGCGTCGCGACCTTGGCTTCTGACAAAGTTTTGGGCAGTTGCGCTCCGTTTGAAGGCGGGGGCGCGGAATCACCCAAGCCCAAAAATGTTTTAGCGTGAATACGTCCGCGCCGTGATTCGGGCACGTCACCGGTTTCCACCTTTATGCGGTCGGTGAAAACAAACGAAATGGTTTTGTTTATACTGGGAACAGAAAGTGGCCGAGATCCTGATTCCTGAGGCTTATTATATCTAAAGCCGCGCTCGGTATCCGGTTTTTCATCTTCGAGTGCGGGTTCATCAACATCAAGCTCGAAATGACGCCCATCTTGACTTTTCATAATACCTTCCTTTATCGAGGTGCGATACTTGTTAGTCAATCAAAAAAAGACGCTCAAGTCAAGCGTCAAAGACTGCGCGGCGCGGGTCACGGATCATTGCCCAAAGGCTTCGTTCGTAGAGAAAACAGACTTCACAGATAGCAAGCAGTAATGTTTCAATTTCTTTTTCTTTGGGTTGATGGCTCTTGGCGCCATACATAATCACCTCTCCGCTTCGTAAATTTATAAGCACCCAATCGACTCCGTGATTGGTAAAAATTCTACCCAATTGTTGCATGTGAACGGCCAAGCCGACTAGGTATAGCGCTCTTTTTTCATCTTGAGTTTTGGATAAAAATTGAGCGAGCGTGATATTTACCACATCTTGGGCTGCCGGTTTGGCATATGTTTTGCGGATAATGGAAAAAGCGGATTCTAAGACGCCTAAGTGCTGATCATATTTCTGAGGCATTTTACCACTCCCCTTTTAAAAGACCTTATATAGTTGTAAACCAAAAAAGACGCTTGTGTCAAGTGTCTTTGAGAATGATTAGCGATTATGTTTTTTTTACAGACCCTAAGCGGATGTAGAAAACAATCTTGGTAAATAAGTCCAATATCAAATATAATAATGCGGCAATAGCATTGTTTATAAGGCAAAGGCCTTCGGGTGCCATGATAAATACAATCGGAAAAATAGCCCAGCCGAAGATTATGTAATTGGATATAAATTTTTTTTGTTCTTTTTGATTTTTACCTTCGAACAATAATTGTATTTGCCAAAAGAAGAATAAACAACCCAAAATAAAGATCAGCCATTTGATAGGACCTACCGCGACCGCGACTACGGTGCCGGTTATCATAACCAAAATGTTTAGAATTATAAGAGGTAGTAAAGACTCTTTGCTTGTTTTGAGGAATTTGGCTATGGACACCATAAGAATCGAACAACTAGCCGCGTAAAACATCCATCTTGTGTAGTAGACGGCAATGCCGGCATTGTTTTGCGCGACCAATGAACCTTCAGCGAGTATTGCGTAGGATATTAATGTGATGGATGAGACCAAAAAGGCGGAGCCATACCATTCGTTGTTTTTACGCTTGTTAAAAAACCAAATGGCAAAAAAGAGAAATACGGTAAAACCCAGGAGAAAAATCAGTGTGGGATTGGTATACATATTGCTAGAATTATACCATATACCAACATGTTGAACTTATCTCTTGCCAGTTTTCGCATCATTTGATAATCTCTTATACATTAGAAATTAGTATCTAGAGCTTACTTCCGGTTGACTCAGTTAAATTGCTAATTCCGCCTCAATATCACATCTCTAATTACGCGGGACCCCGTTATAAGCGGTGGTTGCTAATTGCAAATTAAATACGCAGGTATCGTATAGAGGCTATTATGCCACCTTGCCAAGGTGGAGAGACGGGTTCGATTCCCGTTACCTGCTCCATCTCCGTCATAAAAAATTATGAGGAACTCAACGAAAAACCGGCATAACTGTCGGTTTTTTGATTCGCACGGCACAGCTATCATCTGCGGAATTCATTATAGGAAACTTTTGCATATTTTATAGATTTAGTGCAGAATGCCAACTATAATGTCTTTCAAGCAAAAAGTCCGTCAAGCCCATAAAGATTGATAAACTTGCTTGATGGACGTGATAGACTTGATGGACTTTAAACATAATATATGGACACAACAGAGAAAAAACAAAGAGAGTTGCTAATCTTACAAAAAGATCACCTTCAGGCTTTGAAAGAGTTTTTAGAAACTCAAAGCGAGCGCGAGGAACGTATGGAAAAGGCGTACATTGTTCATGTGACTTGCATGGATGAACGCGACCGATTCGCGGTTGATGCCACGGGCGAATCTTATGGCGCGGCCGAGATGTTCGCTTCCGCCGGAGGCTGTATAACGCAAGACAGAGATGCCAAACATGGTGCCGAGAAGTTTATAAAAATTTACGGCAAGCAGATTGAGCAAGCCAAGAAAGACGGTAAACAAATCGTCATCTACTTGATGCCACATACTTGCTTTATGGACAACTGCGCCGGTTGCGCGGCTTTTGCCGGTGATGAGGAAGCAGAGTATGCGTATTTTTCGGCTTTAGCGGATGAGTTGAAGAATCTGCCTGAATTGGCTGACGCGACGGTGCATACGGATATGTATGATACGGACACGCATGAAGTGGTTCCGTTTCACGGACATGAGCATGACGAGAGTCACGCACAGGCCGCTGATTATTTGCAAAGTGAGAAAGGGATGGCTACCAATGCGGAAGTGGATGAATGGGACAGGTTTCACGCGGGATATAGAATCTATGTGGGTAGCAGGCCGTTGGCTTGGACGCCAAGGCGGAACGTGGCTTATCATCTGCATGATGGAATAGGTGAAGAAGAGTTGATTGACGGCATCGGACTCGCGCTTAAGATTATCCGGACGCATTCGCACGCTGATTTGGACGAGCATATGCCGGTTTTGCAGATCGACCATGTATTTGGCAATGAAGTCGCACTGGACATGAGCGATGAAGAGCTGATTAAGAAACTTCACGAGACGAAGCATCTTAAAGAGGCGGGGATCGAACTTACCAAGGAAGATATTCTTATTATCAGGACCGAGACAGATCCGAATACTTGGGAGGGTAAGCCGGTTAAAAG
>CAYFST010000036.1:0-10636 GCA_964345995.1 uncultured Gammaproteobacteria bacterium
CAGCAAGGTATAAAGAAAAGCACAGAGAATTGTGTTTTTCTTTTTTGAGTTTAGGGGAGAAAATGGATAAGTTTACCGTATTTTTACAACTTGTTTCTAAAGTAAAAACCTCCGATTGGCGGAGGTTTTTATGGTGCCGAGAGCCAGGATCGAACTGGCGACGCAAGGATTTTCAGTCCTTCGCTCTACCACTGAGCTATCTCGGCAGACGTTAAAAGCGTGAGTATCATAGCCAAAAATGCAAAAATACGCAAGTATCTTGTCAAGATTTTTAATATGCGTTAATATATTGCCCACAATAGGTTAAGGGCGTGTAGCTCAGCTGGTTAGAGCGTTACACTGATAATGTAAAGGTCCCTGGTTCAAATCCAGGCACGCCCACCACTATAAAAATCGCTTAGTTGTATAGGCGATTTTTGGTAATTTATGTGAGATGATTCATGTGTTTCTACGGGGTATACTTAAGTTAATGCTTTGCTGTTTACAGAGGTGCTATGAATCAGTAATTATGCGTTGACTTTTTAATACTTATCAACGGTTTTAAGTTACATAATAATCATAATTGGTATATAATTACTTTGGTGCAACGGCACTTCGTACCTTTGACCAAGGGGGAAGAATGGAGAAAAGCGCAACAGTAAAGACGGGGCGTTTTTTTAACTTGAGAAACAGCTTCATGTTTCGCATTGCCGGAATTAATAATGAGTTGACTTTTTGTATTCATCTTGTCGATTTATTGAAAGAGGTAGAAAAAGTTTTGCAGCAAAATGCGTCGGAACAAGATGATTATGTTTGTTTTGATAAAGTACTGATGTATACGGAAGATTCTTTTCGTGGATTTTTAAACGATTCATTATTTGATTCTTATTATGACTTGGGGCGCAGGTTGCTTGCCTTAGGTTTTGAAGAATTGGGCGTAAGTTGTCAGTTCTTGCATCATGTTTATAAAAATCGTCATTCGTCGCAATGGGCGCCTATCAGGGCTTGGGAAAACGGTTTGGGACATAAGTTATTGGCCATGTTGCCTATTATTGAACCTAAGTTCTCGGATTGGGAGGCAGATACGGCTAAGGAATCATCTTTACCTTGTAAACTCGTACGGGCTCCTTAAGCCCTTTTTTTATTTAACAGCGTAGCGGATTTGTGGTATGAGTTATGTGTTATGAGAATAGGTATTGACGCCAGAATGATGGGTCCAAATAACACCCGAGGTATAGGTAGATATATTGAAGAGCTTGTGAAAGCCATGGTGAAAGGGCATAAGGATCATGAATATGTTTTATTTACAAGAAATGCAGATCATCCGCTTGTGGACGAAGATTGTATTAAAACGATTGTCGCTGATATACCATGGTATGGATGGGCGGAACAATTTCGTTGGTCGCGAATTATTAATGAAGAAAGGTTGGATTTAATGCATTTCCCACATTGGAATGTGCCATTTTTATGTAAGCATACTTATGTATTGACAGTACACGATTTGTTGCTTAGACATCAAAAAGATAGTGCTAAAGCGAGTACCAGGTCTTTTGTTAGCAGGATGGTTAAAAGAATCGGTTACAGAGTTGTTCTGGATACCGCGATAAGGAGAGCTAGACAGATTTGCGTGCCAACGCAATTTGTGGCAGATGATTTGGCGTTTTTTTATCCTTCAGCCAAAGATAAGATTGTAGTGACGGGTGAAGGTATGACGAAATTTTTGGATAACGGTGGAAGGGCTCCGGAATATGAGTATTTGTTGTATGTTGGAAGCGCGTATCCGCATAAGCGGTTGGATTTGTTGGTTGATGCGTGGCGAACATTGCAAAGTGTGTATCCAAAATTAAATTTGGTGATCGCGGGAGAGGTGGATGTTTTTATGCAAAAAATACAAGCTCGTGTTGAGGCAATGAACTTAAAACGTGTTCATTTTATCGGTAAGGTGTTGGATAAGGATTTGAAAGCTTTGTATGAAGGGGCGTCGGCGTTTGTTTTTCCATCGGAATTTGAAGGTTTTGGCTTACCGCCAACAGAAGCTTTAATGCTGGGAACGCCGGTAATTTCTTCGGATTCGCGACCCATGCCTGAGGTTTTGGGAACCAAAGGCGTTATCTACTTCAAATCGGGTTCAATTTTTGATATGATAGAAGCTGTAAAAGCGGTGGTGGATAATTCCAAATCAATGCGTAATCAGGCTAAAAATGCAGGCTTGGAATTGCGAGAAAGATATAACTGGAAATATGCCTCAGAGCTGACTTTTAAGGCATATACGCGAGTCTTGGAATGATACCATGATCGGTTTTGTAAAAGTGGCATGATAGAAAAAAAATCGGAACAAAATTATCAGAATGAATTTGACCGCATGAGACGCATGCGCGATTTGGAATCGCCTCTTGAGAGCGTTATGGAGCAAGACGGTATTGTTTTATTGACACCGGCGGGAATAAAGCACAGGGCGCGCAGGTTAAAAAAAGTTAAAAAAAATAATTCGGTTTTTAAGTATACGGCTTCAAAAAGAGTTTCGGATTCGGAAAGTGAAGTTGAAGAAATGGATTTAAAAGCCATAGCTTGTTCGGTGGATGCCGATCATGCACCTGAAGCTGTTTGTTTAAGCATAAATTATCAACCGCATATTCGCAGTGAATATGTAGTGTCTTTACAAGAATGCTTTGTGGGTCAAAATTTAATTCGGGAGAGGATCGAACCAAGCAAACAAATGATGTACGCGGATCAGTATTCACCTGAAAGTTTTTCGAGAGATACTTTAACCGCGGCGGCTTTAGTCAGCGAGGTTGAACCGTGGATGGTGCGCGATCAAATAAAGCTAAACAGTGAAAACGGTTTGTATCAGCAAGTAAAAAAAGTTTTGCGCAAAATAGGCGGGTCATTTTTGCGTCCGGTGACGATAAGCCATGGCAAGCAAAGCTATATAGAGCCAAAAGCACTTACCAAGGATATTATACCCCAGCAAGAACCTTTGCGTCTGAAGCCGGTTGCATACCAAGTGAACGTAAAAAGTTTTATTGTGGGCATTTTAGGTTTGGCTTTTTTGGCTATTGTACCCGCTTTTGCACTAACAACTTATAAAACATTCGCGGGGCAAAGCGGCGCCATCGAACAAAAAAGCAATGAAGCCGCGATGGCTTTGGCGTCTATTTCGATTGATGAAGATTTAAATTTTTCCATAGATCAAATGTCCGATGCGTCTATCAAATTTAAGCAAGCGCAAAAAATGTTAGATGAATCCAGTTTGTTGGCCGCCAGCGCGGCGGCTGTCAACCCCGAGCAATACAGGGGGGCTAAAGCATTGTTGGAAGTGGGCGAGAAGAGTAGTGAGGCCGGTAAAGTTTTGGCATTGGGTTTTGCTAAGGTATTTGATGATGAAAGGCGATCGCTGATTGAAAGAATAAAAGTTTTAGGAACGTACGCCAAAGCGGCTTTGCCATTATTGGAAGATGCGGAAAATGCTTCGGTGCACATACGGGCCGACCATGTGCCGGAAAAATTCAGGCAAGATGTAAAAATGTTGCCGGAAAAATTGAATCAGGCCACGCTGGCTGTTAGAGAATTGCGAAGCGTGTCAGAGGCTTTGGTGAAGTTTTTAGGAGATGGAGAATTCCGTAATTATTTATTGGTATTTCAAAATGATTCAGAGCTCAGACCGAGTGGTGGTTTTATGGGGTCGGTGGCCGAGGTAAGAATCGTGGATGGAGAATTGCAATCAGTGTATGTGCCGGAAGGCGGACCATATGATTTAAAAAGTCAATTGACACAGCGAGTACAATCTCCCGAGCCAATGCATTTGATTAATCCTTTGTGGCAATTTCAAGATGCCAATTGGTTTGCGGATTTTTATAAAAGCGCGGAAAAAATAAATTGGTTTTGGAGTAAATCAGGCCAGCCTACGGTTGATGGTATAGTTGCGGTTAACGCATCTTTTATGGAAGATGTTTTGCGAGTAATCGGTCCGATTGAAATGCCTGAGTATGGTAAGGTGATTGATGCGGATAATTTTTATACAGAAACTCAAAAATCAGTGGAATTAGAATACGATAAAAAAGAAAATAAACCTAAAAAATTTATAGGCGACATGTTTAATAAATTACTAGTCAAGGTTAAAGACATGTCTAAAGAAGAGTGGTTAAGACTCGCGGCTGCCGCTTCTGAAGGATTGAATACCAAAGATATTCAGGTGGCTATGTTCAGGCCGGAAGAGCAAGAGTTTGTACAACAATTTGGCTGGGGAGGTACGTTTAAAGAAACTGACGGAGATTTTTTGGCCATAGTTGAAGCTAACATTGCCGGTCAAAAGACGGACAGGGTGGTGCAAGAGTCGGTATTGCATGAAGTTAATATTGCCGAAGACGGCACTATAGAAAATAAAGTACATTTAAACAGAGTTCATAAAGGAGTGAAGAATGAATTGTTTTATGGGGTGCGCAATGTTTCGTATATAAGGTTTTATTTGCCAAAAGGCGTCGAAGTAATAAAAGCGGAAGGTTTCTTGCCTCCACCGGAGAATTTGTTTAAAAAGCCATTAGCTTCGGATTTAAAAGATCCGGCTTTGAAAGTAATTGAAGAGACGGCTAAACCGGGTCCGGGTGATGTTTGGATTGCCGAAGAAGATGGACTTACAGTAGTAGGCGGTTGGTTGCAGTTGGATCCTGGCAGATCGCAGGATGTCATTATTTCTTATTCTTTGCCGTTTACGGTACAGGATATTTTAAATTCCATGGATGAAGATTTGCCTGAACCGGCTAAAAGAGAACAGGCTCGAGCCGCGTATTTAATGTTATATACAAGTCAATCAGGAAAAGCACGTGAACTGACGCAAAGAATCGTGATTGATTCGGTTTGGGATATGGAGTGGCGACGATCCGAAACAGATAAAGATATTATGAATGTATTTTGGGACAGAGACCGTGTTTCGGCGATGCTTTTAAAGAAGAGACAATATGGCAGTCAATAATTCGAAAAGCAAAAAGGCGGTTAAAAATACCAATAACAGCCAAAGCAAAAATGAAAATCGAACTCCGCAAGCCGTGGATGCAGATGAAAATACGGTTGAGTATAGTTTGCGTACGATCTATGAAGCGGATCAAGGCGAAATGCCGGATATGACCAGGCTGGAAAAGATTAAAAGTAACAGGTGGATTTGGATATCGGCAATTGCTTTTGCGGGATTATTAATGTTATTTTTGGTAGCTTGGTTTGGTTTTGCTTTTTTTAAGACTTTTCAAGGTTTTTCGGGCAAAGGTTTGGAGATGGAAATCGCAGGTCCGGAAAAAATATCCTTGGGACAAGAAATTACATATTTTATAAATTACAAAAATATAGCCAAAGAACCGTTGGCCGGAGTAGACTTGCGGGTTAACTTTCCCACGGATTTTATAATAACAGATTTAAAACCGCAGCCAACGGATGATGGGCGTGTTTGGAGGTTGGGCGCATTGGCTGCAGAAGAGCACGGGACCATAAAGATTCGCGGTCGCTTTACGGGGGCTTTAAATACTTTATCAGCGGTTCAGGCAATAGCGACTTATCGTCCGGCGAATTATTCTAGTGATTTTGAAGCCATGGCCACAAAAAAAATTGAATATGCCGAGTCGGTGATCGAAGGTTTTGTACAAGTTCCGGAAAAAGCAATTCCGGGTGATAGTGTGGCTTTGATATACCATTATAAGAATACGGGGGCTGATAAATTGGAAAATTTATTAGTACGCTTTACCATGCCTGAAGGATTCGCGCCGGATTTGGATGTCATGGGCACATCTACTGTGGAAGGGAGGATATTTAAAAAAGAACTGGCAGATTTACCGGCAGGTCAACAGAGTGAATTAACAATTTTAGGTACTTTTGCTTCGGGTTTTGGAGGTGACGCGGAAATAGAAGCAAAGATTGGGACAATAGGCGCGGACGGTCGATTTTTACCAATGCATATAGCGGAAAAAAGTTTACCTGTTTTAGCCGGAGATTTGAGTTTGAATTTTATTGTTAATGGCACAGAAAGCCGTGAAAGATCCGCATCTTACGGTGAAGAATTAAGAGGAATAATTGGTTACGAAAATACAGCGGACGAGCCTTTGTCTGATGTGGTTATAAAAATGCAACTTGAAGTTATAGATTTGGATTCGGGTGAAGTCTTGGCAGATAAAAAATTAGTGGATATGAGCAGGTTGACTTCGTCGGCCACTACAAGCATAAGCGGTGATGAGATTGTTTGGGATAAACAAGTTTTGTCCAATTTGCAAAAATTGGAATCCAGAGCAAGCGGTAATATAGATGTAAATTTACCCATTGTTTACGCGGCTCCGGATAAAGGCGCGGTGGCTTTGCGTGTAAATGTGGAGGCGGATGTGCTCGGTGTGGGTGAGACGGAATTGAATCGTACGATCACTATGGCGCCAATGGTTTTTGTTATGCTTTCTGACGCTACTTTAAATGCCGAGGCCAGATATTTTACCGAGGAAGGGGCTCCGGTTGGCAGTGGTCCTTTGCCGCCAAAAGTGGGAAAAGCTACAACTTACAGAATTATTTGGAAATTGAATAAAACAGTGCATTCGCTTAAAGATGTTCAGGTAGATGCCAAATTGCCACGCAGTGTTTCGTTTGTGGATGTGGCTACAAGTACGGCCGGTGAATTTGACTATAATGAATCGGATCGAGCATTGGTTTGGAGTTTGAATAGAATGCCGGAAGGTGTTGATGAGGCCGAAGTTTGGTTTAATGTAAGTTTAACACCGGTTGCGGCTGATGACGGCAGGTTTGCCACGCTTATGAATGATATAACTTTCCAAGCCACGGATGAAGATATTGATGAGGCCATTTTGTCGGTTATAAAAGAATTGAATACAGATTTGCAAAATGATGAGAACGCGGCGGGGAAAGGGGTTGTTGTAAAATAATTACCAATTACCAATTACCGAATAAAAAAGCTCCCTGAGGAGTTTTTTTATAGCCATTTGATTAACAAAGATTGATAAGCAAGTGGGTGGGGTAGTTTTGTAGGGATGACTCTTGTTCCGTTAAATAACGCTCTGCACGGTGGGTTATCCGCACTGGTTTTAACATAACGGATAAAAATCTCACTACGCTAAAACTTTGTGGGATGGACAAGGTTTATCCCTACAACACAACCCCCTTTGGTAAAGGGGGATTAAGGGGGTATCGTCCACCTTTTCAGAAAACCTCTGTTTACAGCCCCCTGATAAGGGGGGTGTGGGGTTCTCAGTCAAAGGCCCAATCGAGATGATTGGGGCGTTTTGCATGGAATTTGAGATGAGGAGTCCATGCATCTCCTCTTTGTGTCATCCGGTCATCTCCCAAGCCGCGTCCACCTCTTCGGTGTTGACGGGGAAGGGGACGATCGGTGCGTCCCGGCGAAGCTTGGTGAGATCCAGCCGGAACAGGGTTCCGGGCGTTTTGATCTCGAGCAGGCCGGGCTCCACTCGGAGCACCTCGCATCCTCGCGGGAGTTGGTGAGACTCCCAGAGGTAATAGAGCTCGTGGGCGGCCTGGTATTGCTGTCGCCGGATGAGCCTCTTTGAGAGGCGGGCGCTTTGCCTCCGGGACGGCGTCATAGCCTTGTCTTCGGCCTGACGCTTGTCCTCGGCGCGAGCCTCGCGGGCACAGGACGCACAGAGCTCGAAGCCCGGGTTGCGTCGGCGGATGCCGCAGGCTGGGCACTCAACTTGCGCCTTTTTGCGCAGCTCGAGAGCTTGCGCCACTGCGTCCTTGATGTTCTTTTTTTTAGCATCGAGGCCGAGTTCGATCGCCGAGGCACGGAACTTTTTGTAAAGCTCGGCCGGCGTCTCACGGCGGGCGGTGCGGGAGGTGGCGGTGGCGGTGTCTGTCTTTGCCTTCGTCATGTCGTTTTCTCCTTTGGAGACGCGCCATGGCGCGTCTCTACTCGTTTTGTTTGTAGGGGTGAATCCGGTGTGCGTCTGTTTTTTGCGCGGGCGAACACCAGGTTCGCCCCTACAACGCAACCCCCATTGGTAAAGGGGGAAAGGTGTATCGTCCACCTTCTCAGAAAACCTCCTGTTTACAGCCCCCTGATAAGGGGGTGTGGGGGTTTTCAGTCAAAGGCCCAATCGAAGAGGATTGGGCACGCGGTGTGATGAGTTGTTCGTTGAGTGGGGTGTCATCACATCACCCCGGAAGGATCTATTTGCCTTTTTTCTGGCTCTTGCCGTTTTGGTTCGAGCCGGAACGGGCGGCCGCGGCCTTGGCCCGCTTGTTGGCGGCGTGGCGTTCGGCCTTGGCCTTGCGCGTGGCCGCCAGGGCGCTGGCGCGGGTCGGGTCGAGCATGGTGTACGAATCGCCGTTGAAAGCGATCGTGACCATGGGGTCCCCGGGGTTGTCCCGCTTGACCTTGGCGCCGGGGAACTCGTCCTCGAGCTTCTCGGCGCGCAGGGCGTTCAAGAGCTCTTGACCTCGGCGCTTGCGCGCGGCGGCCTTGGCCTGGACCTTGGGGTCCACTTTGCCCTCGGGTCGGGCGGGCTTGCCCTTGCCGTTGGGCTTGCTCAAGGGCGCCGGTCGGGCGGCGCGGTAGCAGGAGCCGCACACCTTGTGGTGGCGCTCCTTCTTACCGCCGCACTTGGGGCAGACGAGCCGGGCGGCCTCCTGCTCCGCTCGCTGCTTTTCGTAGCAGTCGCGGCACAGGGGCTTGTCGCCCCGCTTCCAGTTCCCGCAAGCGCAGGTCTTCGCTGCCTTGCGGGCTGCGGCCTCTTCCTTGCGGAGGAGCGGAGCGGCACAGGCCTTGCAAAGGCCGTGCTCCTCGCTCCAGACTCCCGGAAGCGCGGCGACTTGCGCCTCGCACTTGGAGCAAGTGCGGGCGAGCGGTGCCACTTCGGGAGCGGCGACCGGCTCGGCGACCGACTCGGGCGCGGGTTCGGGCGCCGGCTCCACGAGGTGGAGCGACGGGCGCTCCTCCGAGGCGGGAGGTGCCTCGAGCTCGGCGACCTGCGCCTCGTACATGAGGGCGAGGTCATCGTCGAGGGTGGGCGCGGCGGGAGCGGTGGCGGTGGCGGTCGCGGTGTCTGTCTTTGCCTTCGTCATGTCTTCTCTCCTTTGGAGACGCGCCGTGGTGCGTCTCTACGGGTTGGGGACGGCGGTGCCGTCCCTTTGTTTCCTGAACTGACAGGTCGAATAGTTCGACCGGTCGGTTCAGGGCTCATCGGGCGAGTGCCGGATGAGCTGATGCGGCTTAAAGCCGCTAGGTTTCCGCTTCTGCTACCCCTCATACTCCGCATTGCGGATCGTGGGTTAATAGCTTGCAGCGGTTTTACCCCTTCCGTGAAAGGGTGCTTTTGATTTGCCTTGACCTCCAGGCATCGGGCATTACACCCACTAAGGAACGTTCTTTGATGACCGGGAACGTAGAAACCCGGTTGCCTAGCATTGCACTAGGCGGCGCGCTGGTCGTTGGCCGCGGGGAGCGGCGCGAACAGTGGGAGCTCGAAGATCGGGGCATGGAGGGGGAGAGCGTCCCCTTCCACGTAGCGCGAGGCAAACTCGCGCTCCGCGGCTTCCCGTTTTTCCATCCGGACGAAGTCCATCAGGAGGAATACGGTTGCCGATCCGTCGGTCCGCACCGTCTCCGGCTCGGTCTCGAGCCCGCAGAGCTCGGCGTGCGCCTGGCGGGCTAGCACGAGTTCGGCGATCGGGAGGGCGGCGAGGACGGCGGCGACGAGGGCGGCGACGAGGGCGGCGAACAAGGTAGCCATTTGGCTGCCTTTCTCCCATTTTTAGGCATGATGCCCGGGCATGGGTGCCCACGTTTGTTGCTCGCAGAGGTTATCTCTACGAGACCGTCCCAGGCCCCCATGACCTAACTCCGTTAGGAGGTGCGTCAGTGGCACGTCTCTACGATTTTTAACGAAGGGCTGACATGAGGGATTAAGACGGTAGGTTGTCGAGGTGCGAAAAAACAGTACAAACGTCATTTGGTTAGATCCTGAAATGAGTTCAAAATGACGATGCATTCGTGTTTTTCTCTTCAGTTGGCGCTTGGTTTAGCGTATTTGACTCGAACTACGACACCCTGCGACAAGCTCAGGAACCGCGGGCTCAAGTCCTCTCTCCTCTGAAGGTTAAGCGGTTTTTAAGTGGTAACTAGGTTTTTTGGCAGGGGTCCTCCTACGCGTAAAGCTTCGGGGGATTACCTGACTTAAGTCAGGTAAAAGCGATTATTCATGCCTTGGCTTAGTTATTGATCTTTTAGCTTAACGGGATAATATATCATAAACTGAGCAGTTTGTCAAGACCCCCTGGGCAATTTTTTTGTAAATTGGATAACAAAAAATTAGCCTAAAAATTAGGCTAAAATTAGTAAAAAAATGCTACTATGAGATTTTGGCTTAGATAAGCTAAAACTTGAATGATGGAGGTTTTTGTCAGCTAGAATTGGACAAAGATGGTACAAGTCTTGGTTTTCAGCTTAAAAAGTCTTGTTAAATAAAGTGATCATAGTCTAAAAAGCAACCGCCGGGAGGTCGGCGGTTTGGTGGAGGTTGGCTCTTCATTTGCACTCGGATTGATTGTCGGTTTCGGGGCTTGGAATCGGAGTAAGAGCTGAGCCGGACATTGTAGCCCAGTAGTTGATGGAACCATCGGGGTTTACATAGGCCGGGTCCAAGTCGCAAGAAGCTTCTTG
>CAYFST010000037.1:0-9962 GCA_964345995.1 uncultured Gammaproteobacteria bacterium
TGATGGAACCATCGGGGTTTACATAGGCCGGGTCCAAGTCGCAAGAAGCTTCTTGTTGGGTTTCGTCCGGGTGGGTCGGGCGGTCGCGTTTGGGAGTGGGAGGTTGTTTATGGCTGGCCGGTATGCGGTTTTGTTTACCGCGTTTACCGCTGAATTTGAGTTGAGCTTGTTTATGAGGTGGAACGTAGATTTTGGGCGCCATGGAGAACCTCCTTTTTGATCGTGTATTTTACATCGTACCTTGTGAGTTTTGTTAAGTCGAGGTTGGCTTATGCTAGACACTAGACGCATAACAAATGTATCCCATTTTGGATTGCGTTTTTTGTTGACGAAATTGGGGGAGAGGGTAAAATGGACTTATATGAAACTACATCGAACTACGAATTTTGAATTACGAACTACGATTGTGATCGGTCTATTATTTTTACTTTTAATCGGAGCCGGATGCGATCAGTCTAACGATGAACAACGAACGGTGAACAAAGATTCAACCGTGGTTGGTATTGCGGAAGTTTTTGCGGATAATTATCCCGAGAAAGCAGATAGTATTGAAGTAAAAATTATTGAATCGGATTGGGGTTGGGTGAAAGGTGAAGTTAGCATGGTAGGAGTTGATTCACATGATTTTTACGCGGCTAAGGTGAAGGATGCTTGGGATGTAATTTATGATCCGGAACAAAATCCTTATGAATGCGCATTATTAAATAGTTATAATTTTCCCCAAGAAATGATTCAAGATTGCAAGAAACAGGAGGAAGAAGATGATGATGAATTTACGATAGAAGACGCTCGGGGAATACAAATGGCTTTTGCGGATATGTATCATAAAAATATTGAAGACATTAATATTCGTGTCAGCCAAACTACCGCAAATCACGCCAGAGGTACAGTTCAATTTGCCGGGGAGCGAGGAGGAGGTATGTTTTTAGCGGTAAAAGATCAAGGAACGTGGGATGTTGTGGTTGATGGACACGGTGTTTATGAATGTAATTTTGTTGAACCGTATGATTTTCCGCAGGAGATGGTTGAGGATTGCTATCAACCCTAACTATAAATCCCTTTCTCTTATCAAGAATAGGGACTATTGATTGATATAAAAAGAACCGCCATTTTAGACCAATTCGAGGTGTTTGGGGCGGATTTCTTATAGGTTGCGGACTATGATCCAGAAAAAGTCGTCTGATGTTTCGATTTCCAGTTCAGGCGGTGTTTGAAAGATGTGGGTTTCGGTGGGGTTCGGGATGATGCGTTTGATGGTGCGGAAAATGGCAGGATCTAGGAAATTGTCGGGTGATGATTCCACAACGCCAAGTGTGGTGCTTGCCGCGTGTATGATCGTGTCGTGCCCGGTGGCGATGCCTACGTGCCCCACATTGATTTGCGGATTATTACGGAACCAATTACGCCTGCCTTTTATAAAGATCAGATCGCCGACTTTCATTTTATTTGCGGAAATTGCGGTGCCGCAATCTATTTGTTGGATGGTGCGGCGAGGTAGCCAGATGCCCATTTTTCCGTATATCCATTTGGTAAAGCTGGAGCAATCGAGTACGTCGGGGGCTTGGCTTGGTTTGGCACCTCGTTTGTAGATGCTTTTTCCAATTTGTTCGCGGGCGGTTACCAGAATATCGCGTTCAATTATATTGATACCGAGGTTGCTTAGAATGTTTAGTGCTTCAATTTTTGATATGGGTAAATTCAGAGTAGTAAAATCCACTGCACAAATACTGTCTACCGCGCGAAACATCGTCTCTCCTTGGATAAAGGTGCGCAATTAAATTAGCTTTAATTACGTCGAATGTCAAATGTTAGACGGACAGTTTGTGGGATTGTCAAAAGCAGGAAAATTTGCTAATATCCTTCTACGGTTTGCGCCTGTAGCTTAACGGATAAAGTACCGGTCTTCGAAACCGGCTATGGGGGTTCGATTCCCTCCGGGCGCACCACGAAAAAAATCCCGTACGGGATTTTTTAATAACTAATTATTTTGCTAAGGTTGTCGCGACGACTTTGGTAGGGGCGGGTTAAATTTTCTTCGAGTTTGAGTCTGTCTTTATAAATACAGATTCTGACGAATGCGGAAGGATGGCTCATCCCTCAGAATGGAAGATCAATAATCAATGGCTATTTAAATTATTTTTATTTTGTTATTTTATATTCCAATGCTTTGCCTCAAGCCCTGCCTCTGCGGCGGTGATCTGCGCTTCTTGTTTGCTAGTACCTTGGCCTACCGCCACCAAATCCTTCTCGAGGAATACCCCGACAGTAAAATCTTTTTTATGGTCGGGCCCGCTTTCTTTTAAAACTTTATAGGTCGGTGTTATACCTAAAATCTCTTGTGCGGTTTCCTGAAAACGGCTTTTGGGATCGATATAAAGTTTGTTTTTCAAAATGTCGGGCAATAGAGCGAGTATATAGTCGTCGATAAATTTTTTAGCCGCGTCCCAGCCACCATCTTCGTAAATGGCACCGATGATAGCTTCGATAGCGTTGGCCAGGATGTACATGCGTGCCTTGGTATTCTTATCTTTAGCTTCGCCTTTGCTCATGAGCAGGTATTCTTCGAATTGTAGTTCTTGCGCTATACTGGCCAAGGTTTTGGCGTTTACCAGAGCCGCGCGCCAATTGGTGAGTTCTCCTTCGGGGTTGGGATAATTGCGGTAGAGGTTTTCAGTAACGACAAGTTCCAAGACAGCGTCGCCTAAAAATTCCAAGCGTTCGTTGTGATCGTATTCAAAATCAGAATGTTCATTTAAGTAAGATCTGTGGGTTATGGCTTGGAGAATTAAGATTTTATCTTTGAATTCATAATTAAGCCTTTGTTCCAAAGGTTTAAAATTTATGTCTTTATGTGTCAGCATAAATTCGCAATATATTGCGAACGATTCTCACGGAGCTACCGGATTTTTCCGTGCGCTTCGTCAGAAACGTTCAACTTCTTGAGTTGAGCTCGAGAAAATTAATAATTAATAAACGTACTTTTTTGGTATCTTGTATCCAGCTTTTATAGCCGTTAGCTTGTTTTGCGTCAGGTGTTAGTCGCCAGATACAGGACTGTTTTCTTTTTCTTCTTTTTGTATCTCGTTTCTTTTTTTGTCATTATCTTTTTCATCTTTTTCTTCTTCCTTAGGTTTGTCGGCGTCTTTAATTTTTCCTTGTGTGATTTGATCGCGATAGACGGCGCCTAAAACACCATTAACGAATTTTCCGGATGATTCGCCACCAAAAGTTTTTGCTAATTCGATGGCTTCATTGATGGCCACTTTGGATGGAATTTGATCATCAAAGACAAGTTCGTAAATTCCGATGCGTAATACATTGCGATCAACGGTTGTAATGCGTTCGATAGGCCAGTCGGGTGCGAATTTACTGATAGCTTCTTTGATTTGTGTCTGTTTGTTTATAATGCCGTTTATTAGAGCTAACGTAAAAGAGCGCTCGTCAAATTCGGGAGCGAATTCATTTAAATTGCGTTCGGTTACTTGAACAGCTTCTTGATCGGCTCTTTTGTGAAAATCCCATTCGTAAAGGGATTGCAGAACAATTGTTCTGGCTAGATGACGATTAGACATAAGGAACGAAGGTACGATTAACGGTTAGCTATATGTGATTATTTTTTTACCTCGGCATTATTTGCTTGAGCTTCGGATCTTTGTGATTTTTTCAGCAAGTGTTCGAGTTTTTTCTCTTTACCTTTGATGTGGATTTCATGTCCGCGGTATTCGGTAGAACCCGGAGCAACGCGATGCGGGCGGTGAGTTAAACCTGTTTTGGCATCTTCGGTAAGATTTTGTTTTTTTAACGCGAAGTGCGACGCGCGGCGTCGTTTATCGCTACTTGTCCTCCTGTGTGCTGGTAAAGCCATATTTTTTTGTCTATCGTGAAGTTAATTTAGTGAATGATAGTCTGATTTTAGCAAAGAAAAGCGAGAAATGCAAGTTCTTATCAGACTCCGGATATGGGATTTTGGATCCTGGTAAGTTAAAATCGGCATTTTGGCCGATTTTTTGGTTAGATTACGGTTCGTTTGATGTATTCCGGATCAAATATATGAATTTCCTCTTCTTTAAACCAGACATCGATTTCGGTTTCAGCTTCTTCGGGATTGCCGGAAGCGTGGATTAGGTTAAACACTCCAGATCCTTTGGAGTCGGCGTGTTTAAATGATAGGTGAGCAAAATCGCCGCGGATGGTGCCGGGGGCTGCAGATTTGGGTTCTGTTTCGCCAACCATTTTACGGACAACTTCTACGGCCTCGACACCCTCTAAGGCTATGGCTACAACAGGCCCCGAAGTGAGCATATCAACCATAAGCTGGCGAACATGTTGACCACGGCGTTCGGCTAAATCTTCGGTATAGTGTTTTTTGGCGATTTCTTCCGTGGACCAAACCATTTTTAAGCCGGCTATTTTTAAGCCAACGCGTTCAAAGCGATGAATGATTTCACCAATAAGGCCACGGTTTAAGGCATCGGGTTTTAATAAAATCAGTGATCTTTGCACTGTCTCGCTGGGGTGTCGCATATTCAAAAGTAACAAGTTAAAAGTAGGAAGTAACAAGAGTTATAGGCGGATTTTAGTGGATTACATCTCATGTGTCAATAATTAACCTTGAATTTTGTAAGGATGATCCTTGCGTTAACTTTGTAAGATTTCAATAAAAAAACCCGGTTATCAGGTTATTAGACCAAATAAATTTGACCGGGTAGCAAGTTATGCGGGTTGCTCTGAACGGCACAGATGCAACCAGAGCATGTCGCGTATTTCTTGATGGTACCAATCCAGCCCGTAGAGAGCCGGAGGCCAAATCCAAGGGAAGAGTGTGTCAAGGTAGGTGATAAGTTTGTAAAACGGATGTCCATCTTGGGCGTGCGCGACCAATGAATTGATGAAATCCGACAGTGAGAGTATTTGCAACTCGTGCCAGAAGCCGCCCCAGAGGAGTTCGTACTTTTCGCCGCGGCGATTGCCTGATGAAAAAGGGTTACTTGGGTCGATGGCTCCGGCACGCGACGCATTGGATTGCTGGGCAGAAACCAAGCCGGGGCAGTTTACCACGGTGTCACGCAAGCGATTGGCCAGATGCTCTTCATCGAAGCGGCTGGTGTTTAGCAAAACCATGCTCATAGCGGAGATGTCGGTGATTTGTTCGGGCTTGCGTTGTTTTTTGCGCAATTGCTTGGCGAAAATGTGTTGCTTACGTCGAGATTCAAAGTAGACGAGTATTGTATTGCCGTTTTTTTTAACTATGCGTACGTCCAAGGGAAGAACGTAAGTTGTTTCATCCGTGACAGCTTCGGCATCCGGTTGATTTTCGTAGTACCAATTTACTTGATATTTGCCCGAAGCGTCTGTTTTAACGCGGTAATGATTATTTGGATCAAGTTTGGCTACCACGACTATCCGTTCACTCAATGAATCATCGAATACATCGTTTTCCAGCCGAGCGATCAGTTCCCGTCGGGCGTGTTCGATTTGTTCTGGATTATGGGAGCCAATGAGACTTTCGAATTCCAATTGCGCCAAAACCGCTATGACTCTTGCCTCGAACGGTATGCGTCTGGAGATAACGCCATTACCATAATTACGGCTCATGAGTTCGATTAGTTGAGGCATGGTGCGCACGGCTTGAACACTGGCCGCGAATTCCAATTGCCGGCGACGGTTTGAAGGAAAGTACTCTCTGAGGATGTCGTTTATCGCAGATTGTACATTTGTGATGGCGCTTTGCATAAGCGAGCGCGTTTTTTTAAATCCCAAGCTGTCCAAATTGTACTTATCACGATAAAGATCATACAAAGCGCGATCTTGCGCTTCGGCGACTTCCTCGCGGTATTCGGTACTGCCGGGATTTTTTGCGACCCGCGCTTTAGCTTGGGTTAGTTCGCGCCTTAGATTGCAGAATCGTTTACGCTCACCAACGAGAACCGAACTGCGACGCAAGTATTTGAAGCGTTGCCAGATTTTTTCTTCATCATCCAGCTCTGAATTATCGGGATAAAAAAGCAGATTAGGGAAATACTGGCTTACATCGTGTTGTTCTTGTTCACGAAGGCGATCGATCTGATCTTGTTTAACTTGCTCGATAAGCGCGAGACATTGTTCACGGTCCATTTCTTCGGGAACATCGCGAATTATTTCTTGTAGTTTGCTTAGTGTTCTAGCATCACGAGAAAGAAGAAAAAAAGGTTGCGGGGCAAGCGGGATGGGGCAATCGCAATCATGTTGTTTGGGTGCCAATTATCATCTCCTTGTGAAAGAGCGAATACTAAAAGTACTCAAAATTGCAAGGAGTGTCAAACTAAATTTAATTGCTGACTTGGATCCTAGATACAAGACCCGATACACGCCTAGGTTCTGGACTAAATAAACTCAGCAACTTTTACCACTTGTTACTTGCAACTCTGTACTTGTGTCGGAGGTTTATAAAATTGTTGACTTGATGATGAGAATGGGGGAATATATAAGTGAGTAGCGGGTGAGGATTCGGGACAATTTTCGGACTAAGAGGCCGGCGTTTCGGTCGCCGTGGCGGTCGGGATTAGGCCTATGCGGCGTATCAATGCAAGCCGCGAATTGAGTGGTTTTTCTGCCCGATTCGCGACTCAACCATTGGGCTTACGCTAAGAGCATCGCTCGATTATATCTTAGCCGAATACCTCATCCGCTCTCGTAAATTATTTACAAAACGGCAACACGAGCCGATTTTTAGTTTTGGATGGTTGACTATGATCTGTTTTTTTGATAGGTTATAAGTAGCAAGACTTTGCTTAACAAACAAGAAAATCCGTTCCTTAGACACCCTATAGAATCGTGCTGGAACCGGAGGGCACCATGCATCAGATTTCCGTACCAAAGGGAAGTCGCGTGGTGTTCTTGCGCCATGCGATCAGCGAGTGGAATGAAGATATTATTAAAGCTCTAGCAAAAGGAGAAAAGAAGCCGACAAGACTACCCGGTAAGCGTAATTCATCGCTTTCGGCAATGGGGCAGTTGCAAGCTTATTTCGCGGGCTTGTACTTAAGTGGATTTATTTCGCAGCATAGCTTTAAGCGCAAAGGGATTGTTGCACATTCATTGCATTTGAGGGCTAAGCAAACCGCTTTTACGATAATGCAGTCCGGAGGATTGAGGACGACGCGACAGTTGCAAAGCGATTTGTTGGCAGAAAGAATGCATTCCAGATATTCGTTTGTGCAAACTCCCGCTCAAGAGATCGAGGTGGATGAATCCCATATGCGTGAGTTTGGCTCAACGGGACGCGTGATTGATACGGATGTTTCCAACATGAGAGAGCTGATTAGGTATCAACCCGGATTGGCGGAAATGCTCATGTCTGATCGTGACGCTCATGCATTGGCGGAACATCTCTTAATTAGTTATAGAGATACATTGGATTATTATTACAAGCAGGTAAAGAAAAACGGTTCGGTTATTAATCCCAAGCTGGAAGCGGAATTAAGGCAATCGGCAGCCGCCAGAGCTTTGAGTGATTTGGGCTCAAGGTTGGCGCCGGAGCTCAGTGAATGGTTTTTCAAACAACAGAATCTAGATCCGGCACAAAGGCGCAAAACTCCGACCGGTGAGAGTCATCTTGATTTACTGCATCGTGCCAAAGAGTTTTATCGAGATTTGCGCGGTATGTTGCAAATTGTTGGTAATGGCGCGGTGGCAATCGTGGTAACACATAGTTATTTTTTGATGGCCATTAGGCAATTAACTGAGGGTTTTTCGGATGAAAAATTGACCCGTATGCATAATTCCGAAGGTCCGCCTTTTCCTCCCCATGTGGGCATGGTTTTCTACAAGGAAAAAGACGGCTATCTGGCGCTTGATGAAGCATTCAACGATTTACCGCCGGGGCAAGAGCCGTACGTGATTCCTCCGGAGTTTGAGTTATATGGCAGGCGCTTGCGTTTTAAAGAAACCGTACCACAAGAAAGAATAGATCAAGCTTGCGATGTGCTGGGAATAAGAGAAATCAGTTCAGCTAAGATAAGGCACCAAGCGCAGGCGAGTAATAACCGAGATCGGGATTCGGATGATCGATTTCATTTTGACGGATACTGCAATGATAGGAAGATACCCGGTTTGTCCAGCACAAAACCTCCCGGGGCGGATAGTAAAAAAAAAGCCTCTTGAGGAATAGAGACGAGCTGTTTCCTTTGAAGTAAGTTTTAACGTTGCCCTCTTTCTTAAGAGGGCGTTTTTTTATTTGTCGGATTATTGTATAATATTTGCATGTCAGAAATAGTTTTTGAAAAGCAAATCCAAAAACAAAAGAAGAATTTTGAGTTTCTTTATCATGCAAAGTCGGATGTTATGACAACCGGCGGAGTTGTTATTGTGGCAGTAGCGATTGTGATCAGCTTGGTGTTTATCTTGTCACTTCTATTTCCACGTGGAAATGGGTTGCAATTAGTTATAATTATCATATTAACACTTGTGAGTTGGGGTTTCTTGCTTAATTGTTTTACTGAAAAGTTGGCAATTGAAGACGGTTATTTGATTTATAAATCTTTAATGGGAAAAACCGTAAACATCGAATTGTCTAAAATCGAGGCTTATAAATTAACTGATTTGGGAGTTCGTTTGGATGGTAATATGTTTTTAATTGAGCTTGAGCACAGTGATAAAGATCAAGCTTTGGAGATATTTTTAAGTCCATGTTGGAAAAAATATGATTTAATGAGATTTTGCGATACATTGGGCACAGAGTTGGAAATAATTAATTAATAATAATAAGATATGACCAATAAAAAAAAGACTAAAAAACAAGTTCAAAAAAAGCTTAGCAATGAAGTAAAAAAGGATATACCAAGAGAGCCGAAAGAATTTTTAACCGCCGCGGGCAGACCATTTTATAAAGGTACTTCATTTAAAAAGAAGGCAGGTAAGATTGCGAATACGGATAAGCGTTTTGTGCACTGGGTTTGTTCGCCGGAAGGGGATTGTGAGGTATTGCGGGATGATGAAATGAGAAGTTTTACGGATCAAGTTTATTGGAGAATTTTTAGAATAATGGCTGAATTTATCGAGGGTTTTGAATTTTTATCAAAATTACAAAAGGAAGTTACTTTTTTTGGCAGTGCGCGTACCGATCCAAAGCTCAAAGAATATAAGCAGGCGGTGAAGTTGGGTAAGATGTGCGCGGAGGCTGGGTATGCGGTGATTACCGGAGGCGGACCGGGTATTATGGAAGCCGGCAATAAAGGTGCTTATGAGGCGGGTGGAGAATCGGGGGGGGTGGATATTGAATTGTCCACCGAACAAAGGCGTAATGAGTTTGTGACACGAGCGATCGGTTTTCATTACTTTTTTACACGCAAAGTAATGTTATCGGCTTCGGCACAGGCTTATGTGTTTTTTCCGGGCGGTTTCGGAACTATGGACGAGGCCATGGAGATGCTGACATTGGTGCAGACCGGAAAGATACCCAAAGATGTTCCGTGTATTTTTATAGGTAAAGATCATTGGCAGCCATTTAAAGATTGGATGCAAAAACATTTGCACGGTCATCATTATGTCAATAAAGAAGATTTGGATTTGATGCAGATTGTGGATACTCCGGAAGCGGCTTTTAAAATTATTAAAAAAACGACAGAGAGAAGGCTTTAATTAATTTTGAATTCAAAATATATTTAAAATTGATAACTTATAGCGAATAATAAACGCGGGTTTTTATCTTTCATCAAGGTTATGGCGGATATTCACCGCCAGGGATGGATGCGTTTTTGACGTAGAATCATGAATCACATCTTTGCAAAGTAAAGAGTATAACGCGAAACGTCAAACATTGTTGCGATTTGTGATATATGACGCATGATGAAAGTGTGAAATATGAAAAAAACATCGAGAAACTAGACTGTGTGAGATTGGAAGTGTTTTACGAGAATGATTGAATATAGATAATTTTTAGCTTTTGAATTTTATATTCAAAAAAAGCCCATTGGGCTTTTTTT
>CAYFST010000038.1:0-9467 GCA_964345995.1 uncultured Gammaproteobacteria bacterium
GGCTATTAAATTGTTTGATGAGGATGGAGAGCAGATTTATCCTTGATGATTACCGGTTACTAAATACTTATTATTTTTCGAAAGTCTGAGGGCTTCTAAGAGTCTCGAAATCAATTGTAAATAAAGATATCGCTAATGCGATTTTTTTGTTAATAAAAACCTCCCTTGTGATAGGGAGGGATGATTGAGTTTGGTCTGATAGAAGGGATTTATTTTTGTTTTGGTCGCGGCGGTTTGCCGGGTGCCGGAAAGTCATAAGCACGAGTTGAACGTTTATTTTCGTTATCAGTCCATTTGGAATCATTCATGTCGTGGTCTCGCTCTTCATGTTGTGGTTGTTCGGCAATTCCGCGCCAATCTTCGAGAATTTCTCTTACTTCAGAATCCGCTTCATCCGTCCAAGCTAATTCTTGCTTGTCTTCCGGTTGTACGCTTTGACCCTTGACGCCATCAGGAATACCGATCCAACTACGCATGCCAGGAGTGTCTTTTTTGTTATCCGGTGGCAATTCAGGTACGACCGGCGTTATATCGCTATCAGCTTCCGTATAAGGAAATTCACACGCTGGAGAGGGTTGACTGACTCTGGGCGTTGCCGGTTGCGGTGGTATTTCGATATTCGAGTTAGTGGGTAAGTGATCATCGTCCGGAATGAATGGGAGGGTTTTTATGCCGGGAGTTTTTAATTCGGGATAGGGAACATCGACACCTTGGGAAGAGTTTGAATTTTTGTTCGCAGTAGGATCGGCAATGAATTCTTCCAAAAGAGCGTTTACGTCACTGCCACTTAACGGGGACGTATCCGGCGTGGCGCAGTGTTCGTTTGAGCGGTGACTGGTATTCTTGTTGCGTTTGAGTGCATCGGGAGTTTCGATAGCTGTTATAGCAGGCTTTCTTCCGTAGTTGCTTTGTTTTAGTTCTTGGCTAGACATGGCATGTGGTCCGCTGTTTGTGTGTTCTATATCGCCTGATGATGAGGCTTCGGCGGTAGCGGCCTCGGGGCTAGCGGAGCCAAGTGTGATGGTTTTGAAACCGTTGCTGTTGCGTGAGGCTTTGGCTATTTGAACCGATCGCCTCGGTGGAGGTTCTTGACCGGTCATCAGCATCATCACGTCTTCTGAGATGAACATGCCGGGATTGTCTTCGGCTATGAGTTCCATACTTCGGTGCATTTTGTTGGCTAAATCCTCGAAGTAATCAGCTGCGGCACGGAATTTTTTTGCATCTTGCTCGAGTTCTTCTAGGGCGGTACTTTCTAAAAGATGTGAAGCGCTGGGGAATTTAGCGGAAGAAATGGCAGAGCTTTGAGAAGCGACTTGTTGCAGGAGCTCGATATTTTTTTTCTCCAAAGCGTTGCGTACCAATCTTTCTTGTTTAAGATCCTCCACTAATCGCGCAATATCTTGTTGTAGTTTTTTGATATCGCGTCGCAATGCGGCGTTGGAATTTTGCGCTTCGGTCAGGCGCATGCCGAGCTCGCTGTAAAGATTTGTTTGACCGTTTGCGGATTCCAATTCTTGTATGCGTTTCTCTTTTTCGTGTAGCTGTTCTTGGAGTTTTTGAATATCTGTCGTTGCTTCGTTTTTACGTTCCGCGCGTTTTTCTTCGGTGCGTTGCAAGGCGTATCCGGTAAG
This sequence comes from uncultured Gammaproteobacteria bacterium, assembly GCA_964345995.1. Classification (GTDB taxonomy): domain Bacteria; phylum Patescibacteriota; class Patescibacteriia; order 2-12-FULL-60-25; family 2-12-FULL-60-25; genus MWCR01. Next base: position 1,635 of record CAYFST010000038.1, read on the forward strand.
CTGACGCAGTTTACCTTCACGTCTGGCCGCGGTCTGCATGAACGAACGCAAAATGACATTTAATTTTTGCGGATCATTGGGTAGCATTTCTCCCGTAACCCGCATGATGACCGTGCGACATTGCGCGCGGTAGCGCAAATCTATATTCTCATGGAGTATAAAGCCGAATAAGGCATGGACGTTAAAATATTCTCCGGCTTCAACCGTATCGAGGTCTATTTTTTTTAGACCTCCGGGAGCGGGAATTATCATTTCCGTGGCAATGGAACCAACACGAACAATAAAAGCGCATTGTTCGTCAGGGTTAATATCGATGATTTCACCTTCGGGATAAATAATATCATGACTACTTGGCTGAAAAGCCTCAATCGATGCTTTGGGTCGGGCTACTCCGGGCGCTTGTCCGGGGCGAGGAACCTTGGGTTGATTGGGAGCCACGCGTACCTCCTTTATTCGAGGTTTTAAAGATTTGGAAAGAACATCTAAATTTAGACAGAGATTAGCTTTTTGTCAAGCTCTAAATTGGTTTTAGTATATTTATATTTCGCTTAATAAATTGATTTTCGCGCCCATAGCTTAGTTCGAATTTCGAATTTCGTTGCGCTTGCAACGCCTTGCTTGCATGGCGGGTCGGAACTACAAACTTCGATTTTTTGTAGCCGAGTTCGTTTAAATTTGCCGTAAGATCAACAGAGGCAGTTCCGCGTTTGGTTTTGTATGTGGGGGTTATAATGATTAAAGTCGCGGTATTTTTTAATAAAGGTTTTAGAGCTTTCAAAGAATCTATCCAGAGGTTTTGGACTTCCTCAGCATTAGTTTTCAATTGTTTTGGAGATTCGTTTCCTTGTAGAAGAGGGCCCAGGTAGCCTTCGGTCACGATCGTGTCGATGGATTCGGAAGGGATAACTTTTTTCAGTTTGCGGACATCGGTAGTAAAGGTACGGAAGCGTTTATGGTCGGTACCGGAGATTATTTTTTCACGCAAGAGCCAGTCGTTGTTTTTATCGGTGTAGCTGATTTGTTTTGATTCGATATCACTACCGATGATTTGTTTGGCGCTGGTTGCGAGGGCGGCTTCCATGAGAATAGTACCGGAACCGCAAAAAGGGTCTAAAAGAAGGCCATTGTCCGGAGTTTGCGCCAGGTTAACCATAATACGAGCCAGCTTGGGCGGGAGCATACCATTTTTACTGTCGCGTTTGGGTCGATCGTAATCACGTTTGCTCCAGGCATCAGCGTCTTGAACGTGCGTGGTTTTGCCGATGAAAACCGTATTATTCGCGATAGATAGGCAGAGATCGGCGTTGGACGCTTGGGTGAGTTTGCATTTGGCAACCGCTGCCGGGGAGAGTGGTTCGGAATTTTTGCCGGTTACCCAGCGTACGGAATAGCCACGAGCTTTAAGTTCTTTTTTTAGTTGAATGGGCAAACGTTGGAATTTTTGAGAGCCGTAAACAGTGAGACCAAAGTCCAGAGATCGCCCGGCGTTTTCTTTGAGAGATGCCGGGGCGATGAGATTAGCTATGAGGTTTGCGTCGAGTTTATCAATCGGGCAAGTGTGGATGATGTTGCCAAGTTTGACCGTGCCTCCAAGTTGGTTCATGAGGCTTTGCCCATTCCAAGATCGGCAATTAAAGCTCAGCATTTTATCGGTTTGTTCCACATTTTTTATATCAGATAAGACAGAAAAGAGCTCGGCTTGGCTGAGTGAAGGGTTGGATCCGAGAATACAGAAATTCATAATGATTAGTACATCGTATATCGTACATTGTGTAAATGAATTAGTACACAGCATTTCGTCTAGTACATGGTACTTAGTGTCTTGCGAGTGGCGGTATTTAGATTGACTTTTGGTGCGATTTATGGTGGGCTAAAGGAAGCGCATGATGTAAAATATGCGCGTGAACATTGACAATTACCATGGCGTAAGGAGGACTGCATGTCATGGCGCAAGCTAGAGAAGAGCATAGCCACTTTTCGTCAGTTGAGAATTTGTGGTGCTGTTTTAACAGCGTTGGTTTTAGTGTTGACCTCCAAATCGGTTTACGCTGAACCTTCTTGGTGCGTAAAAGAGCTGAAAAGAGGCGATGATAACGTTATTGTATCGCATAATCCTGATTGCGATTTGCGTACATTGGCGCGCAGGTATCCGCAGAAGGACGCGGATGGCAATGTTTTGCCCATGCAGGTGCAATTGAGGTCGCTTTACGCGGCTAATCAAACGCGCGTGGAAGATGGCGTAAAGCGCAGGTATACGGTTATGCGCGGTTGTGTGCGGCCCGGTAAGCCAAGTGAACACGCTGATGATGAAGAACGGGAGTTGTGTCCGGATGGGCTTATGAATTATTTTTCGGCGCCGGCCAGTGACAGAGCCGCGCGAATTGTGGTGCCTGTGAAACGGCATCTGACTAGAGCTGAACACAATTTGGCTTTGGCCAAAGCCGTGTGTTGTCGCTTGCAAAACAAAGTTTTGCGGGGCGACGCGGATAAGGCCGTGGCAAAAGAGTGCAAGGAAGAGTTTCCGGAGATGGTTTTTGGCGCGGCGGAAGAGATTCGGCCGGATGCGGAACCAGTGAAGGAAGCCGAATCAGCGACTTTGTCAGGTTTGCGTAAGAAAAATCAAGAACTTTCCGCCAAGTTGGCCACAGTGGTGCCGGCGGCGGAAAAAGCCAAGTACATCTGGCCATTGTTTGTTGTTTTGATAGGACTTGCTGTTTTCGGAGCCGGTTCAAGCGTGGCGTTGTTGCGCGATAACCGAAAGAGGCGTGAGCTGGAAAGAAAACATAAGTTCTACGTTCGCGGAGTAAACAGCACCCGCGAGCAATGGCAAAAGCAAATAGAGCAAAAGTATTCGGGGATTGCTGAAGAATTGGCATATAAGTTGAATAGCTTGGAAAGGCAAAAACAGCATATCCGGCAAGAAGCACGGCAAAGCGCCGCGTTTGAGGTAGGGGCTGAGTTTAAACGGTTGGAAGCGGAAAACTTCCAGTTGGCCGAAGCAAATCGTGAATTGCAAGATCGTATAAATGATTTGCGGACTTCGATTATGCCGCCGCCCGGTGAGCCGAATGAAACAACTTCAGCCGAGGCCGAGCAACTTAGAGTGATTGACGAGCAAGCGGCGGAGGTGCGTTCGCTTCGAGAGGATATTGTTGATAAAAATAAGCAAATTAATGAATTGCGCGGTGAGCTCCAAGCTTTGACCGGGTACAATCTAACGTTGGAAGAATCTGCCAAGCAAGCGGCCGTTCGTGTTGCCGCGGATTGGGAGGGTACTGTAGCGAAATTGCAAAGCGATATCGCGGCTTACAATATTCAAGTTTCAAGTTTGAAAAGGCAGGTAGCTTTTTTAAGGGAAACTCTAACCGGCAAAGAATGCGAGTTGGAGATGGCGCGAGCCGGTAGATCGAGTGAAGAAGAGGTGGACCGGCTCTATGCCTATGTTGCCACGCCCGGTGAAAGCTCGATGCTAAAAAAGACCTTGTCGCAGGGATTGTTCGCGACTCAATCGGCGCAAAATGCCGAGGATAAAGAAATGCCCACTGAGGAAATTCGGAAAGGCGATGAAATTGCCGGAGCCGAATTTGACTTGGAGAGAGAAGATAGTCTCCAGTCAGTAAACCCTGAAGATTCTATGCAATTTCCGTTGCATAGAGATCCTGATGATTATGCAGCTATTCCGACTTTGACGCCCGCAGACGCGGCTACTTTTGAACAGGCGGAGATAAAACGACCTACTATGTCGTGGTCGGAAGTGGCGCGTTTGTTCGCGTATAAACTCTTGCCCGGGTATGAAATCAAAGTAGATTCGGATCCGGCGGATGCCTACAAGCAATTGGAAGACGCATTGCAGGAGTTGTTGGGCGGTTATGCCAAGGTTCGTGATGAGTTGGCGAGCGCTGAACAAGAGAAAAAGGTGCATCTTGAAGGACGTGAAAAAAATGCCGACTGCATTCGCAAGCTTGAAGAAAAGTTGAGAGCTGCGCGGGTTGAGTTGAAACGAGATCAGGAAAGTGCTGATTGTTTGCGTCGAGAAAACATTCGTATGGCAGGATTGCTTAGGGAAGATAAGCCTTTGGAGAAGCTTTATGCTTATCAGCTTGCGGCTACCGAGGCTGAGAGCAGGGCTTTGCAGGCTGAGAAAATGCGTTTGCGATTGAGTGAGGAAGTTGAACGCTTAAAGCATGACTTGACTAATAAAAATGATGTGTTTTTGAACGCGGAAGCGGATGAACAGCAAAATTCGTTTTTCCAGCGAGCGCAAAGTGCCATGCCTTTAATAGGTTTGGACAGAGGTGACTTGCAGATGGCGCGACAGGTGCTGTCAGAGATGCCCAGAGATGCTTTGTTGCTTTTGACCGGCTCGGTGTTTGCCGTAATAGCCGATAAAATTAAAGCGGGCGAGCATCCTGAGTTGCCGGTGTCTTGTTTGGAAGATTTGTACGCTTTACACGACTTGGGTTATTTGCCTATCGTGAGCATGTACGGATTTACCATACCGGAAAGTATGCGTAAGGTTGCCGGAGGCGGTGACTTGAAGTTAATACATACTTTGCACGATGCTTTTAGTCGTCCGGAAATAGATTCCGGTGACTCGGAAAGTCCGTTGACAGTAAGGCCGGAAACGGCGGTTCCGGAAGATAGAAACAGTTCGGTCCCGGCAATTCCTTCTACAAACGAATCCGTCGTTAGGCAAAGAGCGGTGATTTGTCCGCCGGCTGATTTGAGCGATGACGATAAATCGCAATCAGCGTCGTAAGTTCTTGACCGTCACAAAAAGGCGGTCTTTTTTAATTTTAAATTATAAGATTTAAACCATTAAAAACAGGTTTAGAATTCAGATCCCAAAATTTATAATTTGTTTGTAATGTTTAAAATTTAGTTTTTGGTATTTATAATTTGTTTTTCCGCTGGGTTGACAGGATGTTTGATTTATGGTGGGCTATAATATGCTCATGCGGTAAACTATGAGTAGGACATTAAAAATTCGCGCAACTTAGCGTTGCGCTTTACCAAGGGGAGACGGACATGATGGGTTTCAATTTCGCAATTTGGAGCGCAAGATTTATGAAATTGAACATTGTTGCCGTGATTGCGGTTACCTTGTTTATCTTGTTTGTACCAAGGAGCGTCATGGCTATGGATGCCATGCAGTGCTTTCCTCATGTAAAAAATGTGACGATTGACGGCGTGCGGTACTTTGAAGTAACCCGCGTGGACCGTAAAGAATGTGATTTGTATTTATTGGCTAAGAGTTTTCCGCAGTTGGGCGAGGATGGCAAGGCTTTGCCAATCCAGCAACAGTTGCGTTCGATTAAGGCGGCCAATGATAAAAGCATGGAAGGCAAGCGGGGCGTGCGTCCGGTGCACAGCCATTGCGTTCCGGAAAGTAAGCCTTGGCCGGACCAGACGCAAACCGAGCGCGAGATGTGCCCGGCGCAGATGGTGAACTACTATCCGGTGACCAATGTGATTTTGGTACCCAAGGTACCGCAGCTTTCCAAGAGTGAGCAGATTTCACAACTGAGCGAATCGGCATGTAAAGCGATGTCGGAGGTGCGGAATCCGGGTGATAGCGTCAAACGAGCTCTTAAAGAGTGCCAAAAGCATTTTGAGGGTATTGTCATTGCTCCGCTTACGGTTTCGCCGTTAAAGCAAAAACTGCAAGAGGCTAAAAGCGAGCTGACTGTTTTATCGCAAGAGAACAGTAAGCAAGTCAACGCTCTCAAAGCGACTGACGCGAAGCTTGCCGGCCTTGCCACGGCCAAGCGCGGCTGGAGCATTACGGCGGTTGTGTTTATGTTAGCCTTCGGATTGACGTTGGTTACGGCCGTGTCATACAGGCGTAAGCAAAATAAATTGCAAGACCTGGCTAATATTCGCGAACATGAGATGGAGGCAAGGGTTGCCGAGAAGCTCGAGGAGCGAGTCGGTGGACCGAGTAGAGAAGATCATGAAGCGGTATTGCGGGAATTGGATGAAGTCCGTGGCAGGATGCAGGAAGCTACGAACGGCAAAACGGAGTTGTCGCAGCAAATTGTTGGCTTGCACGAACAGCATCAAAAGGACGCGGTAAAACGCCAAAGTGAGATTGACAGCGCGCAAGAGCAAGTGGCGGTTATGGTCGCCAAGCGCGATGAACTGGGACGAAAGCTGGCGGCAAGAGAAGAAGAGCTCCAATGGGAAAGAGAATTGCGACGGTCGCTGGCAGAGGAAGCGAGCGTCAATCAAAGAACTTTGGATAAGCTCGGTATTCAGCTAACGCATTTGCTGGAAGCCGAGTTGGGTGTTCGCTTGGAACACTTGGATAAATTGCGAAATGCAATCAAGCTCGCGGCCGACGGAATGGCCGAACTTGATAAGCGCCGAAGAGAATGCTTGGCGCAAGGTGAAGACAGAAAAGCGGAATTCTTCGCGGCCAAGATCGATGCTTTGCAAGATGTTTTGGCGATTTTGAAAAAAGAAAGCGATGAGCGCGGAGCCGCGGTTGAGGTGCTTAGGCAAAATGACCCCGGTGTAACCGATTCGCAGACATTCGTAAACGTTTTGATACATGACGCCGGCAGTCGTACGGACGGAATGGCATTGGCCACGCAGGCCAATTTAATGCTGGGCAAGTTGCAGGATAGCTTGTCCGGAGCCAATAATGGAATTTTGGATGAGCTGGCGCGTGCGCGCGCGGAAAATGCGGAGCTTAAAGAGCTCTGGAGCAAGTTCGTGACAGGTTTGAGCAAGGCTGTGGGTTTGGATCTCAAAGCTTTGGTAGGTATGGAACCTGAGGATCAAGCCAGGCAGTTGGCTTTGAAGACGGGCGAGCTGAAAGCGTGGAAGTTGACACAAAGCGATTTGCAAGAGCAAGTTGAGACCTTGCGAGCGCAATGCGATGACTTGCGGGCGCACAATGCTTCGTTGCGCAAGGCTATGGAAGATGATCATGGCAGGCAGGCGATTGCCAGCTATGAGTATCAGGTCGTAATGGCCGAGGTCAGGCTTACGCAGAAGGAGCGTGAGCTCGGGCGCGTACAGGTTGAAGTTGAAAAAGCACGGAGCGACAAAGAAAGATTGCAGGTGGCTTTGCGCGATCGTGATAACGGCTGGCTGGCTCTGGAAGCGCCGGAGCTAATGGTAATGCCTACCCAAAGGCTTATGTACCATCTGCAACAATGCATGGTGGCCATATACCGACAGCCTGAAGGAAAGTCGCAGGCAGAGGTGGTTATTGGTTCGGATGAAGAGCTGGGAGCGTTGTACCGCTTTTTGCACATACCGCTTGTCAGCGACCAAGGGCACAAGTTGCCGCCCGAACTAACGGCTACTATGGGCCCGCTCATGGTGATGCATGTAGCTGACAGGATCTGCCGGCGCGAGGAAAAATCGGTTGAAGCGGAAGTTATATCTGTGACACCGACCATGCGCCCGCCCATGTCGGGCAATCCTGCGGATTTGCGCAAGCAAACCATGGACGGCCTGGGAGCCGTGCCTGAACGTAAGCATACTGTGCCGTATCCTCCCAAGACCCCGGATATTGCTCTTTCGGATGAGGGAAAGGGGTCCGCACATTGATGACTCAACCCCGCTAGGATTAGCGGGTTTTTTTATATCTTTACAAAAGGAGGAAGGGGAAGGCGGAAATAATGAAAGAATGAAATCCATTACTCCCTTTGATAAACTCAGGGCTTCACACTATACTACTCTCTACGTAAAATTTTTGGGGTTAAGAAAGTTTCGAGTGACAGATTATGTGTCAGGATAGGAAAGGGGTTGAGAGAAGAATTGTTGAGAGTGTTGACAAAAATGGCCGTTTTAGATAGTCTTGCCACATTACAAATTGAT
>CAYFST010000039.1:0-8739 GCA_964345995.1 uncultured Gammaproteobacteria bacterium
TATGCAGATTGCAGCTTTTTGGCATCCTGGTGGCACAATGAGTTTAGAATGTGGGCTTATTTGGAAATGCTTGACATGCTCCAAAATATTACTTATGCTGTATTTTATACTTCGGCTTACTCCTAATATATTCGGGGCGCGTAACAAAGGAGAAAGAAGATGCCGCGTATCGACAAAGATTTTTCCGGAGCAAAAAACATATCTCAAAAAGATATCGAACAAGCGCGAGTAAGGGACAATGTCGGCCTCACTCCGCGCAAAGCACTGCCTGTTCCTATCAGCGATTCCAGTTTTCCTCCCCCTGTTTCAAGCGGTCCACTATCAGTTCCGCTCAGGGATCTGGCGAAACGCAAAATTCTGCGTTAGCCGTCTATACCTCTTTTAGAAAGCTCCCTTCTCGGGGAGGCTTTTTCTTTTAACTAAATTAAGCTAAGCTATTACTATATAATATTATGACTTATAAATTCACGGTTCCCGAAGATCAAGAAAAAATCCGCTTAGACGTATTTTTAAGCGAACAAATCCCGGAAATTACCAGAAGTACCATTGCCAAAAAGCTTAAAAACAGAGCTGGTAAGGTTAATAATAAACCGGCATCGGTCCACACCTTTCTAAAACCGGGTGACAAAGTCACTTACAACGGCGACCAAGCCAAAGCAACCAGCTTAAAAACAAAAAAATCCATAAGCGATTCACTTCAAGTAACTTATGACATTAATAAAATGATCGTAAAAGAAACTGACGATTTCATTGTTATAGATAAACCGGCTGGGTTGGTAGTCCACCCAGACCCTAATTACACTTCCGGTACACTGGTTGATCTTTTGGTCGAATATTATCCCAAAATTAAAAAAATCGGCGAAGATCCCTTACGTCCCGGTATAATTCACCGCATCGATAAAGACGTAAGCGGGCTCATGGTGGTCGCAAAAAATCAAGCCACTTTTGATAACTTAAAACAACAATTTAAAGACCGCGATACGCACAAAAAATACTTGGCTTTAACTTACGGTACACTCCCCCAAAAAGAAGGTGATATCAAATTCCGCATCGCTCGCTCTCAAACCAAAGCCCGCATGGCCGCAAGACCCGAAAACGAAACCCAAGGCAAAGCCGCTTGGACGCATTACAAAGTCATTACAGAACTAAAAGGCGCGTCACTGGTTGAACTGGAAATCATATCGGGCCGCACCCACCAAATTCGGGCTCACTTAAATGCAGTCAAAAACCCCGTAATCGGCGATAACCTTTATACGCAAAAACAATACAAACCCATTCCGACAGACCGCGTTATGTTGCAAAGTATTGAACTTTCATTTTTAGATCTGAAAACAAATGAGAGATTAACTTTTAACATCCCTCCCGATCCCGCTTTTAATAACTTAATCAATAAACTAAAATAGTAACCGCTTGACGGAATTGATAAACTTCCAACTTTATTTATTACTTATCATTTAATATTATCTTTAATTGTTAATTCTTAACTTATTATATGAGCGCCCCACTCATAATCATTACCGGCCCAAGCGCGGCCGGAAAAACATCGGTAGCCGAAAAACTGCTCAAAAAAAAATCTTTAAATTTAAAAAGATTAATTACCTGCACCACGCGACCCAAACGCAAAGGTGAAAAAAACCACAAAGATTATCATTTTCTAACAGAAGATGTATTTAAAAAAGCAATCGAAAACAAAGAAATGCTTGAATGGTCCAAAGTTTACGGTCATTATTACGGTTCACGCAAAACGGATCTGAAAAAAGCGCTTCAAGGTAAACAACCCGTATTGATGATCGTAGACGTACAAGGAGTTAAAAAACTGCGCAATAAAATACCTAATTGCTGTATAATCTATATCGACGTCCCCAAGCGCTCCATAATTAAACGCATCAAAAAACGCGCTTTTGACAGTGAGGACGCTAAACACCGCATCAAAGCTTACAAAAAAGAACAGGAAGCTAAAAAGAAGGTCAACAATATCGTGGTTAATCGCGAGGGCGAATTGAAGCAAGCCGTTAAAGACGCTGCCCTAATCATTAAATTCGGCATTCGTAACCAAGAAAACTGTAAATAGCCTCAACTCAGGCAAAACTTGACATAAAAAGCGTAAATAGGTATCATTTGCGCACTTATATGGCTAGACAAATTCAAATGCAAATAGCGCCCCAAGATGTACAAACCGGCATGCTTATTCGCGTCCACCAAAAAATTCGCGAAAAAAACCCCAAGGGCGAAGAAAAAGAGCGTATCCAGGTCTTCGAGGGCTTGGTTATCCGTGTTCACGGCAAAGACTCACATAAAACCATGACCGTACGAAAAATCAGTAACGGTGTTGGAGTCGAAAAAATATTCCCTCTCGTACTCCCGTCGATAGCCAAAATCGAACTCGTAAGCCAAAGTAAAGTACGCCGCAAAGTATTAAGCTTTGTCCGCAATACCAAGAAACGCTTAAAGGAAATCGTTCCCAAAGTTACCGCTTATGATCCTAAGGCCGAAGAAACTAAGGAAGAAACTAAAGAAGAAATTCCTGAGGCTCCGGTAGAAGAACCAAAAACCGAGGAACCTCAGACAGAAGAATCAAAACAAGAAGAAGATAAGGAAAAAGAAAAAGCCGCGTAATGCGGTCTTTTCTATACTCTTTTCTATACTCTAAAATATTAAATCTAAAAACTTGCGGTTAATTACAGTTAAACTGCTAGATTATAAATTTCAATTTTCAAATTTTAATAAATCTGTTTATCTTTTTCTATGGTGGAAAATTTATTGTATATCGTATCCACCGAAAAATCCAATCTATGCTCAATCGGCTGACCAAAGCTATAATTTACATAAAATGATTCATTAATATCATCTACCTCGTTCATCCAATTTTCTCCATACAGATCTTGCGCCAATTCTTCTGTTGGCACCCATCTTAACAATCCATTCTGGTAAACAGCGTAGACCTTATTATCTGTCTGAAATTTCACTAATTTTGAGCCGGGGCGATAAGTAACATTTCCTCCAATGGGAATTTTAGTCATATCTTCCAGTGATAAAATCTGCACATCCGCGAAAGTCGGATACCAAGTAAAATATACTTTTTCATTGGGAAACACATAGCGTTTGCCGTCTGAAGCGTAATAATATACCGCCGTATCCGAATAAGTATTCGGGTCGTTATCGCTGGGAATCTTAATCAAGCTACCGGCCGGTAACGACAAATCCAATCCATCTTCAAAGGTAATTTCCACGCTATGCGTTGAAGGATAATCCTCGGCCACCACGGCCGAAATTTCCGTGGTTCCGTTTTTTAAAGACCTCACGTTAAACCTTGCCTCGCCGAATGAATTAGTAAGATTATCCTTCGGAGTAATCTCTTCTAAGCCACCACGACTCGAAACCAACTCAACTTTTACACCGGGTACTGCTATGCGATTAATATTCCTCACTCTCACGGTTACAATGGCTTGATCTATCCCATCCGCCCTGACTGTTGCCGAGTCTGTCTTTAAACCGATAATCGTCGGGTCAAAATCGATAGCTTGTACAGGATAAACTGACACCGCAACAAAAACCGGTAGCAATATAACAAAACCCCTCTTAAGATTGCGGGCAAGTGATTTGTAATTCAATATATTCATACACAAACATTATAACACAAGATCGCGACAAGGCGAGATAAAAAGACGCCCGGCAAGAAATCTCCACAGTCGTCTTTGATTACCAACTGCCAGCTAATTTCTAGTATCTTGTGTCTGGTGTCTATTTAAGAACATCTTTTAAATACTTCCCTGTAAGGCTCTTCTTATCTTTAGCGACTTCCTCCGGCATACCCTCGGCAACCACAAACCCGCCTTTGGCACCACCATCCGGTCCCATATCAATAATCCAGTCCGCATATTTGGCAACGTCCATATTATGTTCGATAACCAACACCGTATTGCCTTTTTCCACGAGCGCGTCTAAAACCTGCAACAAACGCTTGATATCATCAAAATGCAATCCGGTCGTCGGCTCATCCAAAATATATAATGTCTTGCCCGTACCGCGCCTCGATAATTCCGTGGCAAGCTTCACACGTTGCGCTTCTCCGCCGGAAAGCGTTGTTGCCGGTTGACCTAAACGCAAATATCCCAAACCCACCTCGTGCAAAACCGTCAGCTTATCAAATATAAGTGGCTGATCCGAAAAAAACCTACGCGCCTCCTCGACCGTCATATCCAACACATCCGCTATATTCTTACCGCGATAAGTAATTTCCAAAGCCTCCATATTATAACGCTTACCATGACACTCCGGGCATTCAGCATAAACGTCCGACAAAAATTGCATCTCGATTTTTACATATCCGTCACCGCCGCAAGCTTCACATCTACCCCCGCCCTTCACGTTAAAACTAAATTTACCGGCGTCATAACCGCGCATTTTAGCCTCTGGAATATTGGTAAACAAATCGCGAATACCGGTAAACACTCCGGTATATGTAGCCGGATTCGACCTTGGTGTGCGACCAATCGGAGACTGATCCACCGAAACAACTTTATCCAAATTTTCAATACCCTCAATCTTCTTATGCTCTCCGGGCAATTCTTTGGCATTATACAATTTATGTGACAAAGCTCTGCCCAAAATATCCAATACCAAAGTTGATTTACCCGAACCGGACACACCGGTTACACAAACAAATTTACCCAAAGGTAATTTAAAATCTACATTTTTCAAATTAAACTCTGAAGCGCCTCTAACGGTAACAAGCTTTTTATTGCCTTTACGACGTTTTTTGGGTATCTCAATCTTCTTTTTCCCCGTTAAATATTGTGCTGTAATAGATTCTTTATTTTTTTTAATCTCTGTAAGAGTGCCGGCAGCCACAATTTCGCCACCATATTCACCCGCTCCGGGGCCAACATCAACAACATAATCCGCGGACCGCATAACCGTATCGTCATGCTCAACAACAATTACAGTATTGCCCAAATCCCGCAATCTTTTCATGGTGCCGATAAGCCTCTCATTATCACGCTGATGCAAACCTATGGACGGCTCGTCCAAAATATAAATCACTCCCGATAATTCAGATCCTAATTGCGCAGCCAATCTCACTCTTTGCGATTCACCGCCCGATAACGATATCGCGCTTCTGTCCAGCGTTAAGTAACCAAGCCCCACATCTATCAAATTTACCAGCCTACGCCTTATCTCCGGTACAACTTGATTCACCACCAATCTTTCATGTTCCGTTAGTCCCAACGGATCAACTTTCTTATCCACCTTAACGCGCGATATCTTGCTGGACGGCTTTTTATCTTGCTTAAAATCTCCCAACTCCTCTATAAATACCAAAGCATCCTCCAAAGAATGCTCAACCAAATCCGCTATACCTTTATTGGCCACCGTCACACCCAACGCAACTTTGTTCAATCTCTTACCATTGCATTCCGGGCAAACCAAAACTCGCATATAACCCTCAATTTCTTTTTGTACATAATCCGAATCGGTTTGTTTATATTTTTCCTCAAGCATCGCTAAAATTCCGCCAAACATTAACTTTTTACCGTCTACATCATACATTTCATCACCCGTACCTTCCAATAATAGTTTCATTGCTTTGGATGATATTTGCCCCACTTCTTGATGTATTGAAAATTCGTGAACTTTGCCCACGGCTTCCAACAATTTCATGTAACCCGTCTGATTACCCGCTATCCTGGTCCAAGGCTTGATGGCACCCTGAGCTATTGTTAGGCGTTTATTGGGCATTACCAAATCAACATCCAAAACCAGCTTCGTACCCAAACCCGTGCAAGCCTGGCAAGCACCATGCGGCGAGTTAAAACTGAACAGCCTCGGCTCAATCGATGGCAAAGAAATATTACAAATCCCGCAAAACAGTGAATCCGAAAATAAAACCTCATCACCCGTATTTTCATTCACCGCCACAACCATACCGTTGCCCAATTCCAGCGCGACTTTCAATGTTTCAGCAAATGCCGCGTAAACTATTCCGGATCCTTGATTGATTCTGCTCACCAAAACTTCAATGTCGTGCGACTTGGTTTTATCCAATTTTGTGTGTAGCAACTCATTAACGTCAACCAACATCCCGTCATAACGCACTTCCCTGTAACCCGCGTTTTCCGCGCCCTGCAACACAACCTTATGCTCGCCTTTTTGCTGGCGCACCATGGGTGCCAAAACCAAAGTATCAGCCTCTTGCGCCATGTTCAAAATCTTTTCGCCAATCTCTTCCATTGTCTGCTTGCTAACCGGCTGTCCGCATTCCGGGCAGTGCACTCTGCCGGCTCTCGCGTATAGCAATCTTAAAAAATCATAAATCTCGGTAACCGTACCCACGGTTGACCTCGGATTATGCGAAGATGATTTTTGATCAATAGCCACCGTTGGCGATAAACCCTGAATCTCATCAACATCCGGTTTATCCTGCAACTCCAAAAACTGCCTAGCGTAACTCGACAAGCTTTCCATGTACCTGCGTTGCCCTTCGGCGTGAACCGTATCAAAAGCTAATGACGATTTCCCCGATCCGGATAATCCCGTGGTGATAATTAATTTATTTTTAGGCAGGTTAATGGATATATTCTTCAAATTGTGCACCCTTGCGCCTTTGATGCTGATATTATTTTGATTATTTTTTTTCTCCGACATGATTTGAAAAACTTACGTCCCTACAGACGGGGACAGGTTGCTTGTGAGGCTACCACATATTTAAAAAGCTGGCAAGCGTTAACCGGCGACACAATAAAACGAGACTGATAATTCACCATAGCTTAACAAGTAGCCGGTGGCACTCATAATCCGGTCAACAAAAACAACCTAACAACTCTTGTTACTTATCAATATTCATCATTGCACCTGAAACCCGCAAGGTGATTTGGTGCCTTTTTGTACAATTTCTTTAGCCTCCTCTATTGTCCAAATATTAGTCACGAAAGCATTGTAACCCGGATTAACTTCAATTGCATATTTTTCAAACATCTGATTAAAGGAAGCCGTCTCGGGTAGCGCAAAAGATTGGAAGGTTGCTTGATTAAACGAAAGCCCCGTATCCCATAAATTTGTATTGCACATTTCTTTATTGACAAAAAAGTACGAGTTATCACCTGCCGCTCCATGAAATACTCCCAACAATCCTGCCGGCGTATAAGCTAAAGATATATACCCCACTGCTTCACCTATAAGCTGAAACGGATTTTGCTCAAATCTTTTCGCATAAGATTTCATAACATCTTCACCTGAACCGGCAAGCTCGTGATCAATTAAAACTTGCATCACCATTCCCATTTTTTCTCCTTTATGAGAGTCACATTTATCAGCATAATCTTGTATTTGAGACGCACTTAGATCAAAATCACCCTCCTTAAAACAAACATTGGTTACATAACCGCCAGCCACCGCATTCGAAGCTTCCGTAATATCACTGGTATTTATATTCAAGTTACCCAACTGTTTGCTAGCCATGTCCAATTTACCATTCTGTCTATTATCACAAAACAAATATAGCCAAACCTCTTCCGGTTTAAAAGTTTTTGCGGTTATCACATTCCCGCCGAATTTACAATCAGCGCAAGCATGCTCAATAGATGAATTTGACTCGCAACCGCTCCCCAAACCCGTTGTACAATTGATACACATAGCTTCATCACCGCCCTCGCAACCTGTACCCATGCAAACCGCCATTGTATCCGCGCCTTCTATAAAATACTCTTTGCCACATTCGGCATCATCAATGGATTTATTAAAACCATCCTTTTCCAATTGCGCGGTATAAGACAAAGGCGCTTTCGGTGTACCCGCGTACATGAGCTTGGCATCTTGATTGATCAAATCTTTACAATAAACAACATCATAAAAAGATACCCTATTTATCATATACACTTTCTGTTTGGTTAAATTTAACAAATTGGGATTAATATTTGATAATATCGCAAAAGCACCCAAACCCAATGCCAAACCGACCAAAGAATCAACCATAATTTCTTTGCTCTTTTTAATACTTGTGGCAACCGCGCTCACCAAATATTTAAACGCTCCCCAAATAAAAAATACGGCCGAGGTAATTATTAAAACTCCAATCGAGCCGTTGAACAGAATTTTAATCAAATTTCGCAAACCTGAAATTTTAGTTACGCCAAAAAGAGGCTTCTGCATCTCGTACTCCACGTCCGGCGCCAAACAATAACCTTGCTTTTGATCGCCTTTAAACGGGCACCCAAAACCCGGTTCAAAACTACCGCCCGCTTCCCCGCATTCGCCGGCCGTATAGCAAAAATTATCCACATGCTCATAAGATCTTTTGGCTTTTTTATAAGAACCACCACCAGAAGACAAACCTCCGCCCGTGCCTGTCGGGTCCTCGCTCGTACCCTTAAGCAAAGGTTCGCCGATAATTTTCATCGGCCCCTTGGGAGAATCCGGAAACTCGCAACAAGTCGAAAAATCACCATCACAACCACATCCATTGCAGTGTACCTTTCCGCCCGATCCCGTGCATTGGCTTTCATTGGTACATAAAAACAACTTATTGGGATCCGTAGCCTGTCTATTGCACCTATTCTTATGAACTCTACAGCAAAACAACTCTCGACCCCCTTGATCCGTACATCCCGCTTTATTACCACCATCCGTAGTCCCTTTCAATTGGTTGCAATCCGTTTCGGTTAAACAAGCTGTA
Source organism: uncultured Gammaproteobacteria bacterium (assembly GCA_964345995.1). Taxonomy (GTDB): domain Bacteria; phylum Patescibacteriota; class Patescibacteriia; order 2-12-FULL-60-25; family 2-12-FULL-60-25; genus MWCR01. The sequence goes on from CAYFST010000039.1 coordinate 8,672, forward strand.
AAATACAAATAACCGTCCGGCCTGCATTGATTGCTACCACAGGGCATGGGCCCAATACCCGGAGAAGG
>CAYFST010000040.1:0-8395 GCA_964345995.1 uncultured Gammaproteobacteria bacterium
TAGTCGTAGCAATGGCGTTTGGTAATATTTGTGAGCATTTGTTTATATTTGGTGATATTTGGTGAATAGGTATTCACAAGATATTCAAATCTATGCACAGTATACGCGACTTTGTTCACAGGATTTTACGGATAACTGGATAAGTCAGGATAAGGAACCGCGATCTTTGCCGACTTACAACCAACAACTTACAACTGATTAGAGCGAACTTGTCTTTTTCGGTAGGCGTACGGACGAAATAGCAAATCTTGAATAGCGTCGGGATGGGTGCCATACCATTTTCTTTTTGACCGCCCACTGCGGTCAAGTGAATTTGTTAATATTTGTAAAATTATGGGTACTTATTGGTTATTGGAATCGAAAAATTGGTTATTTCCAACAAGGTTGGTATAAGGTATACTGCCTAATTATCAACGGAATATCCACAAGTTTGACAGAGCTGTGATGGGCTGTTGATATTTAGATAATCTTACCCTTTTTATGATCTTTCGCGCTTATGAATCCCAATGAAATTTGGCAGGCCACACTTGGAGAGTTGGAACTAACTCTTTCCAAGGCCAACTTTACAACCTGGTTTAAAAATACCTTTATCTCGCAGATGGAAGAAAATAAAGTAATTATCGCGGTGCCCAACACTTTTACCAAAGCTTGGCTTGAAAAAAAATACCACGATGCCATTATTCGAGCTCTAAGAAACGCAACAAATAACACAATTCGCGAAGTGACTTATAGGGTGGAAGTGAGAAATACAACCATAGTTCCGGGTTTACAAGGTCAGAATGAGATGGAAAGCAGTTATGCTGTAGAGACTGCGCGTGAACCGGTTATGGACCAGATACCGGTCCAGGAAGAGGGTTCCGGGTGTGGCAATGGCATGGGTTTAAATCCAAGATATAAGTTTGATAATTTTGTGGTAGGTAAAACCAATGAAATGGCACATGCTTCGGCGCAGGCCGTGGCCGCAGGACCGGGCGTGACTTATAATCCTTTGTTTATATTTGGCGGAGCCGGACTTGGCAAGACGCACTTATTGCAAGCGATCGGGCACCATATTTCAGGAAATAATCCGAATGCCAAGGTGCACTATGTTACTTGCGAAAGGTTTACCAATGATTTTATCCAGTCGGTGCGGGGCGGGCGTGCGAAAGAGTTTAAGGATCTATACAGGAACTTAGATGTTTTGTTGATTGATGATATCCAATTTATTGCGGGTAAAGAGGGCACGCAGGAGGAGTTTTTTCATACTTTTAACTCTTTGCACCAATTAAATAAGCAGATTGTGATCGCGTCTGACAGACAAGCAAAAGATATTCAAGGATTGGAGTCCAGGTTGCTATCGAGAGTTGAGTGGGGTATGACGGCCGATGTTTCGAGCCCGGATTTTGAAACGCGCGTGGCAATCTTGGATAGAAAATGCAATGAAAAAAGTTATCATTTGACGACTGAGGTTTTGCGCTATATTGCCGGAACCGTGCAATTGAATGTGAGAGAGTTGGAAGGCGCTTTAAATAAAGTGATCGCCTATCATCAATTTAAGAATATTGAACCCACCATGGCTTCGGTACAGAGCTTGTTACAGAGTTTTGTGCCAACGGTGCCCAAACGAACTATTACGCCACGACGTTTGCTGGAGATTGTGACCGGTTATTATGATATTACAATGGATGAGCTGATGGGTAAGAGCCGCGAGCAACGGTTTGCTTTTCCCAGACAGGTGGCTATGTTTTTATTGAGGCAAGAGGCGAAGTGTTCGTTTCCGGCAATTGGGAAGCATATTGGCGGACGCGACCACACCACAGCTATGCACGCGTGTTCTAAAATTGATAAATTGTTGAATAAAGATGATCAGCTAAAAAGAGATGTCAGCTTAATGAGGGAAAAAATTTACATGGGTGAAAGTTCTGGATAAGTAAGGTATAACACTGTGGGTACAATGGTGGATAGTTTGTTTTGTAAAAATACCATCCCCATACCTTACAGTGTTGTACAGAAAGCATCCCTAGAGTCTGCACAGGGCTTGTGGAGAGACAGAGTAATTAAATTAGCAAAGAAATAGAGTTGTTCAACACCATCCACAAGCTTATTACTATTATTACTATTAATATATATTTATTAAACTATAATAACAAAGCTCTGAAATGAGTAATTAGAAAGAAGCGATTATCAATAATTTTAGTTAAACATGATAAATCACCAATCGCTTATAACTAATTAATAATTTGATTATGAAGTTCTCATGCACTCAAGAAAATTTATTACAAGGTTTATCCATGGTTGGCCATATTACGGGTAAGAATATTAATTTGCCCGTTTTGGGCAATGTTTTGATCAAGGCTGAAAAAACGGGCATTCAACTACACACAACCAACTTAGAGATTTCGGTTAGTTGTTTAATTCGTGGAAAAGTTGATGAGGAGGGTGAGTATAGCGTGCCCGCCAAGGTATTTGCTGATTTTGTAAATTTGTTGCCTAGCGGTAAGGTGGAGTTTGAGTTAAAAGACGAGGGTTTGGAGGTTTGTTCAGCTGATCAAGAAACCGTGATGCGTGGTATGCCGGCCAGTGAATTTCCGTTATTACCCAAATTACAAAAGAACCATACGTTTACCTTAAAAGCCGCTGATGTGAAGACCGCGATCAGTCGTGTGGTTTTTTCCGTATCTTTATCGGAATCAAGGCCAGAATTGGCGGGTGTGGCTTGTTTTTTTAACAATCAAGACTCTGAGGGCAGTGTTGCCTTGGTGGCAACAGATTCTTATCGATTGGCTGAGCATTTGATAGATAGCGGAGATAATAATAAGCAAACTACGATTTTAGTTCCGGCCAGGGCAATGAGTGAAATTCAGCGAATCATTTCATCTTATAAAGATGATATTGAGCCGCCAGAGGAGGTGGGGTGGAGTGTGTCGGATAATCAGTTGGTAGTTAGTTATGGTGCGGTGGAGTTGACTACTCGATTGATTGAGGCGACTTTTCCCGATTATCAAAATATTATTCCGGCAGAGTTTAAGACTTATGCGATTGTAAACAGATCTGAATTGCAAAAATCTGTAAAGACAGCCAGCTTGTTTTCAAAAAAAGAGATTAATGATGTGCATTTGAGCGTGGAACCGGGTACCGGAATTTGTACGGTAGAGTCGTCTGATGAGGGTACCGGAAAGACAAAATCGCAAATAAAGTGTGAAGTGACAGGTGAGGCTAACTCAGTTGTGTTGAATTTTAAGTATCTGGCGGATGGATTGAATGCTTTTGACACGGAAAAAGTTAAACTTGCGATTATCGGGGCCATGCAACCCATGTTGTTGTTACCCGAGAAAGACGGTGACGTGGAATATAGATATTTGGTGATGCCGATACGACAATAATAGTTACAAATTATTGATTAAGAATGAAAGAAAAAGGATTAAGGTTGAATGATGAAGGTGAAAGGAATAAGGATGAAGGCTTAGGAGACGTGTCGATGACGCGTCTTTTTGGTAAAAAAATCACCCTTTGAATACTTGGGGTGATTTTTTTGTTTTGCGGGACAGCTCTTGAGTTGTGCTTACGGGTCGATGGTTAGTTGGATTTTGTCGCCTTGGATTTTGGTACCGTCGGTGCGGGTGGCGACAGGGTAGAGGGTGACTTTGCCAATTTCAGGCATTGAATTCCAGTTGATTTGGTTGTTGTAAGAATCGGGTGATAGGATGGAGGCGATTAGGCGATTTTGGCCTTTTTGCACGTACATCAGGTCGATTTTTTTAACATCTGAGATTTCGTTTATTTGGATGAATACCGGAATTGGGAAACTGACACCGCTGATGCGCGTGCCGGCCGCGGGCGCGGTAATGGAAACGTTGATGGGTGATAAATCCGCATTTAAATTGATGATGACGCGTTTTTCGTTTTTGTTGCCCACGTCATCACTTATGGTGATGATAATTTCATGGTAGCCGCGAGGTATGGAATTGGGAACTTGCGCGTTAATGGTACCTGAGCCCGTTGTTTCGCCGATAACAGTGTCTTGGATTTTGGCCTCTATGCGTGCTATTTTGCGTTGAGCTTGAGCAGAGATATTGATGTTAAAGTTGCGCGAATAGACGTTGGCATTATCTTTTGGAGACAGTATGGTGAGCGATGGTTGGTTTTCCGGAGTATGTACATCGTCGTGTTCGGTGGGCGCGGTACTGGTAGTGTTCCACTCTTCTTTTTCTACCCAGGACTGAACGGCAGATTCCCAGGCTGAAAATTGCGGATCATTGGAAGGGTTGGAGGGGGGAGGGCCTTGAGGATCGTCTTTGTTGACATACCATAAGATGTTGTGACCTTCGTAATAATCACGTTCTTCTTTGAATTCCATGGGAGTATATTCGGTGGCGATTTTGCCACTAATGGTGTCGATTTGTAAGGTTTTTTTGAAGGATTTACCGGTTAAAACAGATTTATTTGTGTTAAGCGGTGGGGGTGTGGCGAATGATTCGGCGGCCATATCAGCTGTGGCGCGTTTCATGTAATTGTGCCAAACAGGAGCGGTGATTACTGAACCGTCGGCGCCGCGTTCCATTTCTTCGCCGCGACTGTTGCCGGCCCAAACTCCGGCTACAAGGTTGGGCGTGTAGCCCATCGTCCATGCATCTTTATTGTTGTTAGTGGTGCCGGTTTTAGCGGCCGCATCGCGTCCGGGTAGCGTTAAGACATCGCGACCAAAAGTGCGGACGCTATTATCGGATAAAACATCAGTGATCCAAAGGGCGGCTTCTTTGGGAATGACGCGTTTACCTTCCGGATTTTCCCATTCATACAAGACTTCATTATCGGGTCCGATGACTTTAAGTATGCCGGCAATAGGATATTGAACCCCTTGGTTGGCCATGGCCGCATAGGAATTGGCGTGTTCAATGAGTTTAACCTCGCCTCCGCCAAGTACCAGCGACATTCCAAAGCGGCTACGATCGGCAAAAGTCGTGTAGCCAAGTTGTTCAGCAAAATCTATGACTCGTTGCGTGCCGACCAGATACATCATTTTTACGGCCGGGATATTGAGAGACTGTTGAAGAGCTTTGCGGACAGTGAGTGGCCCTTGATAGTTAAAACTATAATTATTGGGTTTGTAGGGTCCGATTGAGGTTTGAAAGACCGTGAAGACATCCCAAAGGACGGTTTCCGGAGTATAACCTTTAATAAATCCGGCTGTATAAACAATGGGTTTAAATGAAGAGCCGGGTTGGCGCGGACGGATTGTAACATTTACTTGGCCATCAATATCTTCATTGAAAAAATCGGCTGATCCAACCATGGCCAGAATTTGACCGTTTTTTGGATCAAGAGAAAGCATGGCTGAGTTTTCATATCCATAACGTTCGCCGTTTTTCTCGACGCCGGTTTTAACTTCTTCCTCGGCGATTTGCTGTTTGTCCCAATCAAGTGTTGTGATAACGCGGAGGCCGCCCTGTTCAACTTCTTTTTGGCCATAATCTTGAATTAAGCGATCGCGTACAAACATAACAAAATGCGGTGCTTTTATGTCACTGATTTGTCGGGCTTGTAGTTTGGATAACGTATCGATAGCTATGGCATCATCAGCTTCTTTTGGAGTAATGTAATTTTGTTCGGCCATGCTATTTAAAATGTATTCTTGGCGCCCTATCAGCAGATCGCGGTTGTCGCCTCTGGAACCGGTGCCGTAGGGGTTGTAGGTGTCCGGTGCTTGTGGCATTGCGGCCAATAAAGCCGCTTCGTCCAAAGTTAATTCTTTGGCCGATTTACCAAAATAACCTTCGGCCGCGGCTTCAATGCCGTACAAGGTGTAACCGTAGGGTATTTCGTTAAGATATAATTCGAGAATTTGATCTTTTTCAAATCTGCGCTCGATTTGGATGGAGAGTAATAATTCTTTGATTTTACGGGTAACCGTGCGTTCGTTGGTTAGAATCGCGTTTTTTACCAGCTGTTGTGTGAGTGTGGATGTGCCTTCAACGCGTTTATTTTGCAAGAAGCCCACGGTGAACGCACGTACCAACCCTTTCCAATAAACACCGTGATGTTCGTAAAAGTTTTTATCTTCAATGGCGATTGTAGCTTGAGGTATATAATCAGGAATTTCGGATAGTTTTACCAAGGTACGGTTTTCATCTCCGTGAACTTCATATAAAAGCGTATCTCCGTCGCGATCGTAGATTTTAGTGGATTGAGCGACTTCTCTGGTTAATAAAGTGCCGGGTTCGGGTAAATCTCGTGAGATCCAAGCCATGATAATGGTTAGAGTAAGAGCTGCGACTAAAGAGATGGCCAATAAAGCAACCACAAAAATTACGGCAAGAGATTTTATTGTATTTTTCCAGTTGCGATTACTTTTGGGCTTCCGGCCGGTAAGTTGAGAAAAAGATTTTTTGAGTTCGGGGATAGGCATATACACCTCGTCGCGTTAACCGCGATTACGTTATAATTACGAATTACGAATGACCAATTACCAATGAAGGTGTTGGGTCAAATCCTAATATTAATATATTAAAATCTGTTATTTGTACGTGGTTGACATGATCTTGAAGAGAGGTTTCGTGTTCGGTAAGATATTCATCATCTTATCATGATTTTTGTGGGTTGATAAGTGAAGACTTGAAAATAAATTTTGCTAAATTTAGGTAAAAATTGGGGTTTTACCCTTGACAAATTGGTTGTTTTATGGTATGGTTTTCAGTCTCGAACAATGAAAAGCATTAAATGAGTATTCCACAGTTTAGATAAATTTAGCTAATTTGAGTTAATTATCTGATCTAACAATCGAAAAATCAGTTAAACTAGCTGAGTTTGAAGATTGGGAATATGAAACGTGTTTTTCTGAGACCCTGTTTATGACACATGGTAAACGATCTAAGTTAAAACCTGTACGTAAAAATATAATTGTATTACTTATCGCTATTGTGACAGTAACTTCCGTAAAGGTGCAGACCGGTAAAGCGATGACTTTGCTTCCGCTTGTGCCTACTTTTAAAACGGCCACACGTACCGTTTATGACGCGGCTAAGAGCAATGGTTTTGTAGTACCCAAGGGTACGATTGTCGCACCGGAACCGGAGCCCGTGTATCAGTCTTACGCGGTTAAATATGAGCGTAGCGCGACTGTAACCGCTTATAATAGCGTTCCGTGGCAAACAGACTCCACGCCTTGTATCGCGGCTGACGGATCCAACATTTGTCAGTTGCGTCAACAGGGTGAAATGAGTTGTGCTTCCCACTTACCATTTGGCACCAAAATTCATGTTCCGGGTTTTGGCGTGTGCACGGTCCGCGATCGTTTGCATCCGCGTTTTGCCCACCGCATTGATTTGTATTTTGGTGGCGCTGACCAGATTCAGGCTGCCAAGCAATGGGGTAAGCGCAGTTTAACCGTTGAGGTACTCGACTCGTAATATAATGAAATAATTAAACAATAAAAGAATGTAATCGCATTTAATGCGATGAAAGGATCTCGGTTTAGACCGGGATTTTTTTTACCATGATTTTTAGGATTACAAACCGATTAACAGGATTGTTATTTAAGTAACTTTAAACACGATCATGTAAATCCTGTAAATCATAATAAAAAAACTCCCATTTGAAAGGCGGGAGTTGGTTTTTGAGAAGAGCGCTTGATAAGTTACTACTGAGAAAAGGACACCAAGGCTTATAATCAGAATTAATAACTCAATAGCGAAAAAGAGGGTATTTTTTTGTCCGGGTTTCAAATCGGCCGTTGCTCCACGGTCCTCCTTAGATGAGGTTGAGGTTCTTGGCCATGTACGCACAGCCAAGTAAGAATATGATAAGAGCGATACCCGCATAGACATAAGACTCCATTTGAAGATTTTTTTCTTCGGGAGTCATAGGCCCTCGGCGATGGATTTGGATAAGCTTAACTACGTGTTCCATCTTGTTTCTCCTTTGCTTTTAGGAGAGGGACCTGGTGAACCATGGTGGTTCGCGGGTTAACCGCGTCATGAGACGCGGTGAGCTACGTACAAAATTTAAGTAGATCGTTGATCGAAGTTACTGTAAGCGGATTATTATGGCAAAGATGATACCGGTTACTAACAGTAATAATAATAACGCGACAATCAGAATATAGTGTATATAGTTTCGATAATCCGTTTTTTCTTCAGGTAAGATGGGTTCGTTACTTGAAGTGGCAAGATCATCAGGAGGATAAGAAGAGATACGATTGATAACGGCTTTGATTTGTTCTTGAGAGTGTGAACGTTCGCGCATTGGAATTCTCCGAGAAAATTGTGCTAGACAGACGAATATCTGTCAATAGATTGTGGCTGTATAGTGGGTTTGTAGTGCTTTCTTATCCTTCCCTTTCCAACCCTGTGTTCGATTCCGGTAGTTATCAGGTATACAAAAGACGCGGTAATCCGCGTCTATGGAGGCGTGAGCGGGA
>CAYFST010000041.1:0-6122 GCA_964345995.1 uncultured Gammaproteobacteria bacterium
GAACCCACACTCATCCCCGACGACCAGAGGTCCGGCCGGGCTTCCCGCTCTTTTTCTGTCGAGCGATGGCAGTTCTCTTTCCTCACACCACGCTGGGTGATGTAAGAGTTTGAGAAGCTAAACTGTTGGACTGTGCAGGTTCAACAGTTTAGCTTGGCGAGTGCGCTCGCCTTTGATTTGCCTTGACCTCCAGGCTTCGGCCATTACAGCCACTAAGGAGCATTCTTTGGTGACGCGGAACACAGAAACCGCGTGCAGGGCCTAGGCCGCCTCGGGTTTCCCCTGGGTGGCCTCGCGAGCCGCCGCGTCCTTGCGGGCGCAGCGGCTCAGACCCTGACCGACCGGACAGGCACCACGGGTGCCGTCCGGTCGGTAGCTTCCCCCGCTCTTGCGAGCGGGGGAAGCGTTTTGCCGCCGCTCCCGACGAGCCCTTGCGGGCCCGCCGTGGCGACGGCAGTAACCTGCCTCGTCGGCGACGAGGCAGGAACAACCTTCGTGGCGACAACGCATGTCGCCTCCAATTTTGCCCTCCTCTCAAGTCATCGGCACTGTGCCGAGAAGAGGAGAAGGGACAACCAAAACCGCCCATTGTCTGAACCCATCGGGCGGAGCCCTACGGGTGATGGCTTGATTTACTTGATTTTTTGATTAACCATATTAACTGTTTATCATCAATCATGATCAATCCTCTAATCCTGCAAATCAAGTTATGGGTTGTTTTGGTCGTTTAATTGTCAAAGTTACTTCATTGCTTACAGGCCTTTAGGATGCTTCTACGGACTGCTTGTAATAACGACTGTCCCTCGCACCATTCTTGCGAATGACGCGGGGATGCACTCGTTACTACTAAACCTCTCTGAAAGGTTTAGAGGGTGACGCTACTTGTTTGCCGCCTCGCCGAGACAAGCATTGTTGGCGAGATAGGTATGCCGTACATCACCGGTCTTTCCCAAAAGGGTCAGACTAACTCAGAGATGCGACCAGCGTTCGTGAAATTTTTCCTCTCTCACCTTTTTAGGGGCGAAGATTTTCACAACCGTTGGTATCGCGAGATTTGAAAGTTAGTAAGGTACGAATAAGGTTAAGGTTCGATATGTTTTGATCGGGACCGCTTCATGCTCTCTCACATGCTTTGGCACAAGATCCAAACGGAAAGTTTGCAGGTAGATGAATGTGCGATATCTAGTTTACGGATGTGCGGTTTATAGGCGACCGCTCTGCGATAGTAATGTTGTCCGTGCTAGAAAGTACGTTTTCTCAAAGGTCCGAAGGTTACCGTTAGGTAAAGCTTCAGAGGTTTGAGCTCTCTCCTGCAAGCTTCCGATTACCAGCTGTTAGCTGATAGCTAATAGAAGTGTAAGGTTCGTGGAAGTACGAGGGTTTGTCACCTTAGGTGACGAAAAAACGGTAGGAACTGGAGTTCTCGTGGAGAGAGCTGCAATTCCTACCGTTCGATATAGTCTTAGTACTTAGTCATAGTACTTAGTCTATGTTGGTTTACTTAGCCGAGCTCTCTCCTTCACGGCCGAGTTAGATGTTTTTAGTTGTAGGGTTCGTTTTCTAGTCTTCCGGTGTTTTTGGTTTCTTTAGCTTGTTAAACATAGTATAGCATATTTTGGTATATTTGTCAAGGGGTGATAGTCAATATAACAATTATTTAGCTTATTATAGGTAATTTAATATATAAATAATGTCATTTTATTTTTGACAGTATGCTATTTTTGATGTATACTATTGACATATGAACAATCCTCATCTGCGCTTCCCCTTGCTTTTGGACTTAGGTTTAAATGAAACAGAAGCACATATATATGAAGCTCTATTAAACCAAGGCCCGATGACCGGCTCAAAAATCGCTCAATATAGCGGAATTGGGCGTGGCAATGTTTATAATGCCATACAGACATTGAAAACACAGCATTTGGTAACTGAAAAAGAGGGTAAAATTGCAGTTTTTGAAGCGGCTCCGCCATCTACTCTAGAAAATCTGTTAAATAAGCGAAAGAAACAGGTTGAGCAGTTAAGTGCCTCATTTAGCAATATTTTGCCGCTTTTGAGCTCGGATTATAGGTTAAGTACAGGGAAACCGGTTATTCAGGTATTTGAAGGACTGGAAGGTTTGGAAAAGGCTTTGGACCTTACTTTAGAGTCAAAAACCGAAATTTGCACTTATGTGGATCTTGCTTCCATATCTAAGGAGATGACAAAGATAAATAAGGGATATTTAAAAAAGCGCTTAAGTAAGGGTATTAACAAAAAGTTAATTGTTGAGGATACTGTTGAGGCCAGAAACTTCTTTATCAAGCAAGCATCTCCTTTGACAGAGGTTGCTTATTTAAAGAATTTTCCCAAGGGTTTTGCCAGCTCCATGCAACTCTTTGATGACACAGTGATTTATTTGACTCTAACAGAAGAAAAGCAAATATCGGTTGTCATCAGAGATGCCAATATTTATGCCATGCACAAAGGGCATTTTAATTATTTATGGGGTCAAGCGGCCTTCTTTTCAGCTGACGCGGGATCTTCTTCAAAGACGACATAACGAATATTGGGATTTTGCGGATCAGCTATATATCGGGTCGCCAGCATTCCCGCAGAAGTTTTAGTATTTATATCGCGTAAATATGCTTGAACTCCTTTTTTGGTGGCAAAATTGTATTTTTGATAATTGGAAAAGTCCGCTTCATAGCGCTGTTTAATGACATCCAGAGTCAGACTTGATTGTTTGCTTATGAGTTTCTCATTATCATCATCACGGCGACGTATAAGCAGACGTTGTCTTTTTACATTTTTTCCTTTTGTGTCTTTGACTATCGTATCTTGTACTCCGGTGATTACGAAACCGAACTTTTCGATATATGCTGTTCCGGCAAGTACTTCGGGAAAGAAATCCGCGTAGATGGGATGCTCTTTGGCTTGTTCGTTAACAATGTTGCGCATCATGGACTCACCTATGGCTGAACCGCGCATAGCAGGGCTGATATTGAAAGAACCGGCATAAAGCGCGTTCAGTTCAATATCATCCCTTGCATCAAAACGGATAAATCCAAGCACTTCGTTATCTTTCTTTAAAACATGAAACTGTGTTTGATTATCTTTTTGATTTAATTTTTGTTCAAAACCCTTACTTACAAATTCAGCCAGTTCTCTATTACCGCCCCAATTCGCTTCTGATATTTGCCGCATGCTTTGCTTGTCTGTTTGCGGAATCTCGGACGGATAATACCGTTCGAGCTCAAGCCCACGAACATCTTCAAAGTCGATATTCTTGTTTCTGCTAACCGTTTTAAAAACAGAAGCGAAGAATAGAGCGTCTGCTTTGGCATTTTCCAACTGACGTAAAACGGTTTCAAGTTTAATTGTTTCTCCCGCAATGTCAGACTGATGCAGTTCATCGCTCATGGTTTTGAGAATATTTGCCGCTTTAGCAGTAAGCTGTTTGCTGATTTGATCTTTCTGGCTTTTAGTGAGTTTTTGGTCATTATTAAAGAAAAGTTCGGCGATTTCATCTTCATTCTTTTTGGCAAAATCCAAAACTTCACCGTATTTGTTAAAAAGTTCTTTAGCGAGTACGGGGCCCAAATCATCCGAGAGTTCAAAAATCGATGAACCGCTTTCACCGGATTTTTCGAGGCTAAGAAATGCTCTTACACCTTTAATCCCAATTGAAGCGCCAAACTCGGGCAGTTTATCTTTCTCTTTCATTGGTAGCTTTTGGTATATCTTGGCCAATCGGAACTGTTCGTCCATGGATAATTGCCAAAGATTCACCCCAGCTTGTTTTTCAAATTTTTTGGCAAGGTGCAGAAGAATTTCAAAGTTTTCCAATTGCTCGAGTCTTAGCTTGTATTCTTCTACGCTTTCTTGTGGCTGCTTTTTTCGCGTTTTCTCTAAATCCATTCTTTGTGTTTTATTTACTCCGGCATATAATACAGTGCTTTTTTTATTGTGTTTGATCTGTTTTAGATCATCCTCTTGATTGTATAAATTGAAGACATAAACCAGTTTTTCTTCTCCGTTTTCAGATACTTCAGTAATGCAACCGCGATTTTCATCAATTTGATGAATTTTGATAGGTTTTTTGTATAAATCTTTTCCAAGATAATGCAAAACCCCATTGATCATTATTTGACCGGAAGAAGAAATAGAATAACGCTCTACTCTTCTGGGACTTTGCACATTCTCGCCGGTGGATAGCTCGCGGAAATCAGACGGAGATAAAACGCTTTGTTCAAATAAAGCCGGGGTCATTGCCTCAATATATTTTTTAGGCGAGTGCCATAGGTCTATGTGTTTGTTACCTTGATAATATGATGGTGTAAAACCAATTTCTAGAAACCAAATTGCTGTGATCGGCTTATATTCACCAGCCTTTGGATATTTGACAATTAATTTACCATTTTCATCCCTGTACCCATCTCCGTAATCAGGATGATAAACCAAATAAGCAATCCTGACTTCATAAGCATTCATGTCCTTTTCTTCTGACGGGTATGAAGGTAATTCTTGGTGACTACCAACCCCGACCAAGCCTATTTCCCAAAATTTTACATATGAGTCATCTTGTTTAATTGTTTCTATATCAAGTGCCTCATCGATATTGCGGGGAGAATAGAAAAGTGATTTTGACTCTCTCTCGCCATTTTGCCAATCTTGTTTTGAGATAACCGGGACATCTTTAAACGCGGTATGAAAAGCATATGCTTTGCCGGATTTGAAATATTCAAAAGCCGGGGATTTGGGGTGCAATTTACCGGTAATTATTTTTTTTCTACCTAACTTTTTTAGCTTTTGAGTATCGATGATTATTTGGCCATCTTGCTTTTCCAGAACTCCCAAGCTCTCTAATTTATCAAACAGCAATTCTCTAAACTCCTCCCGGGTGGGAATTGTTTCCATTGTTTTTTTGATATCTTCCAATTTGATGGTTCCGTTCTTATTTAATGACTCCGTTAGACGTTCGACGCCCGGCTTGCCGTATAACCGACTAAAAGCTTCAAAACCTGCGAGAATTTTTTCGGCAGCTTCTTGTTTTTCAGGAGAATCCAAATTTTTTAGATACTCATTTTCCGGATTATCGAATTGCGGCTCACCGGGCGCGATTTTTTGGGCTTCTTGTTTTGCAAACGGATTTTGTTCAAATGATTCTTCCATATAAAATTATTATACCTTGCGGTCGGTAAAATTAACAAACAAAAAACTCGGTTTTAGGTTAACCGAGTGGATTGAGTCGGCGCGCTAGACTTTCCAGAAAAGCGCCGTGACGCGCGTGTCGGGCGGGTCATTGGGGGAATCGGACAAAGCGTCGAAATTGGGCAGAGCGTGGATTCTCGCTACAGGATATTCATTCAGGATTTCCTCGCGAGTTTCCATTTCATCATCTTCCACGCAAAGGCAAAACATGGCGCCGCAGTTGCAGGAAGAGCTTTGATGCGTGTCCAGTATATTTTCGGGTTTGAACGCAAGATTGCAGTACGGGCAAATAGCTTCGATGTACAAGACCGGCTCCTTTTGTTTTTGGGTTCTGTTGTTTGTCATTAGCTTTTCCGTGATTTGATGCTAAGGCAAAACAGCTCTTCTTTGGCTTTATCGCGGATTAGCAAGACGCGACGCAGGCACCGAGATAAGCCATGTTTGTGGCGAGCGACCAAGAGCTTTTTTGCCAACTGCGCTTGAGACGTTGCAGTTTGGTTTTCATCACTCTTTTTCGCTCGTATGACTCAACTCATCCTCAAAGAGGATATCGTCTCCCAAATCATCCGTAGCATTATCAAAACTTATGATGCCGGAAAGCTTGTTTTGAGCCTCGTCGGACTTATTACAGGCGCGTTCCTGCATTTCTTTAAGTTCGGCAAAAAGATCAAATATATCAATCTCGGGTGAGATAGGTAGACCAAATCCGCGCTTTGAACTTTGCAAGTGACAGTTCATTATTACCCCCTTTAATGTGCGATTAGTATGATGACCGCGACTATTATGCGGGAAAATCGGTGAAAAGTCAACCCTATATAATTAGCACTTAGAAAATGGTAAATAGCAATTTAAAAAGCCACCTATTATTTAAGTGGCTTTTTACGTGGTGCGCGTACCTGGACTCGAACCAGGGACCTTCACAATGTCAA
>CAYFST010000041.1:6222-8119 GCA_964345995.1 uncultured Gammaproteobacteria bacterium
GTGGTGCGCGTACCTGGACTCGAACCAGGGACCTTCACAATGTCAATGTGACACTCTAACCAGCTGAGCTATACGCGCATAAATCTTACTCGATCTTTATGGATATTTTGTGAACGTAGTATAAAAAACAAAGTTATTTTTGTAAAGAGACGGCGAGGCGGATATTACCCTTGCAGAAAATTGCCAATGTGTTAAACTTGCGGCTCTCTCAGCAAGGAGGAAGATGAATGCCTGAGCTAATGTACTTTTTCATCGTGGGCAACAAAAAAAGCGCGGAAGTATTTCGAACTTTTGCCGATAATAGGCCTATTCACACAGTAAGGCCGTCCAGCACTTTGTATGAAAAAGCGGTAACGATACGAATTGGCGATATACAAGATTGGGAAGCCGCAAATAAAGAGTTGGAGCGCGCGGCTAAGGATTTGGGTATTAAAAACTTGGAAAACCTTAATCCACCGGATGAAATGGTGGAAGTGGCAAAAAAAGGCGCGCAGGCTCGTAAAACGAACAAGCCCACAAAATCAACCTGCCTAAACAGCGAATAGAGCTATCGCTGATTGCAGGGGTGTCGGTTTTCTGAACCGGGGTCGTACTTGGCCTCGGCTTTTTTATAAACTCAAATCCCCATTTGAAATTGACACCGGGCTGATTAGCGTGTTGGTAAATACCAAAGAGGAAGTGTTGATTTTGATTGTGCAATAATCTTGCTTGCCATCAACGCGGGTAACGCACACGGATTTGTTTTTGTGGCACAAATATTGCGACATTATGATCAGTTCTTGGCGAAGATGATTGAATCCAGCAATGCTGGGAATATTTTGTCGGTCATTGGTTTTAGACCATTCTTTGGGCTTCGCGGACTGTTAATAAGATGCAGTTAAACGATGCCGGCAGAAAAATCCGGTATTTTATAGGAAAACCACCAAAAGATTGCTGAGACGAGAAGCATGAAAGGAAGGATATAAATAGCTAAAGCGAGACTACCCAGAGCCCCTGAAAGAGTACCTACAAGCCAAATACCCAGCATATCGCCAAGTAGACGGCTCAGAAACATATTGGTACTGCTGGCTTTTTCTTTGAGTCCATGGGGTATGCTCTGGAAAAAGACTAGCGCAAAAGGAGTATAGCAGGCGAATAATAGGAGCTGGACCATGGCCATGGAAATAAAAAAACCCAGCGCCGTGCCCGCGGCTATACCCACAAAGCCGGCCATGGAGGCGGGCACCAGTAAAACAAATAAAAGTTTTAACAATGATATTCTATCTTGCTTGGCAAGATACTTGCTAACCAACCAACCACCAAGAAAAGTTCCGATAAGGCCGGTGGTTATAAAGATGATGCCAAATAGAATACTGCCTTCGGCAGATGGGTAGTTGAGCTGGCGCGATAAATAGATAGGAGCCCAAAACGCGAATCCGGCAATGGTAAATTCCAAAAATATGTTGCCGGCCACGGTCAATACATACCTGGGATGGCGGGCCAAAATAATCAGTTGATTTTTCACTTGGTTGATATTTTTATTTTGTGGAAGTTTTATTTGTTGCAGTCTGTGCATGAATAAGGCTATTGGTATGCCCAAAATACCGGCTGAAACGAAAGCCATCTGCCAGCCGACTACCATATCTAAAAAACCGCCAAAGATAAAACCGATAGCTACTCCTATGGGTACGGCCGCGTAAAATATGCTCATGGCCTGAGCCTTCCAAGCTTTGTCTGCTAAGGAATCGATTAATGCGGGACTGATTGATGAAAAGATAGCCTGCCCCACTCCTATTATGGCCCGCAAAGCGATCATGGCAAATAAAAGCCGAACCACTCCGGTAGCGGCCGTAGCAGTACTCCAGGTCAATACCGCGAAAGCTAAAACTATCTGGGGAGAGAAACGGCGCAACAAACC
>CAYFST010000042.1:0-8030 GCA_964345995.1 uncultured Gammaproteobacteria bacterium
GCATTCCTGATAATCCTGGTACATCCTGGTCCGTATTGACTTTTTCGCTAAATCATGCTATATTTAAGCGTTCCATAACAACTAAACCCTATAAGGAGGCTCTGATGTCAAGTCAGTTTTCGAAAACCGAGCAGCGCCAAATCGAGGCCATTGAAAATTTCCGTAACCAGAATCCCAAAGAAGCAATTATCGCTACTCACCCCGGCAATTTCCATGCCGATGATGTCTGTGCAGTGGCAACATTGAAGCTCCTTTATCCTAAGGCACTCATAATACGGAGCCGCTACAACGCGGTTCTCTCGCTCTGTACCTTCAGGGTGGACGTAGGCGAAAAGGACAACGCCAAAAACGGCGACTTCGATCACCATCAAGAAGGCGGTGCCGGCAAGCGCACAAACGGTATCCAGTACGCATCTTTTGGCCTGGTCTGGAGTGTCTATGGTTTGGAACTCTGCGACCATAACAAGCGCATGGCTCGCTTCATCGACAAAATCTTGGTCCAGGGTGTCGATGGCGTTGACAACGGCCAAGCATTGGTTCAAGGCAAAGAAGAGTTCCAAGGCGCGCGTCCATTCGACCTGGCCACGGCACTTAGCAACTTCAACCCCAACTGGGACGAAGAAGCCGAAGTCGATACCTGCTTCATGGAAGCTGTCGACTACGCCAAGTCAGTCATCAAACGCGTTATTGCCCGCAACAAGGCTATCAACGCAGCACAGGGTTATGTCCGTTCGTCAATTTCTACAGCGATCGATCCACGAATTATCGTTTTCGAACGCAACTGTCCGTGGAAGGGCGTCATCATAAAAGAAGCGCCGGATGCCCGCTTTGTTGTCTACCCCAATGACGAAGGCATGTGGTGCGTGCAAGCAATTCCCAAGGAATTCGGCTCCTTCGAAAACCGTTTGGACATGCCCGCTCACTGGGCCAAAACGAACGGCAAGTCTTTCGCGGATATCAGCGGAGTGCGGGATGCGGAGTTCATCCACCAAAAACTCTTCTTCTGCACCGCCGGTTCTCGCAAGAGCGCCGTAAAGCTTGCAGAAATGGCCCTCCAGCATAACGCCAAAATCAAAACCGCACCGGCAACACCGGCGGATGTGCAAACTCTGATAGAAGCCTTCAAGAAGAAGTAGCTCCATAAATATTTGTATGTACCTTTTTGCTTTAACCGCACTCACTCTCGAGTGCGGTTATTTGTTTATCTTTCAACTATATGTGGTTTAATAAAAACTTTTATAGCTTCTACCGCTTCATCTTTTTTTCTTGCGTCGCCACTCGCAACATCCTTGGCAAATTGATATAAAACCATTGGCTGCATTTTCAACCATTTTCCATTTCTATACAAAAAATACAACAACGTCATTATTGCCACACGTTTATTCCCATTCTTAAATGGATGACTCTTTATCATCAAATAAAATAAAATCGAAACTTTATCCAATAATGACGGATAAAGCTCTTTTTTTGCATATGTTTGTTGTGGCGTTGATAAACAACTCTCCAGCCTATCATCAAATCTCGAGGCAAATGGTGGAATCGGTTCATCTCCATCCATCATCTGTCTGGCAAGTTCATGCGCAATAAATTCCACTTCCGCCAAAGTTAAATACTTCATACTACTCTGACGCTAATGCAATAAAAGCCTCGCCATAATCATCAAGTGCCAACTTAACAGCTTTCCTTATTTCTTGTTTACTCGACTCAGAGGCTCCACCTAACAAATGATGCGGCAAATCCTCATTTGCAATAACATAAGATCCACCAAGCATTGTAGCTTTAACTTTTTCTGTTTTAACCCATCTAAAAACTGTAACCCTACTAATGCCGAGCAAATCAGCCACTTCTTTTACTGAATAATATTGTTTTGTTGCAGTCATATAAAAATAATGTAACATGTGTTGCAGTATATGTCAATTAGCGCAACAAAAAATCGCCTCTAGGCGGATATTATTAATATCGCAAAGCGATACAAAATTTAAAGTTTAATGTTTTGACGTTTGAAGTTTTGCAAACAAAAAACCAGCTTTCGCTGGATTTTTTGTTTAGTCCGGCAGCGGGCTACTCTCCCGGGGGCGCGTTAGCCCCAAGTACCATCGCTGCTGGCGGTCTTAACTTCTGTGTTCGAAATGGAAACAGGTGTAACCCCGCCGCTTGGGCCACCGGCACAACTCTGTAACCAGTTATAAAGTTGTGTCAGCTGCTCAAGTTTTTAATTACCGATTACCAATTACCGATGAATGAATCACTTCGTTGATATTAATAATATAATTAATGCCGAAGTCGAGCTGAGCTCGATGGAGGCTACCAATATTGGTAATCGTTAATCGTTATTTGGTAATTAATAAAAGATCATACGTACAAGGCAATGCAATCTTCTTAGCTAGTAGCTAGATGCTAGAAGCTGGAAGTTAGATTATGTACACGCAAAATTATTTTCCCATCCAACTCTCTTTGTTACATGTTACATGTTACATGCTCTTTGAGTATTGTTCGGACGGTCAAAGCATCGAGCTATTAGTACGGATCGGCTGAACCCCTCACGGGGCTTACACCTTCCGCCTATCAACCTCCTCGTCTCGGAGGGCTCTCTGAATCCTAATCTTGGGAACGGCTTCACGCTTAGATGCTTTCAGCGTTTATCCAAACCGAACGTAGCTACCCGGCGGTGCCCCTGGTGGAACAACCGGTGAACTAGAGGTTCGTGAATCTCGGTCCTCTCGTACTAGAGATCCGATCCCTCAAGATTCCACGCGCGTAGTAGACAGGAGACCGAACTGTCTCACGACGTTCTGAACCCAGCTCGCGTACCGCTTTAATTGGCGAACAGCCAAACCCTTGGGAGCTTCTTCACCCCCAGGATGCGATGAGCCGACATCGAGGTGCCAAACCTCGCCGTCGCTGTGGACGCTTAGGCGAGATCAGCCTGTTATCCCCGGAGTAGCTTTTATCCGTTGAGCTTCCGCCGTCCGATATCGCACGGTCGGATCACTATGTCCTGCTTTCGCATCTGCGCGACTTGTAGGTCTTGCAGTTAAGCTGGCTTATCCCATTACAGGACGCACGCGATTTCCATCCGCGCTTAGCCAACCTTTGTGAACGCCTCCGTTACTTTTTAGGAGGCAACCGCCCCAGTTAAACTACCCACCAGATACTGTCTCCGGATCCGGATTCACGGACCAAGATCAAGAACCACAACGGCACAAGGGTGGTATCTCACTGGTGCCCGAAGGCTCCCACCTATGCTGAACATGTACCGCTATGACCCAATATCAAGTTGTAGTAAAGCTTCACGGGGTCTTTTCGTCTGACTACGCGTACAGGGCATCTTCACCCCACTTGCAATTTCGCCGAGTTCCATGTGAAGACAGTCGCAGACTCGTTATGCCATTCGTGCGGGTCGGAACTCACCCGACAAGGAATTTCGCTACCTTAGGACGATTATAGTTATCGCCGGCGTTCATCAGCGCTTGGATTCAGAGCTTCTCCCGAAGGATAACCCCTCCTCTTAACGTTCTGACACTGGCCAGGCATCACCCCCTATACATCACCTTGCGGTTTAGCAGGGAGCTGTGTTTTTGGTAAACAGTCGGTTTGCGTCTTTCGCTGCGCCCCAACACCTATTAAAAATCGTTGATACTCTTTTCTATGCGTTTTTTCAATTGCGCCCAAGCTTTTCCATTCTTCTTAATTGCTTGTTCACGATGATATGCGTCACGTTTGGATTTATAAGCTTTATAATAAACAAATTCCAATGGTCTGCGATATTTAGTAGCATCGCAATTATCTTTCTGATGTTCATATAATCGCCTTTTTAAATCTTTGTAAAAACTAATAAAGTTGATTATCTTTCAAGCTCTTTAAAACGGAAAAATAAAACATAACTTTATTATATAACGATTTCTAATAGGTGTTGGGGAGGCCTTATCCCGAAGTTACGGCCGCTGTTTTGCCGAGTTCCTTCACACGGATTCTCTCGTACACCTTGGCACACTAACGCCCACCCACCTGTGTCGGTTTGCGGTACGGTTACCATATAGTTAACTCTAGAAGGTTTTCTTGGCACCCCATTCTCTTCCCTTGCTCCTCTTGCGAGGTGCTCACGATCGCCACGAGGCTTATGACCGGTGGATTTGCCTGCCGGTCACCCCTTGGCGCCCAAAGATTCATTCCGGGAATCTCGGAAGATGCAAGAATGCGTCACTCCATCGAAACTATACAGTAGTGCAGGAATATTAACCTGCTGTCCATCGACTACGCCTTTCGGCCTCGCCTTAGGACCGACTAACCCAGGGACGATTCACGTTGCCCTGGAAACCTTGGGTTTACGGTGAACGGGATTCTCACCCGTTTTTTTGCTACTTATGCCAACATTCTCTCTTCATAGCGCTCCACGGTGGCTCACGCCTTCCGCTTCAGCGCCGCTATAAATGCTCCCTTACCGCCCACCGTGCTTCACTATCGCTCACCACTCTGCTCAAATCTCAAATTATAAACATTAAACTATAATTTTTGTATCGCTAAAGCGATATTATTTATATCCCGAAGAGATTCCTAGTTTAAAGTTTTAAATTTTATGTTTGCAGTTTGCATGATAAACGCTAGTGAAGCACGGTTGACTCGCGACGTCGGTATCGTACTTAGCCCCGGTAAGTTTTTTGTGCGGGAAAACTTGACCAGTGAGCTATTACGCTTTCTTTAAAGGATGGCTGCTTCTAAGCCAACCTCCTGGTTGTATAAGTCTTCCTACCTCATTTCACACTTAGTACGAATTTAGGGACCTTAGTCTGCGATCTGGGCTGTTTCCCTTTTGACCAATGGAGCTTAGCCCCCATAGTCTGACTGCCAGGAACACATAATGGTATTCGGAGTTTGGTTGGGAGAGGTAGGCTTGCGCCCCCGCCCCCATTCAGTGCTCTACCCCCATTATGCTATTAACTGACGCTAGCCCTAAAGCTATTTCAGGGAGAACCAGCTATTACCCGGTTCGATTGGAATTTCTCCGCTAGCCACAACTCATCCCCGAGTGTTGCACGGCTCGTGGGTTCGGACCTCCTTCCGCATTTCTGCGGAGCTCATCCTGGTCATGGTTAGATCACCGGGTTTCGGGTCGAGTATATGCCACAATCGTGTCTCGCTATCGCTCACCACGATTCAAACCGCAAACAATAAACGTTAAACTTCAAATTTTGTATCGCTAACGCGATATTATTATCCCAAAGGGATTCCTAATTTAAAGTTTTAAATTTTATGTTTGAAGTTTGCGTGTTGAACGCTAGTGAGACACGAACGCCCTATTCAGGCTCGCTTTCACTACGGCTGCGTCCGCGCACGGACTTAACCAAGCGACACATAGCTCACTCGTTGGCTCATTCTTCAATAGGCACGCCGTCACTCGTATCTCGCTAACGCTCGCCACTCGTTCAAATTACGAATTACGCATTAACAATGTAGATCGCCTTCATCGAGCTCAGCTCGACTTCGGCATTAATTTTATAATTAATATCACGAAGTGATTCATTCATTGTTATTTGGTAATTGGTAATCGGTAACTAAAGTGTCGAACACTAGTGAGACACGGGCTCCGACTCCTTGTAAGCGTATGGTTTCAGATACTATTTCATCGCCCTCCCGGGCTGCTTTTCAGCGTTCCCTCACGGTACTGGTTCACTATCGGTCAGTAAGAGTATTTAGCCTTGCCACATCGTCATGGCTGCTTCCTGCGGGATTTCTCGAGTCCCACAGTACTTTGGATCTAAGACAATGCGTTCTAACGAAGATTTTGCCTACAGGCCTATCACCTTCTTTGGGTCCGCTTTCCAGCGGATTCAACTATCAAGTTAGATTCACACATCTGCGCTCTTGAGTGCGCAACGTCTCGTCCGCAACACCAATTTATACGACAGCTCAAGCTCGTCACTCATATCCGTTGTTAAACAAAAGTCCAACTCGGTATATAAGTTAGTATAAAAAGGTTTGGGCTGGTCCGCTTTCGTTCGCCACTACTAACGGAATCGTGCTGACAGCATATCTTACTCCAAAAGATCTTGGAGAAAGATATGAAGTCAGCGGTCTTTTTTCTTTTCCTCTAGGTACTGAGATGTTTCACTTCCCTAGGTTCCCTTCTCTACGCCTATGTGTTCAGCGTAGGACAATTCCACATGACTGGAACTGGGTTTCCCCATTCGGACATCTCCGGATTATAGGTTGCTTGCCACCTCCCCGAAGCTTATCGCAGGCTGCTACGTCCTTCATCGGCTCTTGACTGCCAAGCCATCCACCATACGCCCTTACGTGCTTTGACCATCCAAACAATCAAATTACGTCACTCGTCCCTCGTCCCAATCGTCCCGCGTCATTTCTGACGTTAAGACGTTATGACTTTAAGACGTTAAGACTTTTTGAGTTGGATGGGCACATTTAGGTGTACACTTTCTTTAAAATTACAATTGCATTTCTTCGTATCCCAGCCTTGCATTATTAACCGTTGGTCAATAACTATCCGCTGTTAATTGATACGACAGAAGTTTGCCTTGTACGTATGATCTTTCATCTTATTAACGTCACTCGTCCCGCGTCCCAATCGTCCCGCGTCATTTCTGACGTTAAGACGTTATGACTTTAAGACGTTATGACATTTAAGAAGTTGTCGAAGTCCTCCGCCCTCTCAGACGGTATTGCAAGCTTCAGATTATTCTGACTCTTGCAGCACTGTCCGATATATAGATAATAATCCTGCTAATCCTTTTTATCCTGGTACATCTTGGTCAAAAAATGACCGCATCGCGGTCACAGCTTTCCCTCATCAATGGAGAGGGATCCTTTCAGCTATGCCGCACATCCTTTCGGATGGAAGTTAGTGTATACATTATGGATTCTCCATTGCTCCTACAATGACGTGGTACTCACTACGTGATAGGTTGTACTTGATTGAGGAGATGGTATATTGTTTCGTGCGCATATAATAGTGTATGTAACGAACCCTGTCAAGAGACGTAATTTAGCTAAAATATGACTTCAAAAATCCTTATAAAATGCATAGGTGCCTTGCAAGAACCTTGGCATAAACAAGCTATCCACATGTACATCCAAAGGTATCAACCTTTTGGTAAACTCAAAATCCAAGAATTACCCGAAGGCCACAAAGGCTCCGCCAAACCAAACCTTACCAAGACCTTACAAACTGAAGCCGATACACTTCTTAAAAACACAGGCCCCGACATCTTCCTCATCGCCCTGGACGAATCCGGTACAGATCTCACCTCCGAAGACCTTGCCAAACTCCTCTCCGGTCAACATTCCCGGTTCTCAATTCCCAGCTCTCAAATCCTATTTGTAATTGGAGGAAGTTGGGGTTTAGATAAAAAAGTCCTCGATAAAGCTAATTTAGTGCTTTCTTTAGGTAAGATTACCCTGCCACACTCGCTAGCGCGAATAATACTGCTCGAACAACTCTACCGCTCTCAAATGATCAACTCCGGCCGTGAATATCACAAATAAAACCTTGATTAACAAGATTTTCAAAATTAAAAAAAACTAAATAACTTAATTACTTAAAGTACCATTAATAACAATCCTGCAAATCCTGCAAATCAAGGTCAAAAAAACCCGCGCAAGGAGGATGGAATACGCGGGCCGAGCCTTGATTCGAGGGAGAGGTTGGAAATACCTCAAATCAAACCAGGCTCAGACATGAGCAGGCCCCGGAGGGGAAACAAAGGCCGGTCATGCCTAAGAATTGGAGAGAGGTGAGGCTAGGCATTAATATAGAAAAAATGCACACCTCTCTCCGAAACGCAAACAGCTCAACGGCTACTATGGCCGGAGCAATCAGCGTTTCTTTTCAAAATGTACTGAACCATCATTACAAAATATCACCAAATTGTCAATATCTAGCTCAACAAAGGCAAGTATCTAATTTTATTTTTGATACAATACCCTGAACTCGTTTCAAAAATCTAACTTAGTATAGAATTTTTTACCTTAACCTAACCAAATAATTGCCCAGTCAACCTCTCAATGCACCGCTT
>CAYFST010000043.1:0-7918 GCA_964345995.1 uncultured Gammaproteobacteria bacterium
TAAGACATACATTATTCCGCTCAAATAGACCTATTTAATTTCTACTTTTGTAGATTCGCTGGCACGTAACAGAACGCTACCTCAAATAGACCTATTTAATTTCTACTTTTGTAGATATGATACTTGGCCCGAACTCTGCCACTCAAATAGACCTATTTAATTTCTACTTTTGTAGATCGAGCCATTGCGCTGATGCTTTGCGCCTCAAATAGACCTATTTAATTTCTACTTTTGTAGATGCTGGATCAAGACTATGGCTTTGACAGCTCAAATAGACCTATTTAATTTCTACTTTTGTAGATATATCTTCTTCTAATCAGTATTTATTGCTCAAATAGACCTATTTAATTTCTACTTTTGTAGATATACGGAAGTTGTCCCAGTGTCGAGCTCAAATAGACCTATTTAATTTCTACTTTTGTAGATATATTGTATTATATTACATTATTTTCTCAAATAGACCTATTTAATTTCTACTTTTGTAGATATTCTTATGGTTATCATCAAATGGACTCAAATAGACCTATTTAATTTCTACTTTTGTAGATTCTCCTAGACCGCCTTAATTTTGTACTCAAATAGACCTATTTAATTTCTACTTTTGTAGATTCAGCAGGATAATAAAACATATGGGTTCTCAAATAGACCTATTTAATTTCTACTTTTGTAGATATTTGTTCTTCGGTTATCGCTACGATTCTCAAATAGACCTATTTAATTTCTACTTTTGTAGATAGACACGAATAATCATTTCAGCTATATTCATTATAATGGTTGCTTTTGTTTTTTTCGTGGCTATTTCCGACGCTGATTGAGGGAGGGGTCTCATAAGGCTTACTACAATGATCAACCAAAGGTTAAGTAAGGCAGGCTGGGATTACCTATAAAAGAAAAATAGAAGACAGTCTCCATTTTTCTTTTTTCAGTCCTTTGCAAAGGAGAGTAGCATGAGTTTTCCCGACGGGATTTTTGAGGATTTTTTTAGGCTTTATCAAATTCATAAAGACGCAGAGAGGAAAATAAACCCTGCGGACAGCCGAGTGCGGCAGGTACCTAGACGTAATCCGGATGGTTCGGTGATTTCAAATGAAGAAAAACCGGAAGATGCAGAACTCAATCCAAGCGAATAGTTGCTTGGTTTTTTATTTTAAAAATCGCCCGAATGGGCGATTTTGTTACATGTTGCAAGTTACATGATTAGCTCATTTCTTCCAATTCTTATTGATAATTTTTTTTATATGATATATAATATTCTAATAATTTAATTCTTTTTTATAATTCAATTTATATTTATATGTTAAAAAAAGTTTCAATTGCTATATTAGCAATGATTATGTTTTTGACGGGTTTTGAAACCACTAAAGCTTGGACTTTATTACCGAATTATTATAATTATGACACGGGTGCAGTCTTGAGTGATAACCAAGGCGACGTTTTACTATCAGCAGTACATAAAACAACTGTACGTTATTATTCTGAGTTGGTTTATCAAAAGATATTTGTGCAGGTTGGGCCTGACCCAGTGCATCATTATGTTGAAGCGACAAATTGCAGCAGGGTGGATTATATCAGAAAAAGCTTTTTTCCTCCTACAGGTGTAATAAATGGTACTTGTAATGATTATGTATACATAGACTTACCAGTACCACAAAATGCTCATGTTTGGTTTGTTACTAGTGATGAACCTATTACGAGTGATAGAAGTACATGGAAGAATGTGGTGCAAAGTGAGGCTCATGTTCAATAGATTATAGAAAATTCCGTAAAAAATCACCAAAGTTATTGGTGATTTTTTTATGGATGTGAGTCGTGCGCTTTAGCTCATCTCTTCCAATTCTTCTTTGCCATGTTCTAGCTCTTTAATCTGTTCAGCATCTTTTTGAAGTAGAAGAGCTTGAAATTCGCCGACATGGGTTTTTTCTTCTTTGGCGATGTCGGCCAGCATTTCTTTTAGCTTAGGATCTTGCGCGAGCGCTGACATTTGTTCGTAAAGATTAATTGCGTCGAGCTCGGCTATTAGACCGGCACGGCAGATTTCTTGGTCGACTTGATCCGGGCTTAAGCCCTCCAGTTTTTTGGGAATGTTGCTTAACATAGTTTTATTAAATAATAAATAATAAAGATCGGATACGGCATTTACTATATTACCAAGGATGCAATTTGGCAAATTATTCACAGTTTGGGTGTCTTGTGTCGAACGTAAACGTCAAACGTGGTATAATAAAAATACTATGATTGATTTAGCATCCGCGCAAGCTTTTTTCTGGTTATGTTTTGGATTGGGAATATTTTTAGTGGCTTCTTTTTTGAGTTGGTGTTTGTTTGAGGTAGTTAGATTGCTTCGCCAAAGCAATGAGGTGGTTGAACATGCTAGAAATGTATTAGCAGGAATAGAAGAGGATTTTAATGAGTTAAAGGAAAAGTTTGGTACGGTTATAGGCAATGTTGCCGGAGTGGCAAAGGGCGCTTCCAAGATAACGGGATTAATCGAGGATTTGGCGCCGGAGAAGAAGAAACGGAAACGTAGTAAGAAGTCGTAATTTTTTAAGCTGATAGCAAATAGCCGATAGCAGATAGCTGTCGGTTTTTAATTACTTGATATACCGGTGACGGGTCGGTAAGATTTATCAAACTGTTAATAAGTATAAGGCAGGCTTTATGCCGTCAGCCGAATGCTAACAAATATGACTAATGATCAAGGACAAAACCCACTACGCTCTTCGAGCTCCGAGGGTCATGAGACGAAGGATGCTGATTTAGCGACGTGGGACGTGGGACGTGGGACGATCGATGAAGGGCGAAGCCCCTTTGTGCATCTGCATGTTCATAGCATGTATTCGTTATCGGATGCGTTGTTTAACCCCAAGGAAATCGTAGCTAGAGCTAAAGAATTGGGTTATGACGCTATCGCTTTAACGGATCACCGAGGAATGTACGGGGCGATAGATTTTTATCAAGCCTGCAAGAAACAGGATATTAAGCCGATTTTGGGAGTTGAAGCGGAGATCGCGCCCAACAGCTTGCATGATAAGCGGCCGCGTATTGATGACTGGACATATCATATAACATTACTTGCCGAGAATTTTACGGGTTATCAAAATTTATTGAAGCTGGTTTCCATCTCTTATTTGGAGGGTTTTTATTATAAAGCCAGAATGGATAAGGAGTATTTGAAGAAACATCATGAAGGAATTATTGCTTTATCGGGTTGTCTTAAGGGTGAGATTCCGAAGGCGTGTAATGAAGGGGATTTTGAAAAAGCGAAAAAAGTTTTGCAAGTTTATCAGGATATTTTTGGCAAGGAGAATTTTTATTTGGAGCTGGTTTATCATCCGGATTCGCCTACGCAAGTGCATGTGAATCACAATCTCATCAAGCTCGCGGAGATGACGGGCGCGCCTTTGGTGGCCACTCGGGATTCGCACTATTTGCAAAGTGATGATGTTGACGCACAAGATGCTTTGCAGTGCATTCACGCGGGCAAGTTGTTATCGGACACGAATCGTTACTCGATGCGTCAATGGGATCATTCCTTAAATTCGGCCGAGGAGATGATTGAGGCTTTTCGCGATACTTCGGAGGCTATAGCCAATACTCGCCAGATAGCTGATAGATGCAATGTTGAAATCGAGCTTGGAGTTAATTTGTTGCCGACTTTTCCGGTTCCTGACGGTGAGACGGAAATGAGTTATTTGCGAAGAATAACTTTTGACGGTATCAAGTGGAGGTATGGCGATCCGCCGCCCAAGGAGGCGATAGAGCGGGCGGAGTTTGAATTGTCGGTTATTGAAAATATGGGCTTTCCGGGTTACTTTTTGATTGTTAATGATTATGTGGTTTGGGCCAAGCAGAATAATGTAATTGTGGGGCCGGGTCGTGGAAGCGCGGCGGGGTCGATTGTGGCTTATGTTTTGCAGATAACCAATTTGGACCCGCTTAAGTACGGTTTGCTGTTTGAGCGTTTTTTGAATCCTGATAGAGTAAGTATGCCGGATGTGGATTTGGATTTTGATGATGATAAGCGTAAAGATGTTATTCATTATGTAACCGAAAAATATGGAGCGGATAAAGTGGCGGGTATAATTACGTTTGGAACAATGGCGGCCAGGGCGGCCGTGCGCGACGTGGGTCGCGTGTTGGGCTGGAGTTTTCAAGAAGTGGATAGGGTGGCAAAAGTCGTGCCTCCGCCGGTGCAGGGCAAGAATATTCCCATCGCGCAGTCGCGCGAGGAGAATCCGGAGCTTAAAGCCATGGATCAGGCGGAACCCAGGGTGAAGGAATTGCTGGATTTGGCATCCAAGCTTGAGGGCACGGCCAGGCATGCCAGCCAGCACGCTTGCGGTATTGTTATCGCGCCCAGGCCACTGGATGAATACGCGCCATTGCAAAAAGCGCAGGGCGGTGATGTGGAGCAAGTGGTGCAGTATTCGCTTAAGCCGGCCGAAGCCGTGGGGCTGCTAAAAATGGATTTCTTGGGGCTGTCTAACCTCACAATTATCCGCGAGGCGCTTGAGATTATCGAGGCCGTGCATGAAGATGTTGTAGTAATGGATGAGATTCCGCTGGATGATGAGCTGACGTTTGAATTATTGGGTAACGCTGAGACGACCGGAGTTTTTCAACTTGAATCGGATGGTATGAAGCGTTACATACGCGAGCTTAAGCCCACGGTGATTGAAGATATTATCGCCATGGTGGCGCTGTATCGGCCGGGACCGATGCAGTTTATCGAATCATTTATTGCTCGCAAGCATGGTAAAGAAAAAATAGAATACATTCATTCGCTTACGGAAAACGCATTAAGGGAGACTTACGGCATTCCGGTTTATCAGGAGCAAGTTATGCAAGTGAGTAAAGATATGGCGGGTTTTACGGGTGGTGAAGCTGATACTTTGCGTAAGGCCATGGGTAAGAAGATAGCCGAGCTTATGGTTAAGATGCGTGAGAAATTTATTGAAGGTTCGATTGCCAATGGTGTTCCTCAGGATAAAGCGGTGGAAGTATTCACACAATTTGAGGAGTTCGCGGCTTACGGTTTTAATAAATCTCACGCGGCTTGTTATGCTTATATTGCGTATCAAACCGCTTATTTGAAAGCGCATTATCCGGAAGCGTTCATGGCCGCGCTTTTAAATTCGGATTGCTTGAACTTGGATCGCGTGACTATTGAAGTCGAAGAATGCAGAAGGATGGGAATTGATGTTTTGCCGCCGGATGTTAATGAGTCGTTTTCAGGATTTTCCGTGGTGAAAGATACGGTTCAACCATCCGCGGAACGTGAGAAAGGAGGTCGCGGTACGGTCAGGTTTGGTTTGTTGGCTGTAAAGGGTTTGGGTTATGACGTAGTTGATGAAATTATTAAAGAAAGAAAAGAAAACGGTTTATTTAAAGATACAGCGGATTTTTTGATCAGGATTAAAGGGAAGTTTATAAATCGCAAATCGTTAGAAGCGCTTGTAAAGTGCGGAGCCTTGGATAATTTGGGCGATAGGAGCGAACTTTATTATAATATTGAACGTTTGTTGGATTATCATCGTCAGCATGAAAAAGAGGCGACAAGTGGTCAGTATAATTTGTTTGCAGTGGGTTGCGAGGCATCTCGTAATGAGTTGCATCTTGCGCCGGCGCCAAAATTACAGCAAAAGGATATGTTAGCTTGGGAAAAAGAGCTTTTGGGATTGTATGTATCCGAACATCCGTTTAAGGAATACGCCAAGCGTATGAGCGGGATGATTGTTCCGTTGGCTGATTTGTTGCAATATACGCAAGAAAAACGAGTCAAAGTCGCGGGAATCGTATCTACGATAAAGCGTATTTATACCAAGAAAAAAAATGAGCCCATGATATTTT
The DNA here is from genome assembly GCA_964345995.1 of uncultured Gammaproteobacteria bacterium. GTDB lineage: Bacteria > Patescibacteriota > Patescibacteriia > 2-12-FULL-60-25 > 2-12-FULL-60-25 > MWCR01. The sequence continues at coordinate 5,851 of CAYFST010000043.1, forward strand.
GTCGTATTGAGGATGGGTACACTGATTGCGAGGTCGTGGTTTTTCCGCGAGTATTGCAAGACACGGAATCTTCTTGGCTGGAAGGGAATATGGTGATGGTTGCAGGCAGGCCGACGGAAGATGGCGGTAAGATGAAGGTTTTGGCGGAAAATGCGTACCAGATAACGGAACAGAATATTGAGCAAATAATTTTTGAATCGTCCCACGTCCCACGTCCCATGTCCCACGAAGGTGGTGATTTTGATGAAGAATCCAAAGTAAGAGAAAAAAATGAGGATGTTATAGTTTCACTTAAGGTTGGGGCCACGTTGCCTGAGGCGGCTATTCGGATGTTGAGGCAGATTTTTGACGCAAATCCGGGTAGCATGAAGGTGGATTTTGTGATTGATGATGTGGGCGGGCAACGTAGAATCCGTTCTTCGGCCATGATAGCACTGACTCCGGATGTGACACGGCAGATTGAAGAAGTGCTGGGACCAAGAACTGTCTCATTTTAATAACCGATCATTCCACCTACGCATATAGCTTCGGTAGACAGATAAGCTTTCTTTGAGTCTGAGCTCGTCTTCGATAAATTTAGACCCTGATGAAATAAAGGGAGGATTTATCCCTCAGAGTCGAAAACCAATTATCAATTACTTTTTGGTATTTCAATTATTTGAAATAATCAAAATTAGTTTAAATACGTTATAGGATATTGGAATTTGATTATTAGTTTTTTTGCCGGATATATGATATTATACTGTTATTATGGCAATAAAATTATCTCGAGGCATGTCTCGCGGGTCTTTTCCGCAACCGCCGGCGCCCAAGTTATTTAGGAATATAGCGGTTACCTTTGTTTTGATTACTATTGTGGTCATTGGTGTTGCCTTGTGGACATCTTCGGTTAAGGCGGATATAACGATTACAGCAAATGAAGAACCTGTAAGCGTGGATGCTGTTATAGATATCGCGTCATCTCCGGAGACGAATCAGATTCGAGGGCGAGTGGTGAGCGGGTCATATGTTGAAGCTAAGGAATATACCGTTGAGCCCATGGAAATTAAAGAAGAAATATCCAGAGAGCCTACAAAGACCACCGGTAAAGTAAAAATTTTCAATAATTACTCCAAAGATCAGCCTTTGGTGGAAACAACACGTTTGCTTACAAGCAATGATAAGCTATTTAGAATCACCAGAACGATTAATGTGCCTGCAGGCGGTGCGGTAGAAGTGGAGGCGGTTTCCGATCAGGAAGGTTTTGAGTTTGAGATAAAAAAAGGTGAGAGGATGATAATTCCTGGTCTTTGGGAAGGTCTACAAGATAAGATTTATGCCGAGTCCATTACGGATTTTATGGGTGAAGGTCAAGAACAAGGGCCTGTGACAATGGTTACCGCGGAAGATATTGCTACAGCTCAGGAAGAGTTGTACGCCAAGGCTTTGGAAACAGCTAAAAAGACTTTGGTTTTGGAAGCGGGAGCGGATCCAAGTTGGGAGTCGGTTTTTTTAGTAACTGAATCCAAAAAACAGAGCAATGCGGCGCCGGGTCAAAGAATGGATAGGTTTATGGCACAGGTTAGGGTGTCGGTTACGGCTGTGTTTTTTCCGGAAGAAGATGTAGTTGCGTTAATACGTAGCAAATTATCGGATAAATTGCCAGAGGGCTATTCTTTGTTTGATGTGGATATGGCACAAATTTCGTTTAAATTGGAAGACGCTGATGAATCGAAAAGCACGGCTACTCTCGCGGTTTCGGCTGAGGCTATGAGCCGCCTGACCGAAAGTAGTACGGTATTTCGCAAAGACGCTATTGTTGGTTTACCAATGGATGAAGTTATTCGTAAATGGTCGGCAATTGATGGAGTGCAATCTGTTGATGTAAAGCTTAGGCCCAATTGGGTACACAGGTTGCCAAGCATGAAAGATAAAATCAATATCATTGTTGAATAAATTCAACTCATTCCAATTTCCTTTCCGCCCGCAACGCTTTGCGAAGGATTGCGGGCAGGTTTTGTACTCATAGAGGGGTTTTTGTTTGACGGATTTTTTTTATTTGAGTATTATAGTTAGGACGGCTACCAAC
>CAYFST010000044.1:0-7472 GCA_964345995.1 uncultured Gammaproteobacteria bacterium
CTTTTCTAAAACTTAAAACCCCCGTTACCGAGGGCTTTATTGTTCTTGCATTAGCCTCCCCATGACAAGGGGGAGGTTGGTGGGGGTTACACCTCCAACACCGCCAAACCGGCTTCGGCGACCGCGTCGGTAACACGGCGGGCGGCTTTGGCGTCGCCGATTACTTGGACTTGGGGAATGGCGAACTTGAGTTTATAAGCAAAATTATCATCCGGTTTGGAGCCCATGCAGATGACGACAGAGTCGGCTTTGAGGTGTTTTTTGCCTTGTTCGTGGATGTGAACCAATATACCGTCGTCTTGGATCTTTAAGACTTTGGTTTTGGTGTGCATTTCCACTCCGGCTTTTTCGAGTCGTTTGAGAAGTAAGTTGCGATCGTCGACCGGGGCTTCCAGAGCAATTTGATCGGTGAGTTCAACGAGAGTGACGTCGTGATTTTTAGCTGCTAGGTATTCTGCGGTTTGGGCGCCCATACAACCTCCGCCGACCACGAGAACTTTTTTGCCTTTGACCTCGGTATCGCCTTCAAAAATATCACGAGCGATTACAACATTGGGCTTATTGGCTCCGGAAATGGTGGGTACAACGGCCGAGGAACCGGTGGCAACTATGGCCGCGTCATATTCTCCGGCTTTGGCGTCTTCAACCGTGCATTTGGTTTCGAGCATAATTTCGACCGGTAATTGCTTGATGCGGTGGATGAGAGCTTTGCGCATCTCTTCCCAGCCTTTGCGATGAGGAGGCATGGCCGCGGCATGGAGCTGGCCTCCAAGCTGTTTTGATTCTTCGTATAAGGTAACTTTATGCCCGCGTTCGGCCGCGATAATTGCAGCTGTTAAGCCACCCGGACCGCCACCCACGACAAGGAGTTTTTTGGGTGATTGTTCTTGTTTGGCAAACATGGCCTCGCGCCCGCACTTGGGATTAACCGTGCACCAAACATCTTCTTGAGCGAAAAGGCGGCTGATACAGCCTTGGTTGCAGGCAATGCAGGGCATAATGTCTTTAGCTTTGCCGGCTTTGGCTTTTTTGGGCCAGTCCGGGTCGGCGAGCAAGGAGCGACCAATGGCGATGAAATCCGCCAAACCGTCTTTAATGGTTTTTTCCGCCAGTTCGGGAGTGCGAATTTTAGCGACCGTGATTACCGGGATTTTGACTTTTTTCTTGATGGCTTTGGCCAGAGGGATGTTGATGCCGTCTTTAACGGCCATGGGCGGGATTAAGTGGCCCTCGGCATAGTCGCCGTAATTGCCGGATGATACGTGCAAGGCGTCGGCGCCGGCGGCTTGGAGGAGTTCCGCGACTTTGGCCATTTCTTTGATTTTAAGGCCACCCTCAACCTGTTCTTCGCCGGAAATGCGGACAATGACCGGGAAAGTGGGGCCAACATGTTCTTGTACGGATTCATAGACTTCGAGTAAAAAGCGCATGCGGTTTTCGAATGATCCGCCGTATGAATCGGTGCGTTGGTTAGAGTATGGCGAAAGGAATTGCTGAATTAAGTAGCCATGCGCGCCGTGGATTTCCACTGCATCAAAACCGGCTTTTTGGGCTCGCTCCGCGGCTTTACCATAAGCTTTGACGATTTTAGCTATCTCTTTTTGGGTTAGAGCGTGCGGCTTTTCCTGCATTGTGGGGCAAGGAATGGCGCTCGCGGAGACCGGTTTTTTGCCGGTAATGCTGGAGTGAGTTTGGCGACCGGCGTGATAGAGCTGAATGGCGATAGCCGCGTCATGATCATGCGCTGCTTTGACGAGTTTTTTAAGACTCAAAATACAGGCATCGGAATTGATACCAAGTTCGTTTTTAAAGCCCTTGCCCTCGGGGCTGATATAGCTGGCTTCGAGCATGAGAAGGCCGGTTCCGCCATAGGCAATGCGGTTGATATGCTCTACGTAGCGATCTGTAACTTTGCCGGATTTATCGGCATAATTGCGCACCATGGCCGGCATAACCAAGCGGTTTTTGAGTTTGAGCGTGCCAATTTTGGCTTTGCTGAATAATTTAGGATATTTCATATACTTAAATTTTGTTCCACGTCACTCGTCCTAATCGTCCCACGTATTAATGAAACAATTTAACTTTTGATGAACGTTTAACGTGATGAACTTGTTACTTTGATTTAAGTATACGCTAAATGTGGATGTGGGACAAAATCACAACGTCAACAGAACGGCTAACCACAGGGTTCGTCCCTACGAATTCAGCTCGACTAGCGATGTAAGACGCAGGATGCCTGCCGACCGGAGTCTTGGTGGAGGTTGGGGCAAAGCAATGTGCAGGACGTGGGACGAGCGACGTATTGTGCTATAATATGGCTAATGCCGGCTAAGAGGGGTAAACAAAACGCAAAAAAGAGGATCATTACGATTCTGACTTTTGTGGCTGAAGTGGGTGCGCTTTACGCGATTCTTTTGTTTATACGACCTATGATTATGGAAGCGCATATAGGAGCGCCTCTTATTGTGGCTTTGATTCCGATTTTGGCTTTTTACGCGCATCGCTTAGAAAAAACATTTACCATTCCCTATTTTGTATGGGCTATAGCCTTGGGTTATTTGTTTAAAGATAATTTGGCATTGCTTACCGGATCGTCTGAGACATTAAAGATAATTGTGGAGCTGTTCGGTATTTTGATTATCTTTGGTGGCGGATTGGAGGTAAAGTTTGGATCTTTCAAGAAATTGTTGATGCCCATTTTGACTTTGGCTATCGTGGGAACACTTATTACGGCAAGCATGTTTAGCGCCGGGCTGGCCGGATTGACGTTTATCTTGGGCTTACCGCTTACTATTGGGACGATCGGGCTTATGGGTGCCATGCTATGCTCAACCGATCCGGCGGCAATTATTCCGACTTTGCAGAGGCTAAAACTTAAAAATCCGGATGACGCAACCATGGCCATATCGGAAAGCGCTGTAAATGATGTACTGGGAACCATAATGACAGCAACTTTCGCGGCAGTGGTGATAGGTTCATCGATTCCCATCAAGTCATTGGGAAGTTTGTACGGGCATTTGCTTAGCGTGGATGTTCTGATTATCTTTTTAAAAGAGATTTTAATCGGCGTGGTGATAGGTTATTTGTCGTATTTTTTACTGCGCGCGTGGAAGGGGTCAAAAAAAATGGAGCTGGCCGGCTTTCCGTTTTTTATCGGCGTGGCGCTCGTAGCTTATACACTTTCGACCGTTTGGGGAGGAAGCGGATTTTTGGCGGCGTTTATTACGGGTTTATTGTTTGACTCGCAAGCGGGATATAAAAATATTGAACACTTTTTTGTGAACTTAGTGGATGGTTTCGTGAAGCCGTCCGTGTTTATCATTTTGGGCGCGCTTATCACATCCAGCTTTTGGCAATACGCGTGGATCGGCATTCTGGTTAGCGCAGTATTCATTTTAATTATCAGGCCGATCGCGGTAACTGTGACTTTGGGCGCGTTTACGGGTAAAGGCAAGACTTTTGCCTGGCGTGATTTGTTGTTTATCGACGCGATCCGGGAAACGGGCGTGATTCCGGCCGTGCTATTGGTTTCTTATTCGGTGTTTTTGCCGGATGGGGATGTGGCGTTCGCGATTGGAAGCTGGGTGATTATTACAACTTTGGTGGCTTTACCGCTTGTGACCGGATGGTGGGCCAAGAAGATTGAGGCGGTTAAGTGATAATCCCCCTTCTCCCCCCACCTTTGTTAAAGGGTGTGTTTTATAGTAGGCACGAACCTTGTGTTCGCTCGTTTTGATGTTTACGCGCTGGGCGAACACAAGGTTTGTCCCTACGACTTGGGGATAATGAGTATATTTGTATACAAATATGAGGGATGAATGTATACAAAATTGGTTCAAAACGATTTCAAAGCTTAAGGTTAGTTGATATCATATATTTGTACGAGGAAGGCTCGTTTGATTTTTGTTAACCTAAAAAACCGCCTTTGACCTGATAACAATCATTTTAATCATGTGGGATCCGGAAAATCTTGGTCCCTCTTGTCAACTTAGGGAAATAGTGATATATTCCAATCGCCCTTGAAGGGGTTTTTTAAGAACCAAATATTATGAATGTTATCGAAAAATTTGTGGATTACCTAAGGTCATCCAAACATGAACTTACAAAAGTTACCTGGCCATCTAAAGAGTCGACTACACGTTATTCAATTTTAGTTATTACTGTTAGCTTGGCGGTAGCGGCTTTCTTTGGAATTTTAGACATGGGGCTTACAGAGCTGGTTAATAAGACACTCGTTGAACGCGCCGTGCAAAATGCTCCGGCTCAAGGTCAGCCCGATCAGCCCGTAGTACCCACAACAGTACCAACAGACGGATCTGAAGCTCCTGCCGAAGAAGCTCCGGAATTTGACTTTAACGATATACAAATAGAGACAGATGGTCAGGACGCGGATATTGATGTAGAGACAGTACCAATTGAAGAATCAACTGACAATCAATAACCTAATAGTTCATAAAGATAAAGTTCGTAAAGTTTGTAAACTTGAAAAACTTGATGAACTTTATAAACTTTTAACTAATTATTTATGCCAAAACAAACTTTAGACTTAGGACGTCGCTGGTACGCCATACATACTTACTCGGGGTACGAAGAGGCGGTAACCGAAAACTTAAATCGCCGTATTGATTCATTCGGCATGCAAGACAAAATCTTTAACGTAATGGTTCCCGTGGAAAAAAAGATAAAAATCAAGAACGGCAAACGTAAACTGGTGGAAGAGAAAATCTTTCCGGGTTACGTTTTGGTGGAGATGGTAGTGACTGATGATTCGTGGTACATAGTGAGAAATACTCCCAGCGTAACAGGCTTTATCGGAACCGGCACAACGCCATCTCCCCTATCAAAAGAAGAGGTTGATTATTTGGTTAAACGCACAAGTAGTGAGGATGAGCCGATTTATCAGCTAGATATTCAGGTTGGCTCTCCGGTTAAAATCGGCGACGGTCCATTTAAAGGTTTCGAAGGCAAAGTTATTGAGATTGACGGTGCGCGCGGTAAAGTAAAAATTCTGGTATCAATGTTCGGTCGTGAAACACCGCTTGAGCTAGACTTTACACAAATCAAGAAAATATAATTTTAGAGTACAAAGTCCTATGTCCATAGTCCTGGCGCTGATCGTAGCCAGGACTAAGTACTAAGGACTATGGACGAAAGTTGTTGATGGTGCAGATGCGACGGCTCAATATCGCGCTAAGCGTGATAGTAGAGTAGCTTCTCCTCGCATCTGGAAACGTTAATAACACATATCGCGTAGCATGTAGCATGAAACAATCTTGTTACAAGTTACATGTTACAAGTTACATGAAAAAATATGGCTAAACCAATTAAAGCACTCGTCAAATTACAGATCCAAGCAGGCAAGGCAAACCCGGCTCCACCGGTGGGTACGGCTCTTGGACCGCATGGATTGAATATCCAGGATTTTTGCACCAAATTTAATGATGCCACCAAAGACCGTATGGGCGAAGTCGTGCCTTGCGTGCTTACAATTTATGAGGACAGGACGTTTAATTTTATCCTAAAAGTGGCGCCTGTCTCTGAAATGTTAAAAAAAGCGGCCGGTATTCAAAAAGGCGCGCAGAAGCCTTTGCAAGAAAAGGCCGGTAAAGTTACCAAAGCCCAGGTAAAAGAGATAGCTGAGAAGAAAATGCCGGACTTGAATTGTCGCGATATCGAATCGGCAATAAAACAAGTGGAAGGCACGGCAAGGCAAATAGGACTGGAAGTTGTATAAAAAAATTAAGGCGAAAGCCTGATTTTTTTATACAACTTCAAATTAAAAATGTATAATTAAAAAAATGATTGAATCGAGCTCAGCTCGATATTTAATTTATACTTGGTAACTCTTTGCATTTTGCACTTGTTACTTTATACTAAAGATATGAGCATACTTGCTATGTTATCCATGTTTTTTCCTCTTAGTATTTTAATAATAGTGATTCTTGTTATTGTTGGGCTTATCTACTTGCTCCGCGATGATAAAGCATCAAATTCTATGCAAATGTCTAAAACGCAAATAATTAAAACAGTTTACTTTTATCTTGTCTCGCTCATCGCTTTGATGATGGTTATTTTTTCGACGGCTGATCTGATTAATTTGGGGCTGAAGATATGGGTGTTTCCTAAGGCGGATCAGCAAGAATACCGAGAACCTCCATGTAAATACATGATCTCTCACGCGCCGGAAAAAGTTGAGACTCAAGAGACTTATGAGGCAAGATTGGCCGAGTGTGAAGCTAATAGGATGGACCCCGAGGAAGCTCAGGCGATAAGAAATCAAAAAGACGCGGTACGCGACATCTCTTTCTTGTTTGTAGGCATTCCCCTATTCTTGTATCACTGGATAATAATCAGGAGAGAGCAGAAGAAGGCTTAATTTACTGTCTGAATCTTGATTGACGCTCAGATTCTCGCTCATATTAATCTGATTACTTAATGTAGAGATAATTTCCCACTACGCGTAAAGCTTCGCGGGACATATCATGCTAATTAGGTTAGTAATCGGTTTGATAATCAAGGTTTAGACGATTATTTAGGTTATTTTGTCTGTAAATTTAGCTAAATCAAGGTCGTGGATAAACTTGACGGACTTTGGGCTTTGGTCTAATCTATGCCCATTACAATTAACGTGGGAGTCTGACTATATGAGGTTGGACGCCGCACCCTCCTTCGCATAAAGCTACGGAGGGCTGACCACGGGACTGAGAGTCTAAGAGACCGGTCTCAAAAAGATATGTCAAAGCATAGTAAGCGCTATACCCAAGCGCTGGAATTAATTGAAAAAGACAAGCTATACAGCCCGGAAGAGGCTTTGAAACTTGCCGTTAAGTCAGCTACCACCAAGTTTACAGGTAGTGTTGAAGTACATGCCCGCTTGGGCATCGATCCTAAAAAAAGTGACCAAATTGTGCGTGCTACCATTGTCTTTCCAAATAACATCGGTAAGACTCGTAAAGTAGCCGCCTTTGTGGGTCCGGATAAAGAAAAAGACGCTAACGACGCGGGTGCCGACATTGTGGGCGGTGAGGAACTGATTGATGAAATCTCGCAAAAAGGCAATATTGATTTTGACGTAGCGGTTGCCACGCCGGATATGATGCCCAAACTCGCTAAACTCGCAAAAACACTTGGCCCCAAAGGTCTGATGCCTAATCCAAAAACCGATACGGTTGGCACCAATGTTACCAAGATGATTGAAGATTTGAAGAAAGGTAAAGTTGCTTTTAAAAATGATGAGACTGGTATCGTGCACCAAATTATCGGAAAAACTGATTTGGAAGCGGAGAAGCTGAAAGAAAATATGATGGTATTTATGGAAGCTCTTAAAAAGAACAAACCATCCGCCGCCAAAGGCGTATACTTTAAAAGTTTAACCGTAACAACCAGCATGGGCCCGGGAATCCCGGTTGATACATCACAATTTAGCTAAAGATCAAAACCACCCCACCCCTTTATCAAGAAGGGGTTTTTGT
>CAYFST010000045.1:0-4074 GCA_964345995.1 uncultured Gammaproteobacteria bacterium
AAAGCCATTTCTTGTATGTTAAATGCATACTCTTTCTCCTTCGGAGTATATTCCGCCTCTTGTTCACGCGGGCGTTGTTCAAAAACAAATGGGTTTTCTAGTTTCATAACTTGATACAAGTATAGCAAATTTGCTAAAAATAAAACACATTCTCTGATACGGGATTGTAATCTGTATGTGCTATTTTTGTTTGCAAATATCTTGACGTGCAATGTTGGACGTGCAACGTTGTACAATGTATCATTCAGCTATATGAAAGAAACCGTATTCTCCGGCGTAAAACCCACATCCATTCTCCATATCGGCAACTATATCGGCGCTTTGCGCCAATGGATCGAATTACAAAAAAATTACAATTGCTATTACTGCATTGTCGACGACCATGCCATTACCATTCCCCAAGATCCAAAATTACTTCGCGAGCAAATCTATGCAATCGCCGCTACATATATTGCGATTGGTATCGATCCTAAAAAATCCACTCTTTTCTTGCAAAGCGATGTTTCTCAGCATACGGAACTGGGCTGGTTGCTCATGACGCAAACTAAAATGGGCGAGCTCTCGCGTATGACCCAGTTTAAAGATAAATCAAAAAAAACCGGTAAAGAATCCGCCGGAGTCGGCCTCTTTGCCTACCCGACTTTAATGGCCGCCGACATCTTGCTTTACGATACCAACAAAGTCCCCGTTGGACACGACCAAATGCAACATATCGAATTTACGCGCTTCCTAGCTCGCCGCTTTAACGAACGCTTTGGCCAAACTTTCACTCTTCCCCAACCACTCATCCAAAAAGTAGGCGCCCGCATCATGAGCTTAAAAGATCCATTAAAAAAAATGTCCAAAAGTGATGACTCATCTGCAGGCACAATCATGCTAACGGATGAAGATGATGTAATCCAAAAAAAGATAATGCGTGCCGTAACCGATTCAACAGTCGGCATATCCTACGATCCCGAAAAAAAACCCGCCGTCTCCAACTTAATGAGTATTTACCACCACGTAACCGGCGACAACATGAAAAAAATAGAAGCTGATTTTGAAGACAAGGGCTACGGAGATTTTAAAAAAGCTTTGGCCGAAATCCTAATCAATCACCTCTCCCCCATTCGCACAAAAATTAATGAGTATCTAAAAAACCCAAAAGAATTAAACAAAATCCTAGACGAAGGATTTGAAAAAACCTACCCGATTGCAGAAAAGAAAATCAAAGTAGTAAAAAACAAAATGGGCTTGGGAAGATAATATCTAAACCTTAAACCAGAATATACCGAGATTTTTAGCTCGTTTCGCACGCAATAATTAAAATGATAATTCTGTAAATTATTTGATTGAAATCCCAGTACATCCTGGTTCAAGGAGCTATTTTGTTTTCATAACCCACGCACCGTCCCAATTTTCGGGCGGTGGTTCTTTGATAAAAATCAAAGCTCTTTCGTTTAATGTTTTAGACGGACCATCATCCGGATAATCTAATTTTAAACTCTCTGTTAACTGCACAGCTAAAGCAAAATCCTTACTAAAATATGCTCGTAAGGCTTGAGTATACAACTTAGCCAATCGTTTATCTTTATCCGTAGCTTCCTCTAATTTCATTAATACTTCAAACATCTTGATTGGCTTTGCTTTGCCTTTAACCGCAACCAAATCAATAGGTCGCATTAAATAATCACTTTCCGACAATGCCTCTTTGGTGGATTCGCTAATCAACAGCGCTATTCCGTATTGTTTAGTCAAAGCCTCCATGCGCGATCCCAAATTAACATTATCACCAATTACAGTGTAATCAAACCGATTATGCGACCCCATATTACCAACAACCATCTCGCCGGAATTAATTCCCACTCCTATCTTAAGTTCCAAATTTCCAAAAACTTTCTCATCGTTCATTTGCTTTAACGCATCAAGCATTAAAAGAGCCGTATCGACAGCCCGCTTAGCATGATCTTGCTGATTTAAAGGCGCATTCCAAAACGCCATAACCGCGTCTCCGATATATTTATCCAAAACTCCTCCATGTTCAAATACAATATCAGTCATGCGCGTTAAATATGTGTTCATAAGCTTTACCAACTGTTCCGGTCTCAAACCTTCGGAAATAGTTGTAAAACCTCTAACATCCGAAAACAAAACAGTCATATCTTTTCTAATTCCCCCCAATTGCAACTGCGTTGGATCTTCTAAGATCGAATCAACGACAGACGAAGAAACATAATGCGAAAACGCTTGTCTAATTTCGCGTTTCTGCTTTTCAGATGCAATACGTCTCTCCAGCATAACAGCAGCAAAAGACAAAATTATGGTAATGGTTAACCATAAAATATCCACTATCCAACCTCTATCAAACAAAATAAAAGCCGTAATCAAAGAACCGATCCATAAAACAATAATAAGAGGAACGCTCCAACGTGCTTTAAAAAACGGAATAATTGCTCCCAACAAAATACCGATAATCACTATCCATATAGCTAAAATCCATTTAGGCAATTCATACAAATACTTTTCCTGCAAAATCGTATTGGCAACAGAAGCATGAATTTCAACGCCGTACATTGGTTGAGTAATGGACGTTGGAACACGCTGATTATCATGCAAATCCGGAGCAGTAGCTCCAATTACAACAATTTTATCTCGTAAAAACCGTCTAGCTTGCGGATTATCAATTATTTTCGCCGCCGACACGCTGTCAAAACCTATTTTTGGCTTATCCGGATAATGCACAATCAATCTATTATACCGATCCGTACCCTCAAACAAAGACGCCTCAAAACCGGCTACTTCCAATAACCTGTACGCAAAAGCCGTCACCATTCCACCGTCTTCAAATTGCACGGTAAGCGGTACGCGTCTCACGACACCGTCAGCGTCTTGCGGTGTATTTGTATGCCCTATCCCAACGGCGGCTGTCGCGATCTTGGAAATTGGAGGCAAATATCGGGTAGCAACATAACCCGCGTCTGTCATTTCCAAGGTTAACTCTACAGGCAAAACTATATTTCCGGCTTGCGTGATCGCCTCAGCTAAAGCGTCGTCATTAGCATCATCTTGCGACTCCGGAAAATTAACATCATATCCGATTGCAAGAGGCTCGGCTGAAGATATCTTATCAATCAACTCCGCGTGAACATTTCTATCCCAAGGCCATCTGCCCAACCTACCTATAGACGCGTCATCAATTTCCACCAACACAATTCTTGAATCCGCGTCATATGGCAAATACAATCTGTCAGAAATGCGCTTACTCCAAGTTTCTAACATGCCAAACAAAAAAGCAGATGCGCATACCAAACCGACTATGGCACCGATCATTACCGGCTTCATCCATTCATCAAAACCCTGAGGGCGAAAAGTCTTTTTTTTCATGATTATGTAACAAATTATCCCATCTTAAAGAGGTTTATAAATATTTATAAGTATAACATTATAATTTACTCGTGATAAACTAATTAACAAAAAAACCAACTAGGGAGTTGTGTATCCTGTATCCGCAATTACTTCAAAATTCACTTCACCTTGTCTTGACACACCCCGCTCCTCATAAACCGCGTTCACGGTAACCCAACCCAAACTATTTAAGCCCGCCGTAAAAACCGAACCATTCATAGTTCCCTTAACCGAGTCTGAAACGGAATAAGATGCCACATCGGTCACTGTGCGCATCTCTCCGTTAGTATAATGGGCTATCACCGAAAGTTGCCTGTTTTCACCTTGATAAATCTGAACGCTACCATTGCCGTTTACCTCCAAATAATCCAATTTCATGGGTTCATTGATTGTTAATAATGTTTGTGAAGAATATTCTTTACCCGTATCTGAAACTCTGGCTATAAGTGTTACCGAACCCGCACCATTCGCTTGATACTGACTGCCTATTATGATCCCCAAATCACCAATTTGCTCAAAAGACGCATGAGACGTCGCGTCAAATTCCGATCCGTCGCCTCTAAAACCTTTAACATATAAATCCGCTAATCCGCCCTTCTCAATAGGATTGGGCTGCGCAAACAATTGTATTCTTTCCAAATCCAAATCTCGCGGCTGATCCATGGCTTGATCCGGTTCAGGTTCAGGTTC
>CAYFST010000045.1:4174-7216 GCA_964345995.1 uncultured Gammaproteobacteria bacterium
GGTTCAGGTTCGGGTTCAGGTTCAGGTTCTAACTGCGGTTCATTATTTTGATTATTATATTCTTCCACTGTTTCATTACCGGATTCCGTTTCATCACCGGCCTCTGTAGACGTTGGAGTCAACATATCAGTAGACGTCGTACTTGTCGCCATTTCATCATCAATTTGCGGGTTCATATCTTCCATCATACATTGTTCCAACCTTTCCAAAAACCTTTCCAGACGTAAATGCTGTACATGCGTTTTATTTGCCAAAACCAACCTTATCTCTTCGGAAATATCTATATCTAGCTGTTCAAAATCACCGTCTTGGTGTGCCAATCCTTGTTCAACGGCTTTTAAAGCATTTTCCATCGGTTCTCGAAAATCCGACCTACAACCAAAACGTTCTAATTCTTCTAAACGATTATCCAATGTCAAAGCATGCGCCCAAAAAGCCTCAGCTGAATTTTCAGGAAATATACTAATATAAAATTCTTCCATGCGTAACTTAAATTTATACATCTCATCTTCCGGAGTAATATCGGACAACGAAATTAACATCGTGCCAATCGGCTTTTGCAGATCTCGCTTTTCCAGACATGTATCGCCTCGTTCCATAGCCTCCAACTCCTCTTCAAATTCTCCAAAAAACTGATAAGCCAAACCCGATTTACCGCGCTCAACCAAATCATATATTTGATACAATCTCCTACCAAAATATTCACGTGACAATGATTTGCACCGTTCACCGCTCACAGCCAAATGCAACGACTCGCTAGCCCTGGATAAATCATAAATCCAACTATCCATTTTTACACTTCCATTCCCATTTAATGAATTAATTAAATATTTTCTCGATGCTTGCGCAAAACGTTGATCTGCTTTTTTATTGTAATTGATCCAATCCTTATCCGGCCAAGTACTGCTGGAAATATAACCTCTTAACATTACCCTGCCTTGATTATCAAAATTACCCCATTCGCCGACAGTGAAAACATTTTCGCCCCAACCGTTAAACAAAGGTGTTGCCACAGCGGATTCACCAACAAATAATTTAGTCTCCGGTCCAATTTCTTCTAAAGCAAAAGATGTGCCCCTGACTGTAGCAACTGTATTATCGGTCTTTCCTTCATAAATACTATTTAAATCTAATAACTGCATCACCCTGGACCAGGTTTTACCCGCTATTAAATTAAACCTGAATAAAAAATTATCAGATCTACTCATCAACGCTTCTTCTATTTCTAATTCAGTATTGCCATCCAAACGCAAATCTGCTCTACCCTGAGCCGTTATACTGACCAAAGAACCGGTGCTCGTCTTAATCACGTCACCGGCTTCCAATTCCATGCCACTTGCAGCCTTTTCCTCCATACCTGAAGCTGATTGCACTGTAACCGAGCCTCGCTGAATCACCAGTCTTAAAGCCGGATCTTGCAAAGGCTGAATACCGCCCAAATTCCAAAACCACCAAAAAACAGCTCCAAAAACTAACAAAGCAGCCAAAATGGCCAATATCACAATTTTCGCCTTTTTCATATAGCTCAATCATAGCAAGGTAAATTGAGTTAGCCAAGGAAAAGTCTATTTTTAAGCATCATCCGTTGGAATTGGGGCATAATACATACCTTTACCAATAACTTCAGCCGCAATTTGCCGCATAACATGTATTAGCTTTTGACGAGTTACACCAACATCTTCATAAGGTTCCATATTACCAAAACCATCAATATATCCATCTATCATTTTTTTTGTTAACTTTATCCTCAATGCCTCATCTTTAAATTCCGGCATTTTTTTTATAAGCATCCTAAAAGAAAAACATGCATCCCTAATATCTTTAACTAAACACTTGGGCAAACCAAAACGATCATCGGGTTTCCTGTGTTCCCCCATACCAATATCAATATATGCATAACCATCTTCCGTTTTATTGTAAAAAGGTTGATCCTTATATGAAGAACCGGATCCTTTACCTTTCTTCAAAACCGGTTGCACAGAATCTAAATCAATAACTTCACCGGCTAAGGTTAAATTACCCATGTGTAAAAACAAATGAATCAATCCTCTACCATGCATGATACCGGTATTTTTACCTATCCAAAAAGTCACAAACTCCAACCACTTTTTACGCCCTTCCAATGTTTCTGCATCAAACCTTATCTCCTCACCCAAATATTGCATTTCAATATTCAAACTCTTAATCGCCTCTTTTATTAATTCCATTTTATCGCTATTTGATGCATCTTTTAAATCTCGCAATCGGAGAACACTACGCATACATCTAACCTCTATAACGGGATTAAACCCATCCTCACTTTTCAAACTTTCAATTTTCTCATGCAGTGTTTCCAATTCTTCATCATCATATCCCTTAACCAACTCCTTAGCCTGTTCATCTAGAATCTCTATAGCTTGTTTTTTGTATTCTTTTACTGAAATATCTTTTCCATTCATCCTTATTACGTTAATATCATAAACTCCCGCCACAGCCTCAGTCCTCATTCCTTTAGATGCCAAAAAACGAGCTCTTTCAACCGTATTTTGTACCATTCCCGCGTCAAGTAAACCTAAAATATCATAACCCATTGACGTTTCCTCGGATTCCGGGACAAACACAACTTCCGGGCTCCCGGCCAATTCCCCCGCTTCCATGTCATGCTTTTTAGATTCATGTTCCTCCGGATAAACAAATCCACTACCTTTTATATCAATTTGCGTAAAAACATGATGCATACCCGGTTTGCCATCCTTTGATGGAAATCGCTCATGAATCGGCGTCGTAATACCCAAATCAGCACTGCGATGGTGATATGGGATAGTGCGCAAACGAGGGGGCTTTTCCTCCAAAGTACCTTCAACTCCTCTATCCAAAAACATCACCAAATCTTTGGGGTCAAACGGCAATTTCAAACGAGGGTTTTTATAAATGCACTCGATTTGATTATCGGGAATATTTTTAAAATATTCTTGGCTGAATGGATTTTCCATAATTGTTACAATTAATATTCTATTTTCTATTTACTCTCTTCCCTCTGCCAAATCCTGTAAACTCTAGTAC
>CAYFST010000046.1:0-3456 GCA_964345995.1 uncultured Gammaproteobacteria bacterium
TTGGGGGTGAGTTATATACTCAATTCAGAAAGGAACCGCAAGGCACTGCGGTTCCATGTTAGTGTTTAAGGGCGTGCCTGCCCTTTCGAAGTTCCCCTCCTTTCGGTAAGGGAGGGGTGAGGGGTGGGATCAGCCAAGCTCCCGCAAAGCCGGCAAGACCGTCTCCTCCCACACCTTCTCACTGCAATGCAGCAAGAAGGATGTGTTCGAGATCAGCCCCGCCGCCGGGGAGCTCTCACTCCCGACAGGCACCAGAGTGCGGAGATCGATCTCCTCCTGATACCTCTTCACGACAGCGAGGCTATATTGAACCCCGTACGCGGCCGCGATAGGACCCACATCCTTGCGCACGACCGTGACCTTGCACCCCGTAGCCTCCATGGCCCGGGTGAGCGTGGTCAAGTCGTGAGGAGGAGCACCGCAGGTGTCCACGAAGGCCACCTGCTCGCACGGGGAGCTAATCACCTCGGCGAGTTTCTTGGCCTCGGCCACACCCGCCTCGTAGGCATCGACCTTAGCCTCGAGCTCGGCTCGCGCCTCGGTCTCTCCGGAGGCGGCAGAGACGAACTGCGCGAACAAGTCGCGCTTCGCGTTCTCCGCGACCTCCGGCCGCTTGGGGTTGAACGGCGGGAGCGTGGAAAGCGCCCGCACTACCGTCCAACCCAGCGGAGTCAGCGTGTCCGGGCCCTGCTTGGGCCGGACATCGAAGATCTCGGCGTCTTGCTCGAGACCTTCATAGCTGACCCCGGCCGCCTTCATGGCCGCCGTGAGCCCGTCCAGATCAGGATCCGCTACGATAACGGTTCCCTCTCCGGCGAACTCACCGAGCTCCACGAGAGCGGCGCAGCCGGGGGCCTCAGCGCGGGCAACGATGCGGGCGCGCCCGCCCAACACCGCTTCCACGAGCTCCACGGCTTCGGGGTTGCGCCCCTCACCGCGGTGGTGATCCCGGACGTGTACCTCGACACCAAGCTCAACGAGAGCCCTGACCGTCTCGGCCAGCTCCGGCGTGCTCGGCGTGTCTACGAAAAGCACGCGTCGCGAATCCGAAGGAATCGCGGCGAGCGTCGCCTCGCGGTCAGCCGCGGCGAAGAACTTGCCGAAAAATACGGGGGAGGTCGCGATGCTGAACTGGAACATTTTGTTCCTTTCTCCGAGCTAAACTCGGTGTCCCGTTAGCCAAACGGGGTTTGAGGTTCGCGAGAGGTTGGCTAAGCCTCTCGTTTGTTTCTTTCATTGCGCGTCCGCGAGTTTTTCGCGGGTTTGGTCCGGCTTTATTCCCCCTTCACTTTCCCTTTCATAAAGGGGGCTTGAAGTTGGTAAGTCGGCATCCGGGCGTTGCGCGCGCCCTGCAGGTTGAAGCACCTGCAAACTGTTGGAAAAACAAACTTTGATTCGTCCTCGTAAGGAACGTCGCTATTCGCTTCCCCAGAACTTCCCACAACTCTCATCACCACGTAGGACGTGAGACGAGCGACGTAGGACGTTCTAGTGCCATCGGTGGGAGTCGAACCCACACTCATCCTCGACGACCGGAGGTCCGGCCGGGCTTCCCGCCCTTTTTCTGTCGAGCGATGGCATGCTCTCAAAATCTTCAAGAACAAATTCTCAAAGATTCATTCGAGCCTCCCACTTTCGTGAGAGGTCTTCCTCCTTAAACTGTTAAAAAGTTAGGCGCTTGCACCGCGAGATTTTCCAACCTTTTAAGCGGAACATGCAACAACATCGGAACAAATCCAAATGTCGGATTAGCTAAATTAATAGACATAAATATTATTAGTTTATTAAAGATCCTTCCGGCGAAAGATCCCAATCAAACAAACCCGAACCTAAATTAACTAAAATTACTAGCTCAAATTTTTTCAAATTCCCTACTGAATAATAAATTCATATTGAAATCACGGTTAATTATTAAAAATTATGGTTAATTCTGGTTCTGCGTTGGTTTGATCGTTTAATTGTCAAAATTACTACATGGCATACACGCCGTTTAAATGCTCCCGTTTGCCGCTTGTACGCATGACTCCACTAATATCAATTAGCAGTTAGCAGTTATGAATTAGCAATTTCAACCGCTAGATGCATAATTGGCAGTTGCTGCTTTCTAACTGCTCATTGAAAAAAGTGGATTCCTGCTTACAAAAAAACTGCTTCTTGGAGAGCAGTTTCATTACCTAATATCCACGTTATTACGTTAAGACGTTATGACGCTCGACTTAGGATAATCCCGCTCTCCTTCGGGATGTAAACATAGCAAATTATTTTAAGGTCATTTCCCGCCTGCCACGACTTGGGCATTTTCAACTTGATACAAAACTATATCATAAATTAACCATTTTGTCAAGGGGTTTATACAAAAAACCTAGAAAAAATGGCTATTTTAGGCAAATAATTTGTCCAAACTCACTAACAAAAACCGAAAAAAACAAAAAAACCGGCCAAACCGGGTAATAGATTTTAGCGCAAATCAATGCAGAGACATTTTGGATTTCTCGCTGTAAAACTCAACCATATCTCTAATGATACACCAAGCCTCGAAAGCCTCCTGAACCGAATGACTATCCAACTCCATCTCATACTTGCCCGCGAACTCATCCGCGTAAATCGCGCCCACATCAGGCTCACCATCCGGTATCTCATTATTATACGTAAAAATCCACTCATGCTTGGCCGTGTTATAAGCCGCGCAAAAAGTCCGCGCTTCTTGCTTATTAAAATTATCCCTAAAACACAACTGCAATTCGACATGAATAGGCTCATATTCCGAAGTATCTCTAAGTTCCCACCGCAAAGCGATCTTCCCATCAACTGAAACAACCTCATGCGTATAGCCAAATGCCGGCAACCCGTCATTATCTTTGCTCTCATTGACAAATCTCTGCACAAAGTACGGTTGAACGCCCCATGTCTTCATCACTGCCGCCAATTGCCTGATAACCGCCACGGCGGTCAGATATTGTTCAAGGTGCGGATGCAACAACATTCTCTCCTCCTTTTGCCAACCCACCTTAACTAAAAAACACCCCATCAGTCAAGGCGCCTTAGTTTTGTGTCTAGTGTATATAATCTAGTGTCTATTTGTAGATTTCCAAATAAATATTCCACCAACAACTATCAATAAAAACGGCCAGTAATAAAATATTTTCAAAACCGGCATAAATCTTTCAAAGAAAAAGAGAAACCCTATAACCACCAGAGTGATCCCAAGCCATTTGATTGCTTTCTTTTCGCCCTTATCCGAATCCTCGGGCTTATCCAATGATGTTTTATACTGCTTATTGTAATCCATACTCGCTCATTAACACTCGCGAATTAATAATTAAAAATGAATAATTAATAATAATTGAATCACTTCGCGATATTTATTATATATTTCTACGTTACTAAGAACAATTCAACTTTGCAAGTTCTTATCAAGATTCCGTATTTCAGGTTCATACTCTAAATTTGGTGTAG
>CAYFST010000046.1:3556-6941 GCA_964345995.1 uncultured Gammaproteobacteria bacterium
ACGTAGGACGATTGGAACGTAGGACGAGCGACGATGATTATGTTATAATAATTGTATGAACCGCTGGCTGCGCACCGTTATCCAAGGAGACATGTTTTACCTCATCGCGTTTGGTTTGCTAACGCCTATTTTTGCTTTATTCTTAATAGACCGTATCCCCAATGCCAGCTTGCTGACAGTGGGTATTGCCGAGGCCATCTTCCTACTAACACTCGCCATTTTGCGTCCATTTACCCAACTCTCTTCACAATCCGACACTAAAGGTTATCGCACGCAATACTTGCTTTGGTTCGGCTCTGTTTTAATCGTACTCGCCCCCTTTCTTTACCTACTCTCCCGCGACATGCTTGATATCTTTGTCATTCAAATGATTTACGGCATCGGTATCGCCTTCTCTGAGCCGGCCTGGTCACGACTAATCAGCCAAACCTGCACCATCTCACCAACCAAATACAACGAACCGTATTTCACAACCGGCACGCTCGCCGCTGCGGGCTTAGCCGCCATCGGGGGTTTTGTGGCCGAAAACCAAGGCATTCCTGCTCTTCTGCTTTACGTTGGAGCAACTCTATTTTGCGCGGCTTTATTCATGATACTTTTATATTCACGCATCGGATTAAAAACCCATAAACGCAAACTATGGTAACACATCGCGCCAAACTATTAGCCGCAACAGACCTTATTCTGGTCTCTGCTTTTGGCATGCTTCTACCGATTTTACCAATTTTTCTAATTGAACGAATCGCAGGCGCGACTCTGCTTACCATAGCACTCACATATTCTCTCTTTTTTCTCTCCAAAGCATTATTCAGTTGGATTTTTGATCTGTTTTTAATGCACGGTGATTATATAACACGTATAAAAAGCGGCTTATTCTTTGGCTCCTTGCTTATTGCGCTTATACCCGTTATTTACTTATCGGCAACAAATATTACGCATATATTTATCGCGCAAATAATCCTGGGGTTAGGTTTTGCTCTCTTAAAAACATCATGGATGCATTTGACCCATCAAACCATCGAAAAATTCTTCCATGAAACACTGCTTTATGCCCATGGGTTCATACTCACTTTCTGTCTCGGTATCGCGGCCGCTTTGGGTGGGTTTTTGGCTTACAATTATGGTTACGACACACTCTTACAAACCATACTTGGTTTTAGTCTGGTCGCCACTTTACTAAGTCTGTTATTTATCTTCACTAAAGAAAAGAAAATTCGCAAACGCAAAAAGTCATAAACCCTGACTAAATATAATTATCAAACAATCATTTAGAATTTTTATCTCGCCACTGGGCGATTTTTTTATGATCTCCAGATAATAGAATATCCGGTACCTTCCAATCCAAAAAATTCTCAGGTCTTGTATACTGCGGATACTCTCGATTCTCACCATCGGTCCAAGATTCTTCGTCCAATGTTTCCTCATTACCCAACACGCCGGGTACGAGCCTGGCAATCGCGTCCGTCATCACCAACGCCGGCAACTCGCCGCCGGTCAACACATACTTCCCGATCGCCAACTCCTCATCCGCCAAATGCTTCGCGACCCTTTCATCCACTCCTTCATAACGCCCGCAGATAAAAACCAGTCTATCGTATTTATTTAGTCGTTTAGCATCTTTTTGCGTAAAAACCTTACCTTTGGCCGAAGTCAAAATAACCCTCGTCTTACTTGTTGTATCCCTAATCCTTGATCTTGAATCCATATCAAGCTTTTTTAGCGCTTGATAAATAGGCTCGATTTGCATCACCATTCCGGGCCCGCCACCAAACGGTTTATCATCCACTCTGCGATGCTTATCATCCGTAAACTTCCGCAAATCATGCGCCTCTACTTTTAAAAGACCGGCTTCTTGCGCCCGTCCTAATATCGATTCTGACGTATAAGCATCAATCATCTTCGGAAAGATAGTCAAAAAATCAATCTGTAATTTTTTCTTTTTCATAATCAAATCATCTCACGAATTACTAACTTCATCAAGATAAACAATCCTGCTAATCCTTTGGATCAATCCTAAAAATCTTGATCAA
This sequence comes from uncultured Gammaproteobacteria bacterium, assembly GCA_964345995.1. Lineage (GTDB taxonomy): Bacteria > Patescibacteriota > Patescibacteriia > 2-12-FULL-60-25 > 2-12-FULL-60-25 > MWCR01. The sequence goes on from CAYFST010000046.1 coordinate 5,587, forward strand.
AAAGAGACGCTTGCGCGCCTCTCTTCTAATTCAATTACGAAGTACTCCTTAATTATTAATTTGTAATTCGTAATTCGTAATTTGGATATTAAATACCTAAATCCGCTAGATCTTGGTCGGACACTGCAGCGTCGCCACCTTCTGCCGGTTCGCTTGTTTTTTGATCCTGATGAGCTTGTCTAGCTCCTTCCGGTTCAAAAATTTTCAAATTAACGCGAGCGTTATCTTTAGCTCCCACAGTCTTAAGTAAGATGCGTAGAGCTCGGGCTGTCTGGCCCTGGCGACCAATTACGTAACCCATGTCATCTTGATTGATGTACAAGGTAATAAGCACACCGCGCTCATCAACTGTTCGTTCTGTACGAACATCTTCCGGGTGATTAACAATAGACTTCACCAGGAATTCAATAAACTGCTGGTCCTTAAACTCTTCTGCCATATCGGCTATTATCCGCAGACAAAATCGCCTTCGCTTAAAACAAATAACGACACGTCTAATACGGATTAATAATTTTAACCTGCTAAATATTCGAGTGCTTGCAGGTCCTTTTAATTTTAATTTACACAGTTTTAAGCGGCACCCTCACTAAAAACATAAATGTAGAATAGCACAAAAACGTTTACATGTCAATATGAGGCTAAACAAAGCAAAAAAGAGATATACTCTTTTTTACTCTTTTTCTTCAGTTAATTCTTGTATCGAAAAAATCTCTGCCTGAATCTAATCTTTCATGATTTTATCGAAAGTTTCAGCCGTCTAAACTTTATCGGTTACCCGTTCTTCTTTTTCAACCTTCTCCTTTTCCTCAACTTTTTTCTTTTGCTTCGCTAACGCCTCATGACGCTTTTTCGACAATCTTAGTGACTTGCGTTTTTCACCCTTTACCAAACCCTGATCAACAAGCAAGTTCCAAACTGTTTCAGAACATTGCGCGCCGTTATCAAGCCAGTATTTCACACGATCTGTTTTCAAGTTAATCGTGCTGGGTTTTGTTCTGGGATTATAATGGCCAAGAATTTCCAATGCTTTTCCCCACGGATCACGAGACTTTTCGCAAATAATCACGCGATACTCAGGCTGTTTCTTTTTACCGATTCTGGTTAATCTGATATGTAACATAACTAACGCTACGCTATCGCTTCGCATAATTTACAAATAATAAATTATAGATAACGAAACGATCTGAATAATATCTTTATTCTTTATTAATTGTTATTTATTATTTCAGCTACGTGTTTACCAGACACGCAATTGAACCTGTCGCGTTAAACGCGATTGAGCATTACAATGAGCTTTTTGCTCAATTCGATGATGGCCACATATTAAGATTAATTACCTCTTTTGTCAATAGTAA
>CAYFST010000047.1:0-6251 GCA_964345995.1 uncultured Gammaproteobacteria bacterium
TTAGGATTTGAGATTGGTTTACACCTCAATAACCAGCGTTAGAATCATGGGTCTTCGGCCGGTTTTATCAAAGAGTAATTGGCCAAGCTGTTCGCGGACTTTATCTTTTAAGTATTGTCCGTTGGCACTGGAGCGTGAATCTTCATCTTTTAAAACTTCGGCAACTTTTCGGCGTGCGTAGGGGATAAGATCTTCATGCTGACGTATGTAGACAAAACCGCGCGTAATGATATCGGGTAAGCGTAAGAGTTTACCTGTTTGGGCGGAGACAACAGCCATTACAATGGCAACGCCGTCTTGCGAAAGCTCTACGCGGTCGCGAAGGACAATGTGGTTAGTATCGCCAACACCTAAGCCGTCTACAAAAACATACTCGGTGGGGACTTTCTTGTTGGTGAGCTGGCCATTCCTTTTATTATCGAATTCTATGATTTGTCCGTTATCCGCTATAAATATATTCTCGGCCGGGAATCCGTTTTCGACCGCGGCTTTCGCGTGCATCCTTAGAAAGGAGTGATTGCCTTCGATAGGAATCAGGTATTTTGGTTTAATCCAATCATGCACGTTTTTGAGATCTTCTTGACAAGCGTGTCCGCCGGCGTGCACATCCATCATTTGGTAATGAACAACTTCTGCGCCTTCACGGTAAAGAGTATCTTTAAGACGCTGAACCGATCGTTCATTACCGGGAATAACGGAAGACGAGAAAACAACAGTATCACCTTCGTGGATTCTGACTTTTTGATGATCGCCATTGGCGATACGCATTAAAACGGCACGGTCTTCGCCTTGGGCTCCTGTACAGACGATTGCCACTTCATCATCCGGAAGTTTCGTGGCTTCTTTTACATCTATGATAGTATTTTTACTTACTTTCATGTAGCCAAGAGCTTGGGCGATCTTTACATTGGATTTCATGCTAAAGCCTTCGATCGCGACTTTGCGACCTTGGCGTTCACAAGCTTCGATAATTTGTTGAATACGACCAAGCATTGAAGCGAAAGTTCCGATAATAACACGTCCCGAGGCATTGTTGATGATGTCGTCGATATTGTGCTGAATATCGCCCTCTGTAAGCTGATGTCCCTCTTTGGGCGCGTTGGTTGAATCGGCCATGAGCGCTAAAACATTTTTTGCGCCGAGTGCTTTGATTTTTTCAATTTCCGTGGGTTTGTCGCCCGACGGGTTGGGGTCTATTTTGAAATCTCCGGTATGCACGATAATGCCGGCCGGCGTATGAATGATTACACCGAATGAATCCGGGATATTGTGTGAAACGCGGAAAAATTCCACTTTAAAAACACCTAAATGCAATGAATCGTCGGAGTCGATGACCGTAATATTAAGCTTGGGATAGCCTTTGAAATCATCTTGGCGTTTTTTAACGATTCCAGCCGTAAGCGCGTTCATGAAAAGAGGCGGGTTGCTGAGTTTTTTTTGCAAGTGGGGAATCGCGCCAATGTGATCGTAGTGGCCGTGGGTTATGATGGCACCGCGAATATTTTTTAGCTTCTTGGAGAGATAACTTGTGTTTGGGATGATGTAATCAACACCAGGCATGTCTTCTTCCGGAAACTGCAGGCCCATATCAATGAGTATGATATCATCTTTATATTCGATAAGCGTCATGTTGCGGCCAACTTCTTCGTTGCCGCCCAAAACGATAATTTTGACGCGGTCTTTGCTTTTAAGCGTGTCTTTATCGGTACCGGTTTTTAAGCGTGGGCGGTTTTTGTATGTGTGCAAACGCGGTTCATCGCTTTTAAAAGGGGTTTTCGTGGAATTGCGTTTACCGCCCGTTTTTTTATTATATTTACTATATTGCGAGTCGTTGCTTTGTCGCTTTTTACCGCTACTTTGTTGGTTGGATAATTTTAAACCCTTGCCCGAGGCTTTGGAACGAAGTTGTTCGCTTTTTTCGGATGCGTGTTTAATGGCTTTGGCAATAAGATCCTTGTTATCGGTTTTATCGCTTTGTTCGTTTTGTTTGGGTTTGTTTTTACCGGCCGTTGACGGAGTAGGGCGTTTTTTGGCCAATCCGGTTTTGCCGGTTCCGGTGTTTTTTTTGGAGCCGGGTGTGTATTTGTAATATATTGTCATAACTTTTTTCAACCTCGTCGAACGTGAAACGTGAAACGTTAAAAGTTGCGGGTTGAATATGTAAAACTTTAATCAAAGATTAGCAAACTGTGGTTTGCAAGAATTGATGGTTTATTTGTACGGGGTGTCGCCTTTTATGTTGGCGCAGTACATACAATATTAGACTTAAAAATTTGGTCAATTTCTGCGTAATAATAAGTGTTTTATTTTTGACGTACCTTTGTACGTTTCAAATAAATACTTGATTTTGCCATGAACTTATCGTAAATTTTTAGGTCTAGGGTTACATGGATTAGATATTAAGTTGTATTCAAAAGAGGTTTATAACATCCAAAAAGACGCTTTGAATGCTTTTTATTGCGATCTTCTATTGAATCACTACCTTTGAAATTTGGCTAAATTTAGCTGAAATCGGCAAAGAAAGTTATTCAAGTATGCATATACAGTAACATTATTACTTATTGTTGTCAACTAATTTAGGCTGTATAACAATTAGGGTGGTGCATAACTAAGACATGACGGTAAAATTAGGCAAGAATCTAACACACCAAATTAAACCATCATGTCTAACTTAAAAAAATAAACTTCAAAAGCTCTTTTGTCTAGATGGTTTTTGGCTTGATAAATTTGAAATGCTTGATACGGAAATTCATCTTCATGCTCGTAAAATGAGCAAAACGGCAATTTGTCCTTTATGCAACACACGTTTTAATCGTATTCATAAAAAGAATCAACGTCTGATTAAGCACTTGTTTCTGGATGATAAAATCATTTATTTTAAACTCATAGTTCGAAGTTTCAAATGCAAAAGTTGCGAGATGTTTTGTGAAACGATTTCCGGAATTGATCGCAATAAATTATAATGATTAAGCGCTAAGACTGGATTTTATTAAATTTCCGGCATTTGACTTATGGCTTGACTTTTGGTGTCTGAATTTTGCGACTTTGATTATTTTTTTGTTTTGTATTGTTAACTTGAATTCTCATCAGATCATAACCGGCGGCCAGTATGAAAACAATTTGCAGGATAATGAAAATAATATCGCCCAAATAATACTATACACTTTTAGACTAAGGCCACCAAGAATGTAAAGGATGTCTTGTGTTTTTCTTGTTTTAGTGATAATTCCGGTTGAAATAAGTAAAAGTCCGGTGGCTCCAATTATTTTGAATATTATCATAACTAAATTTTTTTACCAGTTTATATGGATAATTGTTGATAATGCGAATTCGCGAAGCGACAAAGAAGCGTATCTTGAAAAAGAAAATTTATTTATAATTTATATATTTTATTACAACATTAGTAATCTATAGCAGATATTCAATTAAAGTATTTATAAACGATGTAAAAAATAGCGTCAGTTTGAAAATATATTTGAAACCATTCTAGTTTTGTTTTAGCTTAGAGGTAGAGGGTTGGTAGTAAACGCCTCTTAGTCAAGACTCCTTATTGTTGTTTAATTTGAAATTCGCCAACGATAGCCTCTAGTATATCGTGAAAGCTTATTATTCCCAATACTTTATTTTTTGTATCTGAAATAATAGCAATTCTAATAAATGATTTTTTTAGGCGGTTTATGGCTACAAGAGAAGGTGTATTGCTATCAATATTTATGATTGGTTGCACTAACTTACTTAAATCGGTTTTCTCAACTCCGTTAGTTAACAAATGATTTAAAATATCATTAACTTCAATTGCCCCAATAAGATTATTTTTGTTTTCTTTGCATACAGGTAAAACCGTACTGTCGCTTGTATGTATTTTATTTTTAATTTCTTGAAGTGAATCGGAAATATTTATCCATGATATATCTTTATTTGATGTCATAAAATCTTTTATTGGACGATTTCCTATGTGAAAAATATTTTCTACCATTTTCAGCTCTGCTTTCTCAAAACTGCCACTTTCAACGCCTTCGGAGATTAAAAGTTTTATTTCATCTTCGGTAACGGTTTGTTTTGAAGATGGTTTGACACGAATTATTTTTAAAACGCCTGTAGTAGAAGCACTTAATAATTTTACAAATGGTGCAAAAATTTTCATCAGCGTTGTAATTGCCCCAGCGGTTTTTAGAGAAAATTTTTCTGAATTAGATAATGCTATTTGTTTTGGAACAAGTTCTCCGATGATAAGCGAAAAATAGGTAATGACTATAACAACTACAGTTACGCTGATCACTTCACTATAACCAGCTACTAGTTGATATTTGAATAATAAACCTTCTAAGTGTTCCGCTACAGTAGCGCCGCTAAATACTCCCGCAAAAATTCCGATTGTAGTAATGGCTATTTGAATTGTGGAAAGCATTTCTGGACTTTGGCGAATCAAAAGTAGCGCTTTTTGAGCTTTTTTGTTGCCTTGGTTGGCTAAATATCTGAGGCGACTTTTTTTTACGCTCAACAGTGCTATTTCAGACAAGGCAAAATAGCCGTTTAGAAAAATAAGACCTATTATTATTATGATTTCGATAATTATCATTATAGTATATTAAAGTTATTCAATAATTATGTAAAGGTTTTTGAGTAACAAAAAAAATTTTTGGCTATGTCTAATATTTTGCGGATTACGACGAGGTATTTGTATGGTGATTGATTAATGCGATTAAGCGGTATAATAAATTAATTTTTTACACTTCAGGTATTGGTTGTAAAAGAAAAGTAGTATTTTACCTGTTGTTAAAAAGAGAGCTTGTGTTAATGGCATACAGCCTATGTTGTAGGTTTTTTACTAAAAATTATCAATCTATTATTTTGTTTTTCAATAGATAAGTGATATTTTTTTGCAATAAATTGTATGGTTTTTTTAGTGTAAATGAATACATGTGTAGGATCTTTTCTGTAATACCAGTTTTTAAAATTTATTTGAGAATTATAAACGTGAGTCATTATGTATAAATATCCATTAAATTTTAAAAGTCCAATTAATTTCTCTATTTCTTTTTTTGGATAGAAAAAATGTTCAATCACCTCACAGGTGATGATATAATCATATTGATAGTTAAGATAATCTTGGTCGGGATAAAAATAAGGGTCGAATAACTTTATTTGATAGCCTTCATCTTGTAGTATTTTGGAAATTACAGGCCCCGAACCACAACCGTAATCTAAACCCAGATGCTTTTTAGAGAATTCTCCCAAAACGTTATTGGTTATGGGTGAGGTGAAGTTTTGATAACGAAAATCATTTACATCGTTATTATGTTCTTTGTATCGGTTTTTTTCTTGCGCGGTATTTAGATAGTATTTATTATTTTTTACATAAGCACCACAAATGCTGCAAATGAAATAATGATCATCAGCCTTGTTTATTAAAGGAGTTTCACAAAGGGTACAGTACATTTTATTGTATTTATAAATTATTTGATAAGTTTACTATTAAATAATATATATTTTTTCATTATATCCAACGAATATTATAGATTCTTAGTGCCTAAAAGTGTTGCATTAGATGTTAAACTGGAAGCTTGTTTTGTTTTTAAATATCAAAAATTGGAATGATTCCATTCGAAACAGGTTTTTTCGTCTTTCGGTTTACCACGAACTTTGTAGAAACTTTACTTGATAGAAATGAAGAAGCCCTCGGCTAACGACGTTCGTTGTGAACGTGCTAGCCGAGGGTAGTCCCAGTCTTCGCCTACTCTTCGAGCTTCGCGCGACTGACGCGCACACCCTGCCGAACGCCGGCGAGGAAGGTCTCCTGGAGCAGTTTCTCGAGTGCCCCGTAGAAGCCCTCGTTCTCGAGAGGCGTGCCGAGTGTCTCGGCGACGAGTGCGGCGAGAAGAGTATCTCCACGGTGATCTTCTGTGTTGAGCTTGACCGTGGCGATGACCTCGGATTCCTTCTGGACATCCTCGAGGTCGGACTCATGGATGAGAGTGACTCCAATGCCACCCTTCCATTCGCGAGTCGCGTCGGCGACGAAGATGATAACATTTGGGAGTTGCATGACGAACCTCCATCTTTTGTTGTAGGGGATTGCCCGATCGCTCCAAGATCGGCCTAGTCATTTAAGCACAGACTTGCTTAAAAGTCAATAGGAAAAATTTGTTTTGTTTTTAAATATCAAAAATTGGAATGACGGAATGAGCTATTTCCGATAACGTTTGCGTATATCTGATGTTGCGACCGTAGGGAGTAATATGGGTGAGCAT
>CAYFST010000048.1:0-6187 GCA_964345995.1 uncultured Gammaproteobacteria bacterium
TGATATTCAGAAGTTAGAAACTCTTATTAATAAAGATCTATCAATATGGAAAATGCAGTGACAAATAGAGGGATCGATTATATAGGGGTTGGTGCTGCAAGATGTGCTACAACTTGGATAGCAGATTGTTTGGATGAGCATCCTTAAATTTTTATTCCGCAACAAAAGGAGTTGCATTTTTTTGATAATGACACAAATTATAATAAGGGTATTAACAGCTATGAAAAACATTTCAACAACATACCCGCCACAATGAAAAAAGGGGAATTTACGCCCAGATATATGCTATATCTTCAAAGTCTTGTAAGAATTAAACGACATTACCCAAATGTAAAAATTATTATTTCACTTAGAAATCCCGTTGATCGTGCTTTTTCTCAATATAGATATTTTCGTTTTAATAAAAAAAAGGAGCCTGAAAGAAACTTCAATGACGCTTTAGTTGGTTTTTATAAGGAGGATTATTTAACAAAATCGCTGTATCACAATCAGTTAATCAATGTATTCAACTTATTTCCTTCAGAAAATATTTATATTTGTATACAAGAAAAAATTACCAAAGACCCAAAAAAACATATTAAGGATTTATATAATTTTCTCGGTGTTGACGATGGTTTTACACCAAAGATACTTGAAAAGAGAATCAACAAATCAAGTTCGGAATTGGACACTCCGGGTCGGTTGTCAGATTGGTCAAACTTAATTCTATCAAATAAGCGACAAAGAAGGGTTGAGGGCGTGAAATATGGGAAAAAGATCAGCCTTTTTAAAATCTGGATAGCTTGGTTGTGTAAGCTAATAGTAAGGATTGTTCATTTATTTACAAAAAATAGACGAACCCCAAAGGTTAATAAGAATAATATGATATTGCCCGTCGAGCAAAAAAAAGCTATATTCAATAAATATTTTAAAGAGGAAGTGGATATATTGGAAAAATTACTTAATAAAGATCTATCAATATGGAAAGTGGAATAACAAATAAAAAGACGGATTTTATTTGCGTCGGAGCGCCTAAGTGCGGTACTACATGGATTTACAAATGTCTTGAGGAGCACCCTGATATTTGCATGGGTAAGCCAAAAGAGATTCATTTTTTTAATAAATACCACGGAAATGAAAGCACTAACGAGCCTTGGCATTATGTTGAAGGTATGGACACGTATTTTGAACACTTTAAACATTGCGAACCAAATTCGATAGTTGGAGAAATTGGCCCGAAGTATCTATACTCAGACGAAGCTTGCACCTTAATTAAGCAACATTTCCCGGAAGCTAAAATATTCATGTGTTTACGCCATCCTGCTGATAGGGCATTTTCCCATTACAACCATTTAAAATCGAAAGGTGTGATACGGGATAAAAAATTTGAGGATATGCTGGATCACCCGGATATTATAAATTGGAGCTTGTATGCTGTTAATGTACAGCGGTATGTGAATCAGTTCACAAAAGAAAAAATACGGATATTTTTTTATGATGATTTAAAAAAAGATCCTTCGGAGTTTATTCGAAGGATATATGAATTTATCGGCGTTAATTCAGAGTATGTACCGGCTAATCTAAACATCAAAGTTAACAGCGCGCGAACTAGATTTTCAAAATCAAAAAAAAATATAATGACAAAAATATATATTCTTTATAATTTTGGAAAAAAAATACCTGTTATCAAAAATGCTATTAATTGTTTACGTAAAAAAAACATTCAAATTTCCCTAGAAGAGAAAGTAGATCAAGTTACGAATAAAGAAAAGATTAGTTATGAATTAGATCCGGAAACCAAAATACGAATTACAGAAAAGTATTTTCGTGAAGATATAGAAAAACTCAAGCGGTTATTACCTGAGGCGGAAATTAATTGGTAATTTTGCTATTTTCTAAAAAGTTGTTTAATCAAATTATAGCTGATAGTTGTTTTTAATTTAAATTTTAAATAATCATCAGTGTTATTAATCTCTATCCTATATATAAAAAGATTTGAATTATTCCTGCGCGTAATACCGCGACCAATAAAAAATAAACCGTTAATTTTTTCTAGTATTTTTACCACTTCATTATTGTAGCGGTTTTTAGGTAAGGCGAAATAACTACTATTATTTTTTTTGGTTATAATTTTTTCTAAAATGCTTTTTGATTTTTCGACCTCATCATTAATTGCATCCGGTGATAATTGGGTCAATTTTTGATGAGAATGAAAATGATTACAAACATCCCAACCCATAGATTCTAATTTTATCAATTCAGACGCGTCCATAATTTTATCACTTTCGTTACCAAGTTTTCCTATGGTATCTATATATTTTGTTGCAACAAAAACAATACCTTTATAATCATATTTTATCATCAAAGGTGCTGCAGTATGGAGGTTATCCGCATAACCGTCGTCAAAAGTAATAGCAATTTTTTTGTAATTTGTATTTGAACCATCAATAAAACCAATTATATCTTTCATTAGTGCGCTTTTATATCCCTGCTGATGTAAAAAATGCATTTGTTCTGCGAATGATTCTACTGCAACCGCGGTACTTGCTTTATGTTTATTTGTAACTTGATGATATAAAAAAACTCTAAAAAATTTTTTTTCAAAAAATAAATCAATAAATAACAATATTTTAAGAACGCATTGTTTTGTCAGTCTTTTGAACATACAAAAATCAAATAATCGGCCATATTTTTTCGAACTGCCTTATGAGTATACCAAACTCCGCCCCAGGGTTTTGGGATCTTCATTCCTGCGCTTGTAGAATTAATTACACGTAAACCTGTGGATTCCACCAACTTAGTCCAGCCTGTTAAGTCATGCATAAAAGCGTGATCAAGTGAAACCTGGGAGTATGAATAATTACCTTTAAAAAAAAGTTGGCAACGTGCTAGCAGGCTCGCGGGATTAGGTATAGAGAAGATTAGTTTATTGTTCATTCTCGTTCTTATCGCTTTCAATATCGGTAACAGGTCATAATAAGGAAAGTGCTCAAAAAATTCTGTTGCGACGATAATATCAAAATTAGTATTTGAAATTTCTTCAAGCCATAAAAAAATATCATTGGAAATTATATTTACACCTTTATTTTTTAAAAACTTCTGCCAGTTTTCATTTATCTCTATCGCGTATTTTTGTTTAGAGTCATCTATCATGTCAAAAATATCACCGCGTCCACTACCCAGATCCAAAATGCTGTTAAAATCTTCTTGGTTAATTAAATCTGCAACCATCTTTAAGCGATGCGTATGCCAGGGTTGCGTTTTTGAATTAATAATAAAATTATTCCCCCTTGTATTTTCTTGGTAGTATTTTTGATATCTTTTAGTTTCCATATTTAATCAAATCAATTATTTTGGCCGCTCTATTAGTCCATTGATACTTGAAGACATCGTTAAATGCATTGTCACTACGGAGAGTTGCTTGGGTAGCGTTATTGAGTACATAGTCTATCATTTTTGATAACTCATTGATGCTATCCGGCTCAACAAGAAATGAGTTATGTTCATTAAGTATTTCTTTAATGCTTGGTAACGTGGAAGCGATTATAGGTCGTTTAGAGGCCATGTATTCAAACATTTTTAATGGCGTCATATGATATTTATAGTGTGCTTTATTTGGGAAGGGCATAAGAAGCAGGTTGGCAGCTTTTTGCATGATGGCTAAAGTTTTTTGCTCTACTCTTCCTAATAGGATGACTTTTTCATCAACGCCTAGTTGTTTTGCGATTTGGTTATAGTAATCAATATCTTTTATATTGCCACCAACTGCCAAAAAAACAACATCCTTGGTTTTTATTTTAACAAGCGCTTTAAGTACTTCATCGATACCTTTTTCAACGCCCATTGTTTTATAGCTACCAGTGTATAATATAATTTTCTTATCGATTATTTTTTCAAAAATATTGTCATATGTTCCGGCTAAAATTTTTCGAGCATCATGGTTCGATAAGTTATTATCAAATATTTTTAGATCTATACCATTGGGTATACAGTGAACTGCTTTTGGATCAAAAGCATTGTCTAAAAAATTGTTTCGTATATATCGATTTGTTGTAATAATTAAATTTACTTTTTTTAATAAGCTGAGCGCGATTTTTTTATGTTTATTAAACCAATCGTGGCATTCATATATTACAAATTTTTTTTTAATTTTTAAGCAAAAAGCAACCAAAGGATTCCTTGTTATACAGACGCTTCTATTATCAGTTTGTTTAAAAGCTAATAGCAGTAAAAAATAAAACTCATTTAGATAATAAGAAATCTTTTGGGGTATTAAATTTATGCTAAAAAAATCATACCCGTCTATGTACTCAACGGTAAAGTTTCTTTCTATTTTATAGTAATCAAATAGAGTTTTTTGGATAGGGTTTTTTCTTTTTGGTAAAACCAGAATTAGATCATTATTTAATTTAGAAAACGCCTCGCACATTTTTACTATCTGGTAACCATGTGCTTTTTCCGTAGGGAGTCTACTGTTTTGTATGTAATAAAGCTTCATGTTGATTCGGTGGTTGTTTTTGCTGGGTTGACGTAAAAGCACCCTCAGCCTATCATGTCCGCATTATTTGTAGCAAACTGACAGCATATCAAAGTTTATGCCCTCAAACATCGACACAGCCCACCTAAAGCAAATCATCCTCAATAAAAAACAAATATCGGATCTGGAACTGATTTTAAATGGCGGATTTGCACCTCTGCAGGGCTTTATGACCGAGGCTGATTATGTATCGGTTTTAAACAATGTAAAGCTGGAAAACGGCGCAATTTGGCCGATTCCGATTACGTTGGATGTTCCGCTTGGCTTACAGATTGAATTGGGCGAAAGTATTGTTTTGGTAAATCCTTATCTCAAACCTTTGGCGCTAATGGCGGTAGAATCAATCTACATTCCGGATAAAGATCAAGAAGCTCGTTTTGTTTACGGAACCTCGGATCCAAATCATGCCGGAGTAAAGTTTTTATTAAAAAAGAATCACTCCAAATATATTGGCGGAAAACTTACCAAGATTAACGACATAATTCATCATGATTTTGCAAAACACCGCCAAACACCCGACGAGATTAAAAAGATCATTCAAGAAAACAATTGGGAGCGAGTTATCGGTTTTCAAACTCGCAACCCCATTCACCGCGCTCATTTTGAGCTCATAAAAAACGCCCAAGCCGAACATGATGCCAAAGTCCTCATTCAACCGGCCGTAGGCCCTACCAAAGAAGGGGATATTGATTACATTACCCGAGTCCGGTCTTATAAAAAAGTTCACGAAAATTACGCTAAAGATTTTTCCATTCTCAATCTCTTGCCGTTGGCAATGCGCATGGCCGGCCCCAAAAGCGCGCTTTGGCACGCCATAATCCGCAAAAACTACGGCTGTACTCACTTTATCGTTGGTCGCGATCATGCCGGCCCGGGTAAAGACGCCGATGGCAAGCCTTTTTACGGCCCCTACGAAGCTCGCGACTATGTAAAAGAATTTGAAGATCAAATCGGTATCAAAATTATTCCGGCCGAAGAAATGGTTTATGTCGAGAACAGACAAGCCTATTTACCCAAAGTTCAAGTCACCGAATCCGACACCGTAAAAAACATCTCCGGAACCGAATTCAGGGAAATGCTGAATCGCGAACAAGATATCCCGGACTGGTTTTCATTTCCCGAAGTTATCGAACAATTAAAAAAGAGCAAAAGGCTAAAAGGGGATGAGGGAGTGGTGCTATTTTTTACCGGATTATCCGGCTCCGGCAAAACCACCTTGGCCGAAAAGCTCTACGCATATTTGCGCGAAAACCAAGACAAAGAAATCACTTTCTTAGATGGTGATGTGATCCGTCAAAATCTTTCCAAGGGTTTGGGATTTTCCAAAGAGGATAGAGAGGCCAACGTTAAACGAATCGGTTTTGTGGCCGGGGAAATAGCCCGCCATGGCGGTATAGTTATTTGCTGTGCCATAGCGCCTTATGAAGATTCGCGCCAAAGAAACCGTGATCTTATAAACAGTTATGGCAAATATATCGAAGTATATCTCTCCACCCCGTTGGAAGTCTGCATGGAGCGCGATGCCAAAGGTTTGTATTCCAAAGTAAAACAGGGTCTTATAAAAGGCTTCACCGGAGTTGATGACCCATACGAAGAACCGCAAAATCCGGAGATTGTAATTGACACGAGCAAGCAATCACCTAAAGAAAGTCTGGAAAAGATTATTCAATA
>CAYFST010000049.1:0-6118 GCA_964345995.1 uncultured Gammaproteobacteria bacterium
CTATAACGGAGCACTCAAAATCGCCACAGACGGCTTAGTATGGAAGTCGACTTCCTGATTATACATCACGAGGTTTGCGTGCGCTTATCGCATAATCGTCAATATTCTGATTATTTCCAATAAATGTAAAATACACTTACTATAGTAATTATTATTACCGTGAGCGTTAATCAAGACACGTCGTCAGCAAACGACAATCACAAACGACAGTGTAAAGTTTAATCAAGGTTCAAGACATGCTATAATTAGCATATTATGTTAGCAAGAATCATTATCGGACTAATCCTTGTCGCGCTGGGCGCGATAATGGTAATCAAAACCAAAAAATTCCAAGAATTTTTTGGCGAAATGGCCTGGACGTATAAATATCTTGGCGCCGGAGGCACGCGTCTAATGTACAACTTTATCGGTTTGCTTTTGTGCTTTATAGGATTCATGGTCATGACCAATCTTTGGGGCGCTTTTTTAAATGCTACCCTGGGCTCTTGGCTCATACGCTAACTCCGCAGAAGTGATTGCTACCCGCTATCCGTCAATTATAATCAGCCAATTTGTGCTATGAAAGGTTTTATCTTAAAAAGCGGCACCGAACTCATTAATCCATTTAAATTATTGGAACGAGTGGGCATCCAAATCGGCTGGCAGGTCGCTGATTTGGGTTGTGGCTCTACGGGGCATTTTGTGATACCCGCGGCCCAGCTCGTGGGCGCTGACGGCAATGTCTATGCCGTAGATATTCGTCGCGACGTACTCGAACGTTTGGATAAACTCATCAAACAAGAACAACTTCACAACATACAAACAGTCTGGTCCGATATTGATGTCTATGGCGCTGCCAGAATCCCGGATAATTCACTGGATCTTTGCTTGCTTATAAATAATCTGTTCATCTCACAAAACAAACCCGCGTTAATCCGCGAAATGGCGCGCCTCACCAAGCCGGGTGGTCGAGTCATAATCGTAGAATGGAAAGCCGAGCCGACCCCCATCGGCCCATCCGAGGATCATCGTCTCAGCGTTGAACAAAGTAAACAAATTTGTGAATCACAATTTTTAGAATTTTTGGACGAAATCGAAGTAGGGCATTCACATTACGGGCTCATGTATGAGCGCACGCCCATCCTCATAAATAATTGACACACGCTTGCCAATTGCCTGATTATATTGCAAGCTAAAATACAATATGCAGAATTTACTTACTTTAAGCTTTTGGTTTAGCCTGTATCCACCCGCATTAACTCCTTGGGCGACCCGCGTGATGCTGGTAATTTTTATGGCACTGTTCATCGTCGGTATAGTCGGCAAAATATATTCCATAAAAACCAAGCTCGAAAAATGGACGCGCCGCGCGGTTGATAAAGCATCAGGCATGCTCATTACCATGGGCGTTCTTGGGCTTATGCTGTTCATGTTTGCCTATGAGCAAATCCCTGTTTTATCCATGCGCTTTGGTTACATTATCTGGTTTATTATTCTCGGCATTTGGCTCTACTTTTTATACAAATTCATATATATCGAGATCCCCAAGCAACGCAAGCTCAAAGAGGCTCGAGAGCATGTCGATAAATGGCTGCCAAAACCAAAAAAATCTTAAACCACTCAATAACGAAACCCTGAACTTGTTTTAGGGTCTAATTTTGCAGCCATGTCACACAACCAACAGTTAGGCAAAACCGGCGAAGATATCGCCGCTAAGTTTTTTGAAGAGAAAGGTTACATAGTCGCGTACCGCAATTGGAGGTGCAAAGCGGGGGAGATAGACCTCATAGTCCGCAAGGGTGATGAATGGCGTTTTGCAGAAGTCAAGATGAGGTCAAATACGAAATTCGGTTATCCCGAAGAAGCTCTAACCGAGTACAAAACCGAAAATTTCTATACAGCTATCACTGATTTTTTATCTAAAAATAAGCAAATAAGCGAACTAAACGTGCATGCCGACATCCTGGCCATTATTGTAAATGACCACCAATTCGACATCCGCTGGATCGAAGACGGGATCTAAACGGTTAACAAGAATCCAAATTTGATAAATCTTATTTATTTTCGGCGGAGGTAACTGGTTATATCAATATCATCGCATCTCCAAACGAGTAAAACCTATAATCATTATCGATGGCTTCTTGGTAAGCGTTGAGTACAAATTGGCGCCCTACGTCAAGCTCATCCATTTTACTTTGAGCAAAAGCGGATACCAGCATAATCAAAGTCGATTCCGGCAAATGAAAATTCGTAATCATCACATCCACCACTTTAAACTCATCCCCGGGCTTTATAAACAAATCCGTAAAACCACTATAAGAATGAATTACATCCTTCATCGCTAATCGGTCATCGCTAATCGGTAATTTGCGAGCGGTCGCTTCCAAAGACCGCACGCCGGTTGTGCCTACAGCCACAACTTTCGCGCCGCGCTTTTTGGTGTCGTTTACCAAATCAGCCGTCTCTTCACTGACTTCAATCCACTCTTCATGCATTTCGTGATCTTCCACTTTTTCCGTTATAACCGGCCTAAAAGTTCCCAAACCCACATGCAAAGTTACGTAAGCGATTTTCACTCCTTTGTCGCGCAACTTATCCATCAGCTCCGGCGTAAAATGAAATCCAGCCGTAGGCGCGGCCACGGATCCCGTACGGTTGGCATAAACAGTCTGATAATCATCCGCGTCGTCCGGCGCTTGCTTAACATAGGGCGGAGTGGGTACTTTACCGTACTTTTCAGCGTAAGAAAAAACCTCAGCACGGCTGATTGAAAACTCCAGCTCCACCGTCCTGTCCTCTTTTTTATTTTTAACCCTGGCATTCACACCGTCTGCAAACTTCACAACATCACCCGGTTGTAATTTTTTTCCGGGCTTGGCTAAAACCAGCCAGTGTTCGCTCTCCGGTCGAAGTAAAAAGATTTCCAGCTCAGCATTGCCTTTGATTGCCGTGAGTCTGGCTCTAAATACTTTGCTATTATTTAGCACTAAAAGATCTCCGGCTTTTAGATAATCGCAGATATCATAAAATTTACGATGCTCAATTGTTTGCCCGGCACAATCCAAAACCATGAGCTTGGAATGGTCTCTGGGCTTCACTGGCGCTTGTGCGATCCTGTCTGTGGGCAAGTTATAATAAAAATCTTTCGTTAACATAGCCAAATACTAGTCTATAATGGAGATCTTGCCAAGTCCGTTAATTTCTGGTATCGTACACGCGTTATGAAAGCAGATATCCATCCGGAATACTACAAAGACGCAAAAATAAACTGCGCTTGCGGCAACATCATTACTGTTGGCTCAACCGTGCCCGAAATCCACGTTGAGCTGTGTTCCAATTGCCATCCTTTTTATACCGGCAAAAAGGTGTTGGTAGATACCGAAGGTCGTGTAGAAAAATTCCAGGCCAAACAGAAAGCCAAGAAAGAACAGGTGCAAACCAAGAAGCAAAAAGCCGAAAAGCGCGCAGCTGCCCGCGAAGAAAAGAAAAAAGCCAAACAAGTCGACTTCATTATTGAAGCTTAGATTTTTTAAATATTTCCATCCGGCTATGTCTCAATGTCATTTATTTGATTTTTGACGTTAGATATTCAACCGCTATGGAAGTATTTTTATTTTATATTATAATGATAACTCCATGACCTTGTACGCGGTACATGGAACGCGGTACGATAGATAGTATGAACCTGCAAGATGAATTAAAAGAAGCTGTTAAAAAGCTCGATGAACTCGAAGCCGAATTAGCTGATCCGGAAGTCATAGCCGACCAAGGTAAGCTTAAGGAAGTTTCGCGTGCTTATCATCTTGCCAAGGATGTTGTTGCCAAAGGTCAAGACTATGATCGGGCATTAAAAAACCTCACCGAAGCTAAAGATACTCTAAAATCAGAAGATATTGACATGCGCGTTCTCGCCGAAACCGAAATCCCCGGTTTGGAACAGGTTTTAAAACAGGCGGAAGAAGAATTCGAACTAGCACTCGTGCCACCTGGTCCGCATGATGGAGCTAATGCGATCATCGAAATCCGTGCCGGTGTGGGCGGAGAGGAGGCGGCAATTTTCGCGGCCGACCTTTTTCGCATGTATACGCGTTATGCCGAACGCAAGAACTGGAAAGCCGGTATCATTTCCCAATCCGAAGCTGAACAGGGAGGTTATAAAGAAGTTATATTAAATATAAGCGGTGACGGAGCTTACGGTTTGCTAAAATACGAGATGGGAGTACATCGCGTTCAGCGCGTGCCTGTTACCGAAAAGCAGGGCAGGGTCCACACTTCCGCCGCCTCGGTTGCCGTCTTGCCCGAACTCGAAGAAGAAGAGTATGAAATTGATCCCAAGGATTTGCGTATCGATACTTTTTGTTCGGGCGGCAAAGGCGGGCAATCGGTTAACACGACTTATTCGGCGGTCCGTATCACTCACATACCAACCGACACTATCGTTAGCTGTCAAGATGAACGCTCGCAGACCCAAAATAAAGAGCGTGCCATGCAAATCCTGCGCGCCCGTCTTTGGGAAATGGAACAAAAGCGCCGCCAAGAAGAGCTGGCCTCCGAGCGCCGCGAACAAATCGGTTCCGGTGACAGATCCGAAAAAATCCGCACCTACAACTATCCGCAAGACCGCATCACCGACCATCGTATCAAAAAATCCTGGCACAATATTGATCAGATCTTAGACGGTGATTTAAACAAAGTTATCTCCGCAGTGAAAAGTGGTAAAATGGGACGAGACGAATAATCATGAACGATACCGAGTACCCGCGCCAATCCGAAGGCCTTCTTTTGCCCGGAGGATTCACGTCTGTTCATGTACTTAAACTGGAAAACAAAAGCGGTAAAAGCCAAGTCAAAGCTGACGTCTGAAACACGCAAACTCACGAAGCCATCGAAATCAACCAAAACCAAACCGCACAAACCTATCCAAAACCCGACCAAAAACGCAAAATCGTCTCCGACGTATTGAAGCTCATTTTCTTAATCAAACAAGACATCACCTCCAGCGACCGCATTTTATTTACCGGTGCACAGATCCATACCCAGCTTCATCGATTCTTAAAGTACTATGGTAATAACGCAGAACTCCGACCTTTAACGCACCTGAAAACATATCCGTAGTGTCATTAAAATAACCGTAAAATTGCTAAATGATCCCGGCTTTCAGTAGGAACTTGGTTGACAAAACCGCAAAAAAATGCTTAACTAACAAGCATATCAAAACAAAATAAAAGGATTTTACCCCATAGAAAGGCGGGGGAAATGCGCAAGACAAAACAACTCTGTCTTTTACCGTTCTTTGTATTTTTTGTCCTATTTATCGGCTGCACGCTTGATAGCGAGGGTGCGGCTGCGTTTCCGCCCGGAACCGGTGATGCGGCGCGAGATCAAACCAACCCTGACACAAACCTTTGGCCCGAATCATCAAATCCGGACGCGGACGCTGGACCCGATGTTTCTACTGACTCACCCGACGTCGTAATAGAGGTCGACGCTCCGGAGGATGTCATGGAGGTCGATACTTCTACAGAGGCTGACGCCCCCAGCGATTCACCCGAAGACGTGGTAGATGAAGATTCGCCCATCGACGCTCCGGAAGACGTCATCGAAGCTGATTCACCTATCGACTCTCCGGACGATGTCGTGGAAGCCGACGCACCCGAACCTGTTTTGTGCTTTGGTGTACCCACAGAGGCTGACCATGTCATGATCTGCGCCGAATTGCCCGGTGGCACAGCTAAAAGCCTGATCATTAAGGCGCGAATCGTCTCCAGCATCCCGGATCATGCTGTGCCGTTTAAGTCGGTTTGCTGGTCTGAGGTCGGAGTAGCGGAACTTACTTGCTTCCCATGCCCCGGCTCGTCCCTTTGCTGGCCTCAGCCTGATGGCGGTTTGTCACACGCAGAAGTCGCTTCAGGTGACGTGATCAAGTTTCAGCCCGGCATCGCCGATGGCCCGGGTAAGGACATGAATAACACGGTTTGCGACCTCGGCAAGTGCTACCAAGGTCGCTATACGGTCTACTCGGGCCACGAACAAGTTTGTACTGTGGAACCCGACGGCAGCATCAGTGGAGGCACTTACGAGGGCTCGGGTACGGACGTCAAAATCGTCTGCACTCTCTAGTTCTCTCGCTTGCCCCTTC
>CAYFST010000050.1:0-6062 GCA_964345995.1 uncultured Gammaproteobacteria bacterium
GGAGCGACAACGACTTTGTTATCGGATGTGCAAATTAACAATAATGTAAATTTGGATAACGGTCATTTGAATTTAGATGGAAACTCTTTGTCGTTATCTTATGGTTGGTATGCGGTTAACGGTACGATTTCAACATCAGGAACAGTTGTGATGGCGGGTAATAACAGCATCGGAGCAGGTAGTGTGTTTCCCAATTTGACCGTGCAGACATCAAATGGAGCTACTTTGCAAGGTAATGCCACGGCTACCGGCAAGGTTTACGTGTCGAATGGAGAGTTGGATATTCAAAGTTATGATTTAGCCATAGGAGGAGATTTGGAAGTGTCAAATACTTCTTTGGGTACTTTAAGTGTCATTCAAGGTAAGCTTATTTTTTATGGAACATCTGATGCAATTGTTACTCCTTATGGAAATCCTTTTGGCGATGTGTTAATAAATAAAAGTTCGGGTTTAGTGGATTTGAATCAAATTTCTGAAATTTTAGGAAATTTAGAATTAACAAATAACGCACAATTACAAACTTTGGGCTTGACTGTAGCAAGTACGACTTTTTTAGCGTCAGGAACTATGGTTTCGAGTACATTAGGAAACATTACGTTTAATGGATCTGTTACTTCATCAGCTACATTAATTAAAAATGCAAATTTATTAATTTTTAGTTCAACTACAACCAATAATGGCAATATAAACGCAATGGATGGCGCTACTTTGCGTATATATTCAACTACAACTAATAATGGCACAATGAGCCATGAAAATGGAAATATTTATGTCGGTTCGTCTGGTGTCTTGATTAATAATGGAACAATTTTCAGTCAAAATTCTTTACAGATATCAGGGCAATGGTATAACAATGGTATTTATTCTCCCTCCGGATTAGCGAGAGTGGATTTTAGAGGTAGCTTGGATCAAACTGTGCCAGCAACTACATATAGATTTTTGGTTATTAATAAAAGCGCGGGAATAGCCAGTTTATTCGGAGAGGCTACCACAACTAATGATTTTTGGTTGCAAAATGGAACTTTTGCATTAGGAGCTAATACCTTGCATGTAAGAGGTGATTGGTCGCATGCAAGTGGTACTTTTATTGCGGGTACCAGCACAGTGGATTTTAACGGCATTGGTTTGCAGTACGTGAGCGGAGAGGAGGATTTTTATAATGTTACCATGAATAAGCTTTCAGGTACTGTAAATAGCACGGGTGATTTTAGGGCAAAAAATGAATTTACATCTACAGGAGCGGGTGTTTGGAACGTAGCTGATAATCAGTTTAGAGTAAATGCTACAACGACGATTGGTTCCGGAACAACTGTTACATCTACGAGCGGATCCTTATTATTTAGCAAACAGTTGATTAACAATGGTAGTTTAGGAACAGTGTCCGGCCAGGTGGTAACATATGCAAGCACAACAAATTCCGGACTTATTAATGTTGGGAGTGATGGATGGAATACTTGGATCGGGGCTGACATAATTAACAACGGTACAATAAATGGTAATTCGGGTACTATTACTTTGAGAGCGCCGTTTACTTCTTTGGGTACATTTAACGCTGGTACGGGTACTGTAGTAATTGATGGTGATACTGACTATGATTTGCCTCTTATAGATTATTATAACTTAACGATTAATAAAGCTAATGGTTCAAGTACGGCTGATATTACGGGAAATGTAACAACTACTAATAATTTTACTTTTAATCGCGGTATTGTGAATTTAGGAAATAATGCTTTGGCTATTGGTGGGGATTGGTATAGAAATTTTAATGGGACCTTTAATCAAGGAACAGGAACGGTAGATTTTTTTGGAACAGCTGATGCTAATATTACTAATGGTATTTTTAAAGATTTGAGAATCAGTAAAACAGCTGGTACGGTTAGAAACATTACGTCTTTGATTATAGATGGCAATTTGGATGTGTTAGGAGGGGGATCGTTTGATTTACAAAATACTACAATGTCTGTAAGTGGAACTACCGCCATATACTCAGCTTCAACCGTAACTTCAACAAATGGTAATTTAACATTTTATGGATCAGTTACATCAACGGGTTGTTTAGGTATTAATTCGGGGTCGATGATATTTGGCAATACTTATGTAAATAACGGTTTATTCGAACCGGGAAATGCGGGTTTAACCATCACTCATAATGCGACCACAACAAATAATGGAACCATAAATCAAACTTCCGCGACCAGTCATATTATTTACAATGATGATTTGATCAATAACGGAACGATTAATACCAATGGTAAGTTGACATTTAACGATGGCTTTACCAACAATGGTACATATAATGTTTTGGGCAGTAATCAGACTGTGTTTGGAGGTTCGGTCAATCAAATTGTTCCTTCTATCAGTATGGATACTTTTAAGATTGCCAAGACATCCGGTACGGCATCACTTGGCGGTAATGTTACAACAACTTCGGCTTTTGATAACTCTTCATCAACTTTAGCCGCAGGTGATCATGCTTTTTATTCAGGAGGAACTTATGCCAATACCGGTTTGGTCACCCAAAGCGTTACCGGCACGATAATGCACGCTGCGACTGTAAAAATTACCGATAGCTCAGGGCTTGAAGTTTCTTCTATCAGCGCTCCGGGTACTTTATATGTTACGGTTTGGGATGGAAATCGCAATATGGATGGCACAAGTATAGAATCATTCACAGTTAACATTACAGCTGGCGGAGATACTGAAACCGTAACTTTAAACGAGACAAGTGCTTCAAGTGGGATATTCAGAAATTCAGGTATTAATGTGCAAAACGTTACTTCTCCTGTTGTGGGCAATGGCCAGATAGATATTGCCGCCAGTATAACAGGGAGTACGAGTTATACCGATAATCAAGATGGTGCGGATACGGATTCTGACAATGTGTCTTTAGTGTATACAGGTGGAGGCGGCAATGGCGGTGGAAGTGGAGGAAGCGGTGGAAGCGGAGGTGGAGGAGGTGGGGGAGCTCCGTTGACCTATGAGCCTTATGTTGACCCTGAAACGGAGGCAAGATTGGAATATTTAGAAGAAATTGATATTGAGGTTCATAATCTGATTAAACTTCCAGATGATGGTAATATTGAGACTCAAGCAGACAGCGCGGTGTACTATATTGGTGATGATGGTCGCAGGCATGCTTTCCCAAATGCCAAAGTTTACTTTACTTGGTATGAGGATTTCGCAGAAGTGGTTGAACTTTCTTTAGAAGAGATGGCTTCAATTCCACTCGGTAAAAATATTACTTACAAACCGGGTGTGCGCATGGTTAAGTTCATGACAGATTCAAAAGTATACGTTGTATCTAAAGGAGGTGTGTTGCATTGGATTATGACGGAAGAAGCGGCAATTGAGCTTTACGGTGAAATGTGGAATCAAAATATTGATGATATTTCAGATGCTTTTTATATGAATTACATCATTAGTGATGAAAGTGTTTCAGGCTTAGCCGATTATGATCCGGTAGCGCATGAAGCCTCGGTGACTTATCCGAGTGACAGTTTGCATCTATAGTTTGAAATTTATAGCGAAAGGAGCTTTTATAGAAGCTCCTTTTTTTTCGTTTTAGCAAATGTTTATATTTAGTAAACTTAAGTAATGGCGTGCTTGCTTTAAAATGTTTTGTTTGTGTTTATTACCGGATAAATGCTTAAGTATCATTAGATTTATTAATTTTCAGCGAACTGATTTGGGATGCCAGCGCAAAAATAATTCCCAACGATGAAAGTGATAAGAAGCTATCAAAAGGGCCGATTCTTGCGTTGACTGAAACTGCGGCAATTATGTTGGTGGTTAAGCTTATAATTCCTGCACCCGAGCCAAGCCCTATTAATAATCTGCCTCCAAAAAAATTTTCACGGTAAATTAAAATACCTCCCAGTAAAACAGATAGGCCTCCAAAAGAGGCAATAGCTGTTAGCGCGATAAAGGGTAATTCTAAAATCGGTGAGCTGATATAGTTCAAGATGAGATTTTTTGTTTTTATCCAGCTGACAGCGCCAGTTGTTCCGGAAATTATTAAAAATAAAGCAGACGTAACGGCTAAAGCAAGAGATATGTTTTTTATATAAGAGTTTTTTAGCGTCATAAAACGGGCTATTTTCATTTTTGATTTATAACTTAGTAGCCGTTAATTATCATCATCTAAATTTTGTCCCAACACGCAGATCCTGCTTAAATTGATAGGGAAGTATTTTTTACTAAGTTTTATAGTTGACGCTGAAAAACCGCCTGTGGTAAGAATTGATTCGATTTGTTTCGTGCGCATGCTAGGGTAATTGAAAAATTTTGAAAGAAGTTTGCCGATGGATTTTTGGTTGAGCTCCAGATCTATAAAATAGCCACTTGGTTTAATCAGGTTGAGCGCGGTTTTAAGGCTTGTTTGTTGATTTTTAGCGTAGGCTAATGTACCACCAATACTAACTATATCAAAAGAGCCGGGATTTAGTTTTTGAGTATGGTTGATGATATCCGGTTTGTTGATATCGCTGATCGCGGTTTGTATTCTTTGCGGATCGATGTTTTTATTTACCGCATTGTTTATAGTTTCTTTTAAAAATCGTTTTTCAATATCGGTTGCCAATAGCTGGGCGTTGGGGAGTTTTTTTAAAAGGCTGAGCCCCATTGCACCGGTACCACAGCCGATGTCGAGGATGGTTGCGTTTTGAGGAATTTTTAAGGTTAGGTCGCTTATAAAATTACCTATTTGTTTTTCATAACCAATTATATCGAAGATTATTCGGTATAAACCGGAAGCTTGATATATTTTGGTTTCACGTTGCATGAAGATTATTTAATTTGTCTGTTGTCCGCCCAGGGATTGGCTGCGGTTTGAGGTTTGCGGAGTATGAATCTTTCATACAGTTGTTTGAGCGCGCCTTTTTTATCTTTATTCATTTCCAGGGTAAGCCAAAAGCCGGATATCAGCAACAAGGCACCGCCATAGATCATGTTGGGTCCGGGAACTTCGGTGAAAATAAAGTAGGCAAGTATGCCGGCAATAACGGGTGAGACGATAATATCAACCAGAGAATATACGGTAGCATCGATATGGCGCAATACTATGTTAATAAAGAAAAAGGCGATTCCGGTGGATAGCGCTCCCAGGCAAATGACCCAGGTTATTACGGGTACGCTTAGATTGATGCTTTCGTAATAGAGCATTTTGCCCAAATCGCCAAAGCCGAAAATGAATAATGAAGGCACTAAATAGATACACGCGGCCAGCATAAACCAAAAGACCAGATCAACTTGAGCACCTCTGTTTTCATAGCGAATGTATGTGACCATAGCGGCGTAAACAGCGCCGTCAAAGAGTGCAATAAGGTTGCCCGGAGCCGCTAGCCCTTGCAAAGGATTGGCGATAAGTATGCCGATAAAAGCTATAAGAAAAATGAAGACATGTTGTTTTTTGGGTCTAACTCTGAGGAAAAGAGACGAAAATATAAAAACAAAGAAAGGCGCGATGCTCCAAAAGATGACAACGTTGGCTACCGGAGCCATGGACATGGCAAGATTGAAGATGCTGATTTGAGCGGCAATTAAAAAGCCGATTATAGCTGTGGGAAGGATATCTTTTTTCTTGATTTGATAGCATTTTTTGTTTATAAAAGGCATCGCCAAGGCGATAAAAATCAGGGCGAAGAATACGCGGTAAAAATTGAGGCTCATGATGGGTACGTGGCCTCCAGTGAGTTTTACAAAGATGCCGATTGTAGCTTCGGCAAAAGTGATTAAGCCCAGGTAAAAATATTGTAACATGCTATTTTTATATAAGTTTGATAATAATTATAATAGCTATGTGACTCTTGGGCAAGTTAATTATTTATAACTTTCTAAAATACATGATTTGAACGAAATGAATTGTAGTGAAAGCATAGCTGACTTGAGTTACAAGAAAATTATACTACTTCAAATCTTATTAACTCTATTTTTTCGTTTAGCGTTTCTGCGTATGCGATATTTGCCAGTGGTATAATTGCACGAAGTGCTTACCACTGGCAATTATGGGTGGAGGCTTGTGGAGGTACGGAGCAAGCCGTAACCGCATACGCAGTGTTAGCTGA
>CAYFST010000051.1:0-5704 GCA_964345995.1 uncultured Gammaproteobacteria bacterium
AAAAAACACTTGCTTTATTCCTCCATCGACCAATTTATAGAAATCACGGTTAAGCCATCTTCTTCCTTACCAAAAGTGACTAAAAGCTGTTCATCGTCTTTTACCCAACCCAGCATTTTAGTACCATTAACGTCAACCGATTGTTCTTGCTCCCAACCTTCAGTCTCATATTTATCCACGTACCAATTTGCTACATCCTTTAAAGAATCTTCGGTTTTTAAAGCTATCATAGCACTGGCTTCTCCGCCTAAATTGCGTATTACGCTTACGGGTACAGCGTTATCATAAATCATAATGCTATCACTTAAATCATCCGGCAATTCTACTTCGTCTCCAAAAAGCATCTCTCCGTCTCCATCTTCATTTTTGACTTTGACGGTAGCTTTTTCACCATCTTCATCCAGATCAACATCAACCCCCTCTCCCCCCATGGATTCCAGCATCTTTTCAGCCATCTTTTCTTCAACCTTTTCTTGCGCTTTTTCTTGTGCTGCTTCAAACGGATTACAACCTGCGCCGTAAAACACAACCGTTGCCAATGTGGCAAACATAATAAATAATGATATATTCTTCATAAAAACTTGCTCTACGCCATTCGCCAATCAAAGCTTTGACATAAAAAAGACTTCATCTCGTGTCAATTTAAACTCTGTGAATTTTAAGACGGTATGACGTTATAACTTAATTTTTTAATAAATTCGCAATACGTTATAAAATATTATAAATTAATAGCGCTCTGACCGCAACTTGGCTTTCACGTCTACATCGTTTTTCTGCAAAATCTCTTTCACATGATCCATCATTTCCACCGGCCCGCACATTAAAAATCCCGCATCAAAATCTTTCACATACTTTGCCACCATCTCATTGCTTAGGCGACCTCTTTCACCAAGCCAACCTTCAATACTTTCTCTGGTCAAAATCGGAATATATATAAAATTGGAATTCTCTTCAGCTAAAAGTGTAAATTCTTGATGATACATCAAATCCGACAAAGCCCTGCCCGAGTAAAAAAGAACCAATTGTTTCTGTGATTCGCGATTCAATTCCTCTCTAATCATGGATCGAAACGGTGTGATTCCTACACCACCCGAAAAAAACACTATTTTTTCATCTTTAGGCATCTTAAATATTCCATACGGACCCTGTACGCCAAACACATCACCCTGCTCAGCCATAAACAGCATATTCGACATCCTTCCTTGCGCCTTAACTCCAATTTCAAAATCCTCTAACGACTCGCTTGGCGCCGACGCGATCGAATATGATCTGGTATAAACGGACTCCCCCTGATCACCCAACTCATGCAACATCACAAACTGCCCCGACTCAAACTCAAACATCCCCTCCTCGTCCGCCGGAACGAAAAAAACTCTGCACAAATCTTTTGTTACGCAATCTTTCTTTGTAACTTTAAATTTTCTAATTATTTGTAACGACATACTTCTACGACTACGACCGAGTGCTACGACTTTTTACAAAGTATATTGATAATATCTCATCTTGCTCAAACTTCGCAACATTCTTCTTATACTGCGCCCAAAATGGCGGATGATGAGCCATGTAAACCAACTGAAACCACTGACGATAATATTTTGGTGGTTTTTGATGATGCGCCAACTCATGCGCGATAACTCGCAAAATCGCGTCCAGCTTCCGTGGCTTCATGGTTTTCGGCGTGTACAAATCAATTGTCACCCACTTCTCGCCCGGTACGGTATATCCATAAGTAAGCGACCTGAATTTTCCGGTACCTCTTTTACGCCTCCGCAACGGCTTCAGCTGAAAACCTGGCATTTCCAAAACCAACAAACATCTCTGAAAAAGATGCTCAACCATAGCCTCATGCCTGGGATCTAATATATCAGCCACAAGCTAAGGATACTGATATTTACTTAATCAATCAAGACTTGACTTTTTTTACAAAAACGACTATCATGTCGTTTCCACAGTACTTTGACTTGTCAAAAACTTTGTTAACTGAGATAGTTAATAACAGGAGGTAAACTTGCAACCAACCAAATTCACAAAACCGGTAGAACTATACTGCAAAGCTATGTATGAGGCAGCAATGGATATTGAAAATGATTTGGACATGCTGTATATGGAAACTCTGATTGAATTTGTGCAAAGAATTCGCCAAATCCACGGTACCGGCAAAGTAAACAATTGTATCGCTTATCATATTGCTGCCGGCAGCGGCATCCCCCAAGAAAAAAAAGATATCTTTTTCGACTTCGAAGAACCCGATTCAATACTTACCCTCTTGGAAACTTTTCTCACCCAACACAAACCCGCGGAGCTTGCCCTATTGCAAGCCCAATACCAAAAAAGGAGCGAATCATGAGCATTGCGCCCGCCATCACGCCCATGGACCGCGAATTCCAACATTTGCAAGAAATTCGCAGCCGCACATTCATACGCCGCTTGATTAAATCTGCAAAAGAATCCGATTCGCTGACAGCGCAAATCATACAAGGATTCCTCAATCACTACGGCTACAATCACTTAGCGAGCACCGAAGGTATCAAATATCTTTGCTCACAAAAAATATATTAAAACAAAACATGCGCTCTTTTCTCTACTCACCCGCGTGCAAGCGGGTTCTTTAATTACCTTCTTGCTATTTAAGAATCGGATCGTCAATTGTTTGTTTTTTTAAGATTTAATGCATATTGCCGCAATACATCCTTCATCGCCTCTTCGGTAGGTCTCATTTCTATTCCATATTCAGCCAACCTTGTATTTTGCAAAATATTGGTTGATCTCTTTTTTGCGGTTAAACCGGTACTTACCATTTCCTCCTCGCTAATCCATTCATTGGAATGATCCGGATCCACAATCTCCTCATACCATTTCATTAAATCACGGTACGCGAGCGGTTCCGGATTAACAACATGAAACGCGCCTTCCGCTTTTTTATCGGCCAATTGTTTCATTACAGATAACAAATCTTCTACAACTGTGACGGAATTTTTTACATCTATTACTTTCGGATACGAGGTAATTTTGGTTATGGAATTCTTAGACGAAGGCATTGGATCCATAGGAATGCGCAATCTCGCAATAGCGACATTGGGCAAATCCGCTAAAACTAAATCCGCCGCGGCTTTAGTCTTTGAATAATAAGCTGCCGGATTAGGGAAATCACTTTCCAACCAACCCTTGGGGTCGGGTGATTCGCCATAAAAAATACAGCCACTCGACAAATGTGTAAAATGTACATCATTTTTATGGCACTCATTAGCCATCAAAATGGGCAACCAAGTATTGGCCATCATCGTTTCATATTGATGAGTTTCGCACCAATCAACATTTGGCGAACCTGTCAAGCCGGCGCAATTTATAACCGCTTCCGGCACTTCACGTTCTAAAACTTTGGCCATATCGCCGGGCTTTTCAATAATAATGCTGGACATTCTGGCCTCCGGGTAACGTTCAATGAATTTATTACCGATCCATCCATTACCAAAAATTAAAATTTTCGACATAACATACAAACTATACATTCAGACATAACAAATGGCAAATCAGCACCTTTAGCCGCAGTTTAGCGCAAAGCACGCCGGGTTATGCGATATCATATAATTATTAAATAGGAACACCAAAAACAGAAAACGGTAACTTTTGCAATTTTATAATTGGCATCTTGCATTAATCATTGACATTTTCTTCACTCAATAGCAGAGTGATGCTAAAGTAAAAATAAGATTAATAACTTACCTATATATGAAAAAATCAATGCTATTATTGGCTTTCTTGGCACTATTTTGTATGGCTTTGCCCGTATCCGCCTCTTTGCCAAAACCCGGAGACGTTTTAGATTCCGGTCAAAAACTCAATCCTGACTTTGAAGCAATCGGTGAAGCAGTCGAAGCCGAAGAAGAAGAAAGCATGGGCGAAATTATGATCGATCCCATAATGGTACAACCCTACCAACCAATAGAAATACCGGAAATAGTAATTCCTCCCGAACTGCTTTTGGGGCCTAAAATTACCGACGTAAAATTTGCCGCCAACGCCGAAGGATTGCGTATAACTTGGGAAACCGATAAGCAAGCTACAACCAAAATTGAATACGGTTTAACAAAAAGCTACACCAAGGTAGAAGAAGATAAAGAACTGGTAAAAAATCATGAAATTTTAATCCCCGCCGATACGGGCGAGATGCACGTTCGTATCAGTTCCTCCGACAGCATGAATCGTGAATCTCAATCAGAAGATATTACCGTTATGGTACCCGAACCGGCCCCGCCTATTCCGGCTCCCACGTCAACTCCCGAGCAAGAGACGCTAAACGAAGAGCCTGATGACATTGAAATTTTAAACGGCGAGGATGAAAACCAAACTGACAGCAAGGATAAAAAACCTATTCTGCAAGTCAACGGCGTTGACGCTCCGAAGTCAAAAGAATCAAGCGGCGGCCTAACTGCCACCAACGCTATCTTGGGAGGGTTGGCACTTTTACTTGCCGGTGCACTTGTAGGTGTTTTAATCAAAAGCAGAAAGCAAGAATAACAAAACCTTAAACAAATCCGCCAAACTAACTATTACACATGTTTGGTAAAATTTGTTTACTGGAATCATTGGGTGAAATTTTTAGATTATGCGTAAGTATCCCGGCATTCGCAAAGCCAGACGAGCGCCACTTTTGAAAGAACTGCGCTATATCGGCATTGACGAAGCCGGACGCGGCCCTGTAATCGGACCTCTGGTTATTGCCGCCTGTGCTCTTACCGCTCGCGACAAACGCTGGTGTATTAAACATGGTGTCACGGATAGCAAGCGCATCGTAACCAAACGTCGTAACCGGCTGGCCGACGCGCTCCGAGATCGTTGCTGGCATAAAGTTGCTATAATTCAACCGCCGGAAATCGACGTGGCTGTAAAAAACCGCAACATCACTTTAAATGGATTGGAGACTAAATACATGTCCTTGCTTATCCGTGATTTTTTATCCGAATTTCCCGACTCTCCGGCTCAAGTTATGCTCGACGCGCCCGCAAAAAATCTTAACAAATTCCGATGGTTAATCAGCCATCTCTCGGGATGGAACGACCTAAACTCACTCAAAGCCGAAAACAAAGCCGACAGCCGCCACCGCCACGTGGGCGCGGCCAGCATCATTGCCAAATCAATCCGCGATGCTCATATTCGCAAAATCATATACGAAATCAACCGAAATATTGGCAGCGGATATTGCAGTGATAAACTGGCCCGCGACTACGTTGCCAATGCACCTGAAGGTGACCCCAATATCCGGTGGAGTTGGGCAACATGCAAAAATCTTCGCGGAAACAACCGGCAACCGACAGGAACATTGCTTTAGACTTGTCATGAGCCTCATTTTAAGATATTATCAGCTCACCAATTTAACATTATTAAAATTATAAACCGATTCATACATTGGTAATTGACCTTCAAGGCTCTGACGAGCTCTCAGGCTCTCAAAAAGTATTCGGCCCGCCCCTCAAAGTCTGAAGAACATATGTGGAAAATCGGTAATTGACCGGGGCGCGTAGCTCAGTGGTAGAGCAGGCGTCTTATACACGCTTGGTCGCAGGTTCAATCCCTGCCGCGCCCACCATCCCTTATCACTCGATTTTCATGGAGTTATGAGGAATACTTCTCTTAGTTTTATGCGAAGTGAAGTAAGAACCACCGGCTATAACGCCGGTGGCTTTTATCATGCGGACTACGTCCG
>CAYFST010000052.1:0-5592 GCA_964345995.1 uncultured Gammaproteobacteria bacterium
GACGCAGTGTTGCAAAGTTTGTGGGTGAAATATTAAAATTTTATCTAAACAAACAGTATTTCTTTACATTAAGATAATTTTTTAGCACGAATTGGGTTATGTTTTATCTTTCGTGTCCACATCGCGGTTCAGGAAAAACAATCGGTCATAATTATCCGCGATGGAAATGTAAGCAAAATACTAGTTGGAAAACTTTTACATTAAAAAAGCTGTAAGATAACTATGATAGGAATGCAATTAATACCTATGCTTGATAGATTGACTTATTCAAGACTCAGAGAAAAATGGAAAATCAATTGAAGTATCGCATGCAGGAGGGTGTAAAGAGCGCCTTAAAATAAATGCTTGTTTCTTGAACGAATAAAAAGAGAATTAAATCATTGTGATGGCATATGCCTGCTTGATACCAAGTATATTCGAATTCAAAAAATGAGGTATACAATTTTTGTGGCACGGAATCGAAGTCTTGGAAAACCGATTTATTTTTTTTATTTATATCGAAGGTTAAAAAAATTTCTGATTATTATTTTTTCAAAGTAAAATACTTGAAAACTAATAATTGTCTTTTTTAATGAATTGTAATTTTTGTTTTTATCGCTTTAATTATTAATCGTTACGCTAATATTATAAGTTTTGTAAGATAATTATTAATTACCGGCTATAATGATGAAGCCTCATGATAGAATATTTTTTTATTTTGAGTCATTGACAAATCGTGTTTTTTGGCTATAATTGGTAAAGTTATATGGTAAATAAAATTTCTGAAAAAGAATTAAAAATTTTAGGTATTGAGACAAGTTGTGATGAAACAAGCGTTGCGCTTCTTTCGTATTTTATACCCGGCGTATTGAGTAAAGAATCGGGTACGAAGCGCAAAACACGAGGTTCGAAGTTTAGAGTTCCGGCAAAAATTCGTTTGAAGAAGCATTATATTGCAACGCAGATTCCGATACACGCGCGTTATGGGGGAGTGGTACCCGAAGTCGCAGCTAGGACACATGTGGCGGAACTTGTGTCTTTAATTGATAAAGCCTTGGGATTAACAAAGGATAAAGGTTTAAGGATTAAAGATAAGTTTGATTATGTGGCGGTGACGCAGGGACCGGGGTTGGCTACGGCTTTAAGGGTAGGTATTGAGGCGTCTAAGATTTTGGCTTGGGCGTATGATAAACCACTTATTCCAGTGAATCATCTGGAAGGGCATTTGGCGTCGGCGTGGTTAGAGAAATCTAATCGGGATAAGTGGGAGTTTCCGGTATTATTTTTGTTGGTATCGGGAGGACATACCGAACTGGTTTTAATGAAAGATTTTGGAAAGTATGAAGTTCTTGGCAGAACGCGAGATGATGCCTCCGGTGAAGCTTTTGATAAGACGGCTAAGATGTTGGGTTTGGAATATCCGGGCGGGCCAAAATTATCTAAATTGGCAGTTAACGGTAATCCCGAGGCTTATGATTTGCCAAGGCCAATGTTGCATGATTCGAGTTTGGATTTTAGTTTTTCAGGGCTTAAGACAGCTGTTCGTGTATTGCTACATGAACATTTTAAAATGCGAAATGCGAAATGCGAAATAAGAGAAGAGAGCTTGGCTGATGTTTGCGCGAGTATACAAGCGGCGATTGTGGAGGTATTGGTCGCAAAATCCGTTAAGGCAACATTAAGACTTAAGCCAAAGGCTTTTGCTGTAGTTGGCGGAGTTTCCGCCAATATAGTGCTGCAAAAGCAACTTAAAAAAGCCTTAAAACAATCTTGTCCCGAGGTTAGCTGGTTAAAACCTGTCAGGGGTTTGCATACGGATAATGCGGCGATGATTGCGGCGGCCGGATTGTGGAATGTTATGTCGGGTAAGCATTCGCTTAAGTGGCAGAAGGTGGATGCCGAGCCGGATTTTGATCTGTAATTGCTTGAACTTTAATTAACGCGCATATATTTTGCTCATATAAATTTATTTACTAATATGGGTATATTTATTAAAGCA
Organism: uncultured Gammaproteobacteria bacterium; assembly: GCA_964345995.1. Classification (GTDB taxonomy): domain Bacteria; phylum Patescibacteriota; class Patescibacteriia; order 2-12-FULL-60-25; family 2-12-FULL-60-25; genus MWCR01. The sequence continues at coordinate 1,979 of CAYFST010000052.1, forward strand.
ATTATCTTTAATCAGGATTCGAGAAATTTACTATGTTACGTAAAGTTAAAATTAGTTATAAGAAGTCAACCAAAGTTATAAAGGTTGATGAGATACGCGATTGGGAGAAGGTCGCGGATTTTGTAATTGGTATGATGAAACCGGGGATGATTGTTGCGCTCCGAGGGGATTTGGGGGCGGGGAAAACCACGCTAACGCAGGTTATCGCAAAGCAACTCGGTGTCGCGAAACAAGCGCTTAGCCCGACATTCGCGCTTATGCGATCGTATAAAGTACAAAGTACAAAGTACAAAGAGTTAAAAAGGTTGTTGCATTTAGATGCCTATAGGATAGAGGATGAGGCTGATTTGTTGCCATTGGAACTTGATGAAGAATTGGCTGAACAGGGGACTGTAATGTTGGTGGAGTGGTCAAATAATATACCGAACTGGATATCTAAGCATGATATATTAATCGAAATTTCTATTGAAATGAAATCATGAAAGTATTAAATAATGAAAAAATCGAGCTTGAGCTCGATTTAATCATATAATCATACGGATTACGCTTCGGAAGGTGTTGGTTCGGGTGGCGTGGTTTTTCTTTGTGTTTCTATTTCTTCATCGCTCGCTTCTTCCATAGTGGCTTCGATGCCGGCAACGCGGAGTACTTCTTCAACCGATGTGATGCCGTCGAGCGCTTTGAGCAAACCGTCTTGTGCCATGGTTACCATACCGTATTTTTGAGCTATTTCAAGCATATCATATTCGGAAACATTGGAATCTAAAATCATGCGTTCGATTTCTTTGTTCATGGTAAATATTTCATATATTCCCATACGTCCGCTGTAGCCCAGTCCGTTACATGTTTTACAGGTTTTAGTTTTTTCTCCGGGACCGTAAAATTGCAGATTATCATGATCGATATTTATGTCTGCGCTTTTTGGTATTGTTTTTAACGTTTCCATTACCTCGGCTTTTAAAGCCGGATTAAGTTTAATGGGCGCTTTACAATCAGGGCACAGACGGCGGACAAGGCGCTGACCTATGACACAGTTAAGAGCGGGCGCCAAAAAGAAGGGTTTAACGCCCATAGACAGGAAACGAGGAATGGCGCCGGCAGCGTTATTGGTGTGAATGGTGGATATAACCAAGTGGCCGGTCAGGGATGCTTGCGTGGCGATTTCCGCTGTTTCGGTGTCACGGATTTCACCAACCATGACAATATCCGGATCTTGACGCAAAATGGAACGCAGACCTTTGCCAAAAGTATAATCTTTGGAATGATCAATTTGGCTTTGATTGATACCGGGTAATTTATATTCAACCGGGTCTTCGAGGGTGATAATTTTGACTTTGGGAGTGTTTAAGCGTTTCAGTATTGCATAAAGCGTGGTGGTTTTACCGGAACCGGTAGGACCGGTTGTAACAATCAAACCATTGGGTCTTTCTATTTCAGCTTTAAGCCTTTCCCAGGCCAAACCGCGAACGCCTAATTCTTCAAAATCTAACGAAATAGCTTTGGGGCGCAGTAAACGCATAACAACGGATTCGCCAAAAGCCGTAGGTAAAGTGGAGACGCGAATTTCTATTTTTTCATTGGCCAGGTAGATAGTAATGCGACCATCTTGTGGTACTGACGTGATATTTATTTTCATACCCGCTAAAAGCTTTATGCGGGATATGATAAGCTTCCATTTGTCTTTACTGATTGTGGCAGCGTCATGCAAAATTCCATCAACTCGAAAACGTATTTTTATACCATCTTCTTCGGCTTCGATGTGAATATCGGAGACTCCGTCTTTTAACGCGGCAGCTAAGATCATACTGACCAGATCCGTGGTTGTGGCTTTTTCCAGCTCTTTTTGCAACTCTTTAAAATTGGTAATGCTTTGTTCGTATTCTTTGAGTTTTTTCTCTTCGATTTTTACTCCGGAAGTGGACTCGATTATTTTGGGTAAGGTTTTATAAAGTTCTAAACCATATTTAATACTCTGACCGGAACAATAATAAATTTGGATATCGGAAAGGTGATCTTTGGCCAGTTGTTGGGCAATGTTATTTACCTCTTCTCCGGGTGAGTTTGTTGCGATTCGGATATCTTCTGTTAATTTTGTGAAACATATCACTTGATTTTTTTTGGCCACTTCTTCATCAATTAAAGATAGTGCTTCGGGTGAAACCGGAAAGCCTTTGAGGTTGATATAAGGCAAGTTTTTTTGAGTGGCTTGTTTTTGAGCTTTTTTTTCAATTTCCGATGTTTGAATTTCTTTACGTTTATGCTCTAATAATTCAACTTGGCTCATGTCTGAAGGGCTTTTGATTTTTTTCTCTTTATCGGATGTGCCGGGAGCACCTTGAATATAGCCGGGTTTGGCAGACTGTTGTTTTTTGGATTGAGCCTTTTTTTTGAAGAGGTCTTCAATGGAAGGTGTTTTGGGTTTTCTAAGGGTAGCCATAAATAGCCGGACAATTAGTTTTGACTAAATAACTGCTTAAATAAACGATGCAGTTTGGGGATAGCTCCACCTTCTCCAAATTTGTGGAACATCATGGTCCAAGTCGCGTATTGGAAAGCTACAGAGAAACCCGTGGTCAGCAAACCCAATAAAAGCATGACGGCAAAAAAGATACCTAAACTGATTTGATATAGAAGAGTATTGATATTGATAAAAGCGTATAAAAATAGAAGGGTGGCCGGAAAGGTGAGAATTATTCCGGCAACGGAAACCGCGAAAACCAATACAATAATTATAAGTGATTGTACAATGATGGTTTCAATTGTTACGAGCCAATGTTCTTTGATGAGTTTCCAAGCACGTTCCAGCGCTTTGGCCAGAGTAGTTTTTTGTAAAATGAGAGCGTTTAAAGTGTAAATTTGCAGTATGCCCAAGCCTAAAGTTAGAACGGTAAATACAATAAAAGAAACCACGTAAACTGCGGCAAATGCCGGGTTGTCGCTACCGAGTGCGATGCCGAGCGGGAAGGAAACACCGAATCTCGCCAACCAAATAAAAACAATGATCATGATGTTTAATATAACAATGGGCAGTATGGCTCTTGAACCGACGGTAAGCGCTTGGCGTAATGACTTTTTCTTATCTTTTTTATAATTACCGATCGCGTGTACCAACGCACCTTGGCAGATGCAAGAAAAGGCGAGAACAGCAAAGATGATGATGATAAAGAGTGCTATAGCGATGAATGCTTTAGCGTAAGCCGCCCAAGCCACGGATGAGGATGCGGCGCCGGCAGCGTACCAAAAGCGTTCGATACTGTTGCTTAGGTAGAGTGCTTGCCCTTGTTTTTGGATGGAGTCAGTAAATTTCCAAAAAATATCGAGCGCACCACCTGAGAAAAGTATGGCTGCGAAGATGCCTAAGAGCCAGTGAGTAGGGTGAGTCCAGGCAAATTTGAGAGCTTGGGGGATAACTTCACGAAAGACGGGTTTGTCGTGTGGAATGATGGATTTCTTTTTTAACATATCCCACATATTATAGCATAATTATCTAATCGATACATAACAAAGTTGATCTACTGAATATTTTTTACTTGTTACTTTGTGCTGGTTGCTGATTATCGGACATGTTTAGAATTTTTAGAAAAAAACCAAACTGGGGTTTGGTTTTTCGGGTT
>CAYFST010000053.1:0-5529 GCA_964345995.1 uncultured Gammaproteobacteria bacterium
ATTATGGGCAAATCCTTGATTAATTATTAGTTTTAAGCTATACTCACGTGACTTTGAAGTATGGCAAATATTAGAAATATTGCGCTAATTGCGCACGTAGACCACGGAAAGACAACATTGGCTGATGCGCTTATAAAACAAAGCGATAGTATTGGCAGTCGTGCGATGGAAGGTACGACTATTTTGGATTCTAACGAATTGGAACGTGAGCGCGGTATTACCATTTTGTCTAAAAATTGCGCGGTGGTTTATAAAGATACAAAGATAAACATCGTGGATACTCCGGGGCATGCGGATTTTGGTGGAGAGGTGGAGCGCGTGATGAATTTGGTGGATGGCGCGTTGCTTTTAGTTGACGCGAAAGAGGGTCCGATGCCGCAGACGCAGTTTGTTTTGAAAAAGGCGATTCAAGCGGGGCATCGAATAATCGTGGTTATTAATAAAATTGATAAACCTGATGCCAGGCCAAATTGGGTTTTGAATCAGACTTTTGATTTATTTGTGCAATTGGGTGCTTCGGATGAGCAAGCGGATTTTCCGGTTGTTTATGCTTCGGCAAAGCATGGTAAGGCAGGATTGACCGAAGAGTTGGAGTCCATGACAGACATAAGAGTTTTATTTGAGACTATCTTGCAAGAAATACCGGGACCTAAAAACGATAAAAATGGATCACTGCAGGTTAGTGTCGCTAATATTTCTTATGATAATTATCGCGGGAAGATGGGAATCGGGCGCGTGGTACGCGGAGTATTTAGGCCGGGACAAGTTGCCTGGATTAACCGCGATGGAAAAATCACTAACGCAAAGGTGACTGCGCTTTATTCGTTTAAAGATTTGGGTAAAGTTGAGGTTACAGAAGCTGAAGCGGGGGATATTGTAACGTTTGCTGGAATTGCTGATATTCAGATTGGCGAGACATTGGCCGATCCGGTCAAACCGGATGCGTTACCTGTTATTTCGATCGAACAGCCGACTGTTAAGATGAGTTTTGGTGTGAATACTTCGCCTTTTTCGGGCAATGAAGGTCAGTACACAACATCCAGGAATATCAAAGAGCGTTTGGAGCGTGAGTTACAAAATGATGTTGCACTTAGAGTGGATGAGTCAAATGATCAGGGAGAGTTTATTGTTTCAGGGAGGGGTGAGTTGCATTTGGCGATTTTGATTGAAAAGATGCGTCGTGAAGGATATGAACTGCAAGTTTCGCGTCCGCAAGTTATTTTTATAGAGCAAGAAGAAAAAATTATGGAACCTTTTGAATCGGTTACCATCGAATGCCCGGATGATGTTAGCGGTCCGGTGATTGAAGAAGCGGGTAAGCGTAAAGGTGATATTTCGGACATGAAGATGGAAAATGGCACAACGTTTATTGATGCAGTTTTTCCTACGCGCGGATTGATTGGTTATAGATCTAAATTTATAAGAACAACTAAAGGCCGTGGTATTATATATTCCAGGTTCTTGGAATATCGACCTAAATTGGGAGCTATAGAATTTGCTCCGCACGGGTCTTTAATAGCTTATGAATCCGGAACGGCGATGACATATGGGCTATTGAATGCTGAGGAAAGAGGGCAGTTATTTATTACACCGGGCATACCTGTTTATGAAGGAATGGTTATTGGACAAAATGCCAAACCTGTAGATATGGAGGTTAATGTTTGCAAGGAAAAGCATTTAACAAATATGCGTTCCAAAGGTGATGGTGTCGCGGAAATTTTAGATGCACCAAAAATAATGAGCTTGGAGGAAGCTATGGAATATTTGGGAGAGGATGAATTATTGGAGGTTACTCCGCAGAATTTACGCGTTCGTAAAAAGTATTTAAAGGCCCATGAGCGTAGGAGAGCCGCTGCCGGAATCTAGTTGCAGCATCTAAAATTTTAAATTATAAATACCAAGGATAAATCTTAAAATTTCAAGGATACAAGATACAAACCAAATAACAAATCTTAAGGTTACAAACAAATTTCAAACTAAAAAATTCAAAATTACAGATATTGGATTTTGAATTTGTTTGTATCTTTGAAATTTGTATCCTTATAATTTGAGTGATTAGATTATTGAATTCAGGTCGTATGGCTTGATTTTTTAATGTTATTTTGATACAACGATTTTGGTTCTTTTGACCTCTGACAAGAAAGGAGAGGGTTGCATGGATGAGATGTTGAGTTCTCTCCCTTGGATAATAACCGCCGTGGCATTAGGTGTGATGATTTCATTTGCCGATAAATTGTTACCGCAAATATATTTAGCGAAACTGGGCACGGTACCGTATTTATCAGCTAATTGGATTACGAGTTGGAGCATTTTCATTTGGTACGCGGGTTTTGTTATTTATGCTTTGGGATTCGTGATGCCGGCCTTGGTTATTATGGTTGTAGCCGGAGCGTTTGATAAGCTGGACGGTCATGTAGCGCGAGCCAAGGAAAGTTGCGGATTTCCACGATCGATTGAAAGTGTAAAGCTGGGTGCATGGTGGGATCCTTTGGCGGATAAAATCCGTCAGTTGCCTTTGATTGGTTTCATGATGTGCGCGGGGCTTTTTACTCCGTATGTTGTTATTCCGGTGATTGCGGTTGATATAATGGGCACCTTTGTGAGGAGGCCGTTTACAGATGAACGGCTGACTAAGAGATTTAAGTTTTTTGCTTATATCAAAGATCATCTTCGGCAAACCAAAGCCTCAAGAGTCGGCAAGGCCAAGTCATTTTTTCAAGTTATGGCATTGGTCGTGGCTATGCCTTACCATCAAGACTGGCTGTCTCCAGGTGTTCTTCCGGATATAGTTCTCGGGATTGCTTTGCCTTTGGGTATTCTGTCCGTGATAACTCGAATCAATATCCATCGCGACGTGGATAAAGTGGTAGATGATGTACACTCTGTTTTTGTAGCAGAGGAACAATCTTAGGGCCTCTCAGTGAGAGGTTTTTTAATAAAATGAAATTAAATGTAAAAAACTTGAACTTTTTTAAGCAACTCTTTCATTCCTTCTAGTTTTTTTCTAATTTCTTTGCCGTCTTTATTTAGTGTATGTTCGTAATGATTAATCCAGTCTTCTATTTGTTTAATATGGACTTCGCATAGATTGAGGTACTCTTTTACCTTTGGATCGTCGGGGTCATTAGTTTCTTTAATATAATATCCGAGAGAATTTATATTCTGCTCTAATTGATTAATTTCGTATAATAAAAAGGGTTCTTCGAAATAATCTTGTTCTATCGTGTCCGTGCCTCCATCTGCGGTTTTAACATTTACCAATACTTTTTTTACAGTTTCCTCGGGGCGCCTTTCTCTGATATCTTCGTTTGATATTTTTTCCATTTCGTTAGTCGTCGCATTTTTCCTATCGGGATTAGTTATATTTTCATCAGAGTGAAATTTTGATATAGACGGATTATTTGATAAATCTTTCCTATCAGGATTTATGCAATCTCTTTCTTTATTCATATTTTATGAATTTAATAATTTGTAATTATAATATCGATATAGTTTTGAAATGTCAATTCCATAATATGATTTAAATTAAAAAAATTGCGTAAAGAAATTTTATGATTAACACCGAGTATAAGTTAAAAAAACCCGCTATTAGCGAGTTGCGGTGAAGCGGGAGTTGGCAAGTTTTATTAGCGAAGGTTCATCGTTAAAGTTTGTACCGAGGCGTTTGGCCAAGGAGTTCAGCATTGCTTGCCGGACGGCTAGGCTTACATGTTCGGCCAGGCGCGTGTGCAAGCCCGCAAATTGCAAAGTGGTTTCGTGGCTTGAATCCCAACATAAAACTTCGCAGTCTGTGCCTGTGGCAAGCTTGATTTTGCCGTTGCGATTTACCAGTCCGAGTTCCACCATTACAGATGCTTTAGCAATAGCCATGGTATGTATTAGTTCCAAGGCGGCGTTTTCCGTGAGGCTGCGTTCGATAGCGACGATAAGGTTAATTGTTCCAGTCGGAATCATATCTTGGCCGGATTCTTCGTCATAGGCGGCGTGTTCGCCGGGTGCTACCGCATTACTTAATCCAACTGTGGCGAAAGCGGAAATTAGCATGTCTTTTTTGCCTTTGAAATAAGCACGACCCAGATAGTTTTGTGAAGCCGTGGTGAGCATTGCTACTGTGCTATCTTTTTGCATACCGCGACTCAATATTAATTGCTCAGTATCTTCAAGTAGTTGAGCTATGGTGTGTAGGCTGTTTTTTGCCAAAGTGCGATTTATTACATAGCGGATTCCATCACGGCGGCCGCCGCCAAATGGCGCCCAACTCACTGTGGAAACCGGTCTATCAAAATAAAGAGCTGTGTATTCAGGAGTGTTTTTAATGTGGTGCATCTTACTCCTTTTGTTTTGGCGAATTGCATTGTTGCCTGATTTCAGGATAATGTCAATCTATGGAAATGATATTGGTGATATTACCGGCGATTCTATTGGATTTGACATTGGGAGATCCAAAATGGCTGCCGCATCCCATAAGATGGATGGGGTTTTTAATATCTTATATTGAAAAAAGCTTAAGGATAAAAATACAACGTAAGGAGCACGGAGCGCGGAGTACGGGTATAGATAATGAGTGGAAAGCTGCGGGGGTGGTTTTGTGGCTGGTTGTAGTGGGTGTTACGGCACTAGCGTCTTTTTTCGTTTTGTTGTTGGCAACATATATAAATGTTTGGCTGGGATTTGCGGTTAATGTGATTATGGTATTTTACTCTTTGGCTATCAGGTCGCTGACCGATGAGGGGAGGGTTATTCGGAAGTTGCTAAAGAGAGGTGATTTAGAAAGTGCGAAAAAGCGATTGCAGAGTGTTGTGAGCAGGAATTGCTCAAGAGAAGATGAGCAAGGAGTTATGCGTGGAGCTATTGAGACGATTACAGAGAACTTGTCCGACGGGGTAATCGCGCCGCTTTTATTTGCCATGATTGGAGGCGGTCCGCTTGCGTTAACTTATAAAGCGGTGAATACTTTGGATTCGATGGTTGGCTATAAAAATGAGAAGTACAATGATTTTGGTTGGTTTTCAGCACGCGCGGATGATGTGGTGAATTGGATACCGGCACGGGTTACCGGTGCGTTGATTGTTGTTGTAGCAATCATCACTTGGCAGAATCCGCTCAAAGCGATTAAAGCTTGGGCGCGAGACGCGCAAAAGGGTCCGTCGCCAAACGGCGGGATTCCGATTGTTGCTTTTGCGGGAGCGCGGGATGTGGCTTTAGGTGGAGATTGTTATGGGCAGGATGGGAGCAGGATTTGTATACCAAAAGTTGGCGGGAAGAGGGAGAATATCTTGCTTGATGATGTCTGGTTGGTAAATGGGTTTGTGTATCTTGCAACTGGATTATTGGTTATTGTTTATATTTTGCTTGCCAGAGCTTTATGAATTATTTTCAACCTTTGAACAAAAGGCTCACTTTTGATAATTGTATTGAAGATTGGTTCGTCATAGCTGACAAGCATGTCGTTAACTGTTTTTTTGATTTTGAATAATAAAATATAATTTGAGATTATAAAAGCTGCGCTAGAATGCGCAGCTTGTCATT
>CAYFST010000054.1:0-5339 GCA_964345995.1 uncultured Gammaproteobacteria bacterium
CCTGCTTGGCTCCATGTTGCGCAAATATGGCATCAATATTACTTTCATAGTGCAAAATGAACCTCGCGGTTTGGCCGAGGCATTTATTCTGGGTGAAGATTTTATGGATGAAGAAACTGTTGCCATGATCCTGGGTGACAACATCTTCGAAGATGATTTTACCGAGTCAATCCGGTCATTTAAAAGCGGCGCGCGAATCTTTGCGCGCGAGGTGCCGGATCCGGAGCGCTTCGGCGTTGTAGAGTTTGATTCAGACACGGGTAAGGTCATCTCCATCCAAGAAAAGCCGGCAAAGCCCAAAAGCAATTTCGCAATTCCCGGGCTGTACATCTTTGACAACCGCGTCTGCGAGTTTGCCAAAAGCCTAGCCCCTTCATCCCGCGGTGAGCTGGAGATTGTGGATTTGCACCACAAATATCTTGGTCTTGACGAGTTAGATGTTTGCAAAATAAATAAAGCATTTTTTGATGCCGGAACGCATGACGCGCTTTTAAAAGCATCGAATTACGCAAAAGAAAAAGGCTTTAAAAAGCTTTTCGATCCGATCATCGAGCAAGCTGTCGCGGATTTTAGCACTGAGTTCAAAAGTCGGGTTTCCGTACCTGCCAAATCCAAAATTGCTAAATAAGATAACATTAAAAAATAATCATTTTATTAATGCCTGACAAAGGCGAAAAATTCGTACTTTTCTCTAACGGTAGTTTCCAGACTGCCGTTTCATTATTTTTATCGCCGGATACGTAGAGTGAATTAGTAAAAAGAACTACATCATTTATACTGTCAAATTCAGATAAAACAGTCTGCATACGGCCGTCACGATTATCCAAATTCATCATTCTTACTTCCTTATCTGTTGCAAAATATACGCTTAAAGCCTTCGGATGCGCGCCCGCTTTTACAATTGACCGGCTTTGTCTATATAACAGCTCAGGCTCTTGCAATGGTGGCCATAAATAAAGTTCATTGTGTCTGATGAGTAAAAAATACTTTTCATCATCGATTTCCATTTTTTCTATGTAATCGGCTACGGCTTTGGTGGTTGTGAAGGGTTGGGTATGCGTATTAATACGCAACCACTCGTCTTGATTACGCAAAACGATTTCTTCTCTATCGGCGTTATAAAATTGCCAATCTCCATCGGGTAATAAAAAGCCCTGTTCAGCGTCTTTCTGCATCAAGAGAACCAAATTTTCCTGTCCCGGTAAACGTTTAATGATTAATTCTTCGTAAGAATCATAAATTCTTTCATTGTGCCTTTGTTTGGAAAGTGAACCCGCGGAGCTTAAACTCATTCTATATGTATCATCAATACCTACAAGCTTAGAACGTTCAAAATGATATCTGGCCGGAGGTAATTCCACCAAAGATAACGGATCCGCGGTGAGCAACCAGGCTATTTCAGTATTTGACGCCATTGTAGTGAGCAACGCCTTTTCTCCGCTCCTATCCCAAACAGAAGTTTGTATCTCAAAGCTATCCGTTAAAAATATCTCTTCTTCTATTTGTTGTTTCTCATATCTGAATAAAACATCGGCTTGATTTTTTTTCGCGAATCCTAAAATATAATCATCATTTTGATTAGTTAATAATGTTTCCACATTATAATTTAAGATTTTTTCCGGATCGGAATCAAGCCAAAGTATTATGTCGTTGGCAAATGTAACTCTTTCTTGTAAAACATTAAGTGTTTTCTGCCAATTATGATAACCTGTTTTGGATAGTTTTACGGTATATTTCCCCGGAGCCACGTTTTGTAAAGTTGTCGGCGTTTTATCATCCAATAAGCGTCCGTTTAAATGGATATCGGCACCGCCGGGCTGTGTATCCAAAATAAGAGTGCCGTTTTTTTCCACAAGTCCTTTTTTAGGATTCCATCGATAACCCGCCGTGTAAAAAACCAAAACAGGCGCAAATATTAGAAAAATCAGTGTAAATAGCCATGGTAAAACGCGTCTATGAAAAGGTATTTTTTGGGGCATAGTTTATTTTAAAATACATCAAAGCAAGACTGTGAGTCAAACATTGATTGATCATATTTACAAAAAAATCCGCCCAAGTGCGACGGAGTAAACACTTACAAAAAAGAGGATTCGATTATTGTTCTTACGCCCGGATGGTCGGTGTTCAAATAAAACAATTTCACGTCGTTATCATCCGTTATGTATTGCAATACACCGCGTTTGATAAACAAATTTATCATTCTATGTAGCGAACGGTCACAGGCGTCAGCTTGAGCTGGCACCATCGTTGGGTCATGAAGACGTAAAGAGCGGAAAGGTAAGTCCTCCGGCGGGGGCTCGGGATTTTCAAGATAAGCATTTGATTTTTCCCAACGCATGAAATAATGCATGGCAAGCTTTATTTTTCCCATAGAAAGTTGTTGCGCGGATTCATGTGTCCCCGGCGGAAGAATTGACTTACGTATCATAAATTGAAATAGCATATCCATATCCTTAAATTGATTTTCCAAGTATTTAGGATAAATATCCTGTTCTTTGAACCATTCTCTTATGCGTCTCTGTTTGCTTTTTATGGATTCTTCTTCGTGCCACCAACCTCGCTCATCCAAAGCATCTGCAGAATAAGTTGCCGCATAATCCAGAACATTTACGATTACATCGGCCGCATCTTTCAGTTGATAAGCAAGGCCGTTTCCACCAACAATCAGCATGGTTATGCGTTTCCCGCGTCCCCATGAGGCCTGCCTGACATCTCGCACAAAATCCACGTCATGAGAACCGACCAACAAATGGCTGATTTGCGGAACTTCACTCCAAAGCTGGATTAATTCTCGCACCGCTCCGTCAGACATATCTTTTAGCGCGTACCTGGACGCGTCTGTTCTTGAGGTTGTGATTTCCGGCTTATGATCATCGCTCATCGGGTATTTGCCGTTATCTGTGTCGCTACTGCCATCATTGAGCATGATTTGCTTTGGAGGTGCGTGTACGCAAGTAAAACCATACCTATCCCATAGCCACGCAGTTTCGTAATATTGTTTATCGGCTATCACATCATAAGCGGCTAGATTGCCCACAACTGCTGCGTATTTAATATTGACTATGCGTCTAGCGATATTTAGATACCAACGTGGATCAACTTTTGTAAAACCCAGCCTATAGAATTGGCCAGTTACATTTTGTTGATCCAAGACAATAGCACCAAAACTTTCGGGGTTTAGAAGATAGAGGCCGGAAACCGGTGTTGTTTTGTATTTTTTTTCAGACATTTTCTACCTTTAAAAGCCAGATGGCTTGCTTCCTCTTTTTGTTGTGAAAGAGCTTTTCGTGCTAATTTTCGTGCTTTTTAGACTAATGGTATTATTGACCTTTGTCAAGGGATTGAGTACAATCAGTGCATGAAATATCGGAAAATTAAATTATTTTGCCAAAAATACTGGCTAATCTTGGCTATTTTGACAGTAAGTGTCACTTTTTCAGCCGGTTTTTTCTTGGGTAGAAGTAATGATGCCGGAGCACAAAGTCCACCGCAATCTGAACCCGGCGTGCGTGGCATAGGTTCGTTGCCCGGCGACGATATTCTGCCCTCGCATTTGGATTTTAACCAATTCTGGGAACTGTGGGAGCTTTTACGCCTGCGCTATTATCAAGATGCTTCCGAGGAAGATCTTTATTATGGAGCCATGCAAGGTTTGGCAAAATCTTTGGGCGATCCTTATACCGATTTTTTTGAACCCAAGACTGCTAAAGAATTCAGTGATTCGCTCAAAGGTGAATTTGAGGGTATAGGCGCAGAAATCGGCATCCGCAATGAACAACTGCAAATTGTCGCTCCTTTGCCGGATACGCCTGCCAGCCGTGCCGGTTTACGCGCGGGAGATTACATTTTACAGGTTAATGGAACCAGTACCAAAGACATGACGGTTGAGCGGGCGGTTATGCTTATTCGGGGTGAAAAGGGGACTGAAGTGGTTCTGAATATCGGTCGCATCAATAAAAATGAGTCTGTTAATGATATAACCGGTGAAACTGAAATCATAGAAGAATCCGAAGTTTTCGACGTACCCATTATAAGAGATGTTATCCAAGTCAATTCCGTACGCACAGAATGGCCGGAAAATCGTATTGCTAAAATACAAATTACCAATTTTAATGAAGATACTGCCGTTGAGTTCAAAAAGCAGATCCAAGATGTGTTAAACCAAGATCCTTTGGGCTTAATACTTGATTTACGTAACAATCCGGGTGGATTCTTAGACCGTTCAATAAGTATTGCCGGAGAGTGGACCGGTAATCAGATCGTTGTAGTTGAACGGCGCAAAGATAAGATAATTGATGAATTCCATGGAGTTGGCTCGGGTCGTTTGAGTTCAGTGCCAACCGTGGTATTGGTTAATCAAGGTTCGGCGTCAGCGTCGGAAATTGTTGCCGGCGCCTTGCAAGATTATGGCTTGGCTACAATAATCGGCATGCAAACATTCGGCAAAGGTTCGGTACAGGATTATACTGAATTTGAGGATGGCTCGGCTGTTAAAATCACAATCGCCGAGTGGCTCACTCCCAAAGGACGTTCCATAAACGAAACAGGTATAGAGCCCGATATAAATGTAGAATTAACTTTAGAAGATTACAATGCAAAAAGAGACCCGCAACTCGACAAAGCCATCGAGTTCATCCAAAACCCCGATAAAGTCCTCCAAGAAATCGCAAACCAAGCAACAACAACCCAAGAATAAAAGAAACCTCAAAGGAGGAATTAAAGGTCAACACTACATTCGGCAAGAATCTGCCGGCGGGATTATTTATCGCCGCAAAGGAAACCGCATTGAAATACTTTTTCTACAGCGCGAAGATAACCGCTGGACTTTCCCCAAAGGCAAACGCCAGCTCGGCGAATCAAACGTGGTCGCTGCCATTCGTGAAATCCGCGAAGAAACCGGCATCGCTACTCTCCGTTACGTGGGTCATTTGGGCCACACAAAGTTCCGCTTCACCGAACGTCACAAAGGCCCTGCGCAAAACATCGACAAAACTGTTCACTTCTTTTTATTCGAAGCCCCGCCCGGCTCGCGTTTCGATCTCCCCGGAACCGAAGGAATCACCAAAGGAGCTTGGGTCTCGGCCGACCGAGCATTCGCGACCCTAAGCTATCGCAACATGGATCGCCTGCTCGCCAAAGCCCTCCGTCTTATAGTCGAAGAAGAGAAAAAGAGGCCAAAGATTTAACCAAGATGTACCGGGATTAACGCCCGATGATTAACAGGATAATTAATTTATATTGCACAGACGTCCCATGGGGCGTCTTTTGGCATCGATATTTCTTTTACTTCATGCATGTATGAAACACATCTAACATCGGCCCAGCGCCGATTTTTTGTT
>CAYFST010000055.1:0-5246 GCA_964345995.1 uncultured Gammaproteobacteria bacterium
ATTCATAATTAGTAAGATAGTTGACATTTTCGCCTATTTTACATACTATTTACCCATTCGACGTCCTACGTATAGCGTTTCAATCGTCCCACGTCAAAGCTATTTTGGTTAAAGACGTAGGACGAGCGACGTAGGACGAGCGACGATTAACTTATTTATTATTGTTTACTAAGTTATTTAGTTATGAATAGTTATCTCATTTTTGCCTTGGTTGCGTCTTTTGTGGCGCTTGGCTGGGGCGGTTATCTTGTGAGTTGGGTGCTGTCGAAAAACGACGGTGAAGGCAAGATGGTGGAAATCGCCAAAGCGATTCAGGAAGGCGCTAAAGCTTATTTGTATCGCCAATTCAAAATGATTGGCATAATCGGAGCGTTGGTATTTTTAGCCTTGTGGTTTACTTTGGGTATAAATATGGCGCTTGGTTTTGTTATCGGCGCAGTGTTATCCGGGCTGGCCGGTTATATCGGCATGAGTGTTTCGGTGCGCGCCAATGTACGTACGGCAGAAGCTGCTAAAAAAGGCATGAAGGAAGCTATGGATGTGGCTGTAAAAGGAGGTACTGTTACGGGTTTGTTTGTTGTGGGCATGGCGCTTTTAGGTGTCGCCGGTTTTTATGCACTAACGGGTGATCTAAAAGCTTTGGTTGGTATCGGTTTTGGTGGATCTTTAATCTCAGTCTTTTCACGTTTAGGCGGTGGTATCTTTACCAAGGCTGCTGATGTTGGCGCTGACCTTGTTGGTAAGGTTGAGGCAGGCATCCCAGAGGATGACCCTCGCAATCCGGCGGTTATCGCGGATAATGTTGGTGATAACGTTGGTGATTGTGCCGGAATGGCTGCAGACTTGTATGAAACTTATGTTGTAACTGCTGTTGCGGCAATGCTGTTGGCGCATTTAACCTTTGTAAACAGCGAAATGGCGGTGATGTTCCCGCTCGCGATTGGTGGTGTTTCAATTTTTACTTCAATTATCGGAACTTTCTTTATTCGTTTGGGTGCCAAGCAAAATGTGATGGGAGCGCTTTATAAAGGCTTGATAGCGGCAGGCGTGCTAGCGGCCGTAGCTTTCTGGTTTTTGGCGTTTCAATTTTTTCCGGAAGGGTCGGCATTGGGCGCGTATGAAATGTTTAAGTGCGCTTTAATCGGCTTGCTGGTTACGGCGGGTATGGTTTGGATTACAGAGTATTATACATCCACGGAATACAGCCCGGTTAAAAAGATCGCTGAGGCATCGCAAAGCGGGCATGGCACAAATGTTATCGCGGGTCTCGCAGTATCCATGAAATCGACAGCTATACCGGTTATTATTATTGCGATCGGAATTCTTTGGGCATTTTCGTTGGCCGGTTTGTATGGTGTGGCGATTGCGGCTATGGCCATGTTGTCGCTAACCGGTATTATTGTGGCGATCGACGCTTATGGTCCGATTACGGATAATGCGGGAGGGATTGCCGAGATGGCTGAGTTGCCCGAATCAGTTAGAGATATTACGGATCCTTTGGATGCGGTGGGAAACACAACCAAAGCGGTTACCAAGGGTTATGCAATCGCTTCGGCAGGTCTTGCCGCGTTGGTCTTATTTGCGGCTTACACACAAGAGTTTGTTGAAATGGGAAATCCGTTAGTGTTTATGTTAGAGGATCCTAAAGTGATTGTTGGTTTGTTTATCGGCGGTTTGTTGCCATATTTGTTTGGCGCATTTGCCATGGAGGCGGTGGGCAAAACAGCGGGTGCTGTTGTAGATGAGGTGCGCAGACAATTTAAAGCTTTGCCGGGAATTATGGATGGTTCACAAAAACCGGAGTATGGCAAAGCAGTTGATATTGTTACCAAAGGTGCGCTTAAAAATATGATCGTGCCAGCGTTGTTGCCGATCGTGGTGCCAATTTTAGTTGGTTTTATACTTGGGCCGGTTGCGCTTGGCGGTGTGCTGGTAGGTTCAATTGTTACGGGTTTGTTTGTAGCGATTTCCATGACTTCCGGGGGCGGTGCTTGGGATAATGCCAAGAAATATATTGAGTCGGGTAATTATGGCGGTAAGGGTTCGTTTGCTCATCAAGCGGCTGTGACAGGCGATACGGTGGGTGATCCGTATAAAGATACTGCCGGGCCGGCAATTAATCCGATGATTAAAATTTTGAACATCGTGGCATTGTTGATCGTGGGAATGCTTATATAACAGTCTTAGTACTTAGTATAAAAATATAGGAGGCATCCGGTTGGGTGCCTTTTAGATATAAAAAAAAGCACCGAGGCGGTGCAGAGTTAGGATTTA
The DNA here is from genome assembly GCA_964345995.1 of uncultured Gammaproteobacteria bacterium. GTDB lineage: Bacteria > Patescibacteriota > Patescibacteriia > 2-12-FULL-60-25 > 2-12-FULL-60-25 > MWCR01. Next base: position 2,275 of record CAYFST010000055.1, read on the forward strand.
TTGGAGGGGTTATAAGCCACTTCAATATCAATGTCACAATTGTCAATAATTTTTTGACGAAATTTTTTGTCCCAGGCCTTGGCCATGGGGTCACCGGTCGGTACTTGCAGATCCAAGCTTTCGGCACAGTGATCTTCGTCGAAATAATGGCTTTTGATTTCGTAGAGAATACCATTGGGAACGTCGGAATAAATGACTCGAATAAATTTTTGCCCGTGAAAGCGGGGGTAATTGCTGCGGATATACATCTGTAGACCCTTGCGTGTGGCCCAGAACTTGAAGTCGGTTTCGAAGACGTGATCTTGTTTCTCGGGTTCTTGAACATTTAGAGCACGGCGCATGAACTTGGTTTCGAGCCGAGCTTTGTTGCGATACAAGTAGATGGCGGGCGGGATGAGCAAGACGCAAAGGCCGGCTGTCATGAGGCTGGCGAGTGCCAGACCGAATTGGGCGGAAAGACCGCCAAAGCAAATGAAGGCCAGCAATACGGCACCAAGTTTGAGCGCGCTTAGCTTGTGCTTGGCTTTTTTGTAAGGGCTGGGCTCATGAACGGTCATGGTGCTCTCTTGAAAGCTATCTTGTTGGTTTTTGACTGCGTGAAGCATTTTTACCTCCAATTTGTTGTGAAATTGCAATTATATACGTAACCAGAAAATGAGAAGTTTGTCAAGACCCTTAAATAAATATTTTTCAAATACTTATCAAGATACAAATATAAACAAACATAATTTTGGTATATTTGGTTGTGTTTGTTAAGTTATTGCTTGACAACTCCAGCGTCAACTAATACTTGGTAATGTTTGGGACGCTTTTGGAGCAGATATTCTACTATTTTGCCATGGACCGATTCGTCTGTGAGACGATGATTTTTGGCAAAATCAAGTATTGAATCGATAGCTTGTTGACGCTGAGATTCGTTTTCAAAGGTGAGTTCAATTTCTGCCAGATTGTATTCAAAGTCGCTGTCATAATCCACTTCGTCCATGTCGATGGTGAAGCCGTCTTTTTGGTATTTACTGCGAGTTGTAACGCATTGTATAAAAGGTTCGTAACCGGCTGAAACCAAGTCTTCATCGAGCGACGCGTTGTTAGCGATGCCAAGTTTATTTCTGATTTCATCTTCGTTTATTATTTCGTTGTATTGATTTATTACTTTCGCATCATGTCCCGCAAGAGCGACTTTTAATTCAAAATTGCCATTTCTGTTACGAAGCCACCAATCTTTAGTGGTGAGACTGTGGTTTTTATCGTCAAAATAAGTATCGGAAATTTGTTTTTCGGAAATGAATTCGGCGCCGTCTAAAAGACGTTTTCGTTGATCGTCGGAGAGATGAAATTTTTTTTCGATTTCAAACATAATATACGCTTGTTTTACTTGTTTAATTAAATAAATAATTAACCATTAAAAATGTTGGAATCGCTATCGCGATATTTTTTTTTGCATTATTAATTTATATTACCCATCCCTTGGCTCGTTCGAGAGCTCGTTCGTATTGCTTAAGGAACAGTTTTCCACGGTTGGGGCGTTTGGGAGTATAGGTTTTGCGGAAGTTTTGTTTGGTGGCGATATCGCGCCAGCTTGGCCAGAGCCCCGTGCTCAGACCGGCCATCATGGCGACACCCGTGGCCGTGGCTTCGGTTTCGGCGGCGGCGCGTACTTTGACACGGCTAATATCAGCTTGGCTTTGCATGAGCGGAGCGGAGCGAGTAAGGCCGCCCGAGACATGCCAAGATTTTATTTTGGTTCCGGTTTGTTCTTCGAGCAGGTCGGCCATACGCTGAGTTTGGCAGGCGATCGCTTCGATTGCCGCGCGGCAAATATGAGTACGCTCGGTGGAACGATTTAATCCGATAATCAAGCCGCGCGCCGTTGGATCCCAATCCGGCGCTGCCAAACCGGAAAATGCGGGCACCACAGTGACGCCGCCGGTGGTGGGGACTTTGGCGGCAAGCAGATCGAATTCTTTCATGGTTTTTACCAAGTGCATTTTGTCTTTTATCCATTCGAGCATGGCTCCGCCGGTTAAGGCGCTGGTTTCATAAGCGAATTCAACCGGTTTACCGGTGCGTTTCCAGGCAAGGGTCGTAAGAATGCCCGAGGTGGCCGGACGGGGAATTTGGCCAATGCTTTTTAAGGTAAAGATGCCCGTGCCATATGTTACGGCCAACATGTCTTTGCGCAAGGGGCCGTGGCTCATGAGAGCCGCCTGTTGGTCGCCCAATATGCCGGTAATAGGGATTTTAACACCGAAAAGTTTTTTGTCGCTCAAGCCGAATTCGGAGTCTGAATTTTGAATGTGAGGAAGTTGGCGTTCTTTAATTTTGAAAAGTTTCAAAAGTTCATTATCCCATTTTTGGGTTTTTAAACTCATGAGCATGGTACGGCTGGCATTGGAAGGTTCGGTGGCATAGTTTTTACCGCCCGTTAAGTTCCAAAGGATCCAGCTGTCGACCGTACCGAAAAGCAGGCGCTTCTTTTTGCTTTTTAGTTTTTTGTTTAGCCATTCTATTTTAGTAGCGCTAAAACTCGGGTCGATAACCAAGCCGGTTTTGACGCGGATACGGCGGGCGAGAGCGCGTTCTTTTTCGAGGGTTTTGCAATGTGGAGCTGTGCGGCGGTCTTGCCAAACAATAGCGCGGTGCAGAGGTTTGCCGGTGGCCGCGTCCCAAGGGATAATGGTTTCGCGTTGATTGGTGATGCCGATGCAAGCTATGCTTGCGGGTTTGAGGCCCGATTTTTTTATTGCTTGTTTGGCGACATCTAAAGTTTTGTTCCAAAGTTCGTTGGCATCTTGCTCGACTTCGCCGGTTTCAGTGGCGTAGATGTTAAGTTTATGTGATACCTGGGCAAGGTTGCGTAGGCGTGTGTCGAAAATGATGGCACGAGTACCGGTTGTGCCGATGTCGAGCGAGAGAATGTATTTCATAGCTATTTAATTATAAATTAGCAGGTAGTAAATAACAAATTTAAA
>CAYFST010000056.1:0-4894 GCA_964345995.1 uncultured Gammaproteobacteria bacterium
GTGGGTTCCTCGATCAACTTCATGAGATAGTAAGTCGTGGAGTTAATTGAGGAAGGTTAGCTACAGTGTCATATTCGTGAGCAAATCAATGCTAACTGAGCCAACAGCATCTCTATGCTAGCGCTCGGTTCTCCGCACCAATTCGCAACGTTCAAATCCTTCTGATGGGAGAGCTTGATTCTCTCTCATCGAGCGCCCATCAAATCGAGGCGTGTGTTGCGGATTGATGCGGAGGAGAATAAAAAAAACCGGCAGTAATAACTCCGGGCTTTTTTGTTATAAATAAATCGCGAAGCGATTCCTACATTCTCAATTTTTAATTATACATTTTTAATTTGTCTGCGATAGCAGACATAATCTCTTCCACACCCCTGTAACACTCATATCCGTCCCACATCATGGGCACACCCATCTGATGAATCGGAATTTGGCAATATTTGGCGCGCGTAAAAAATTCCTGATAGTTTGCCTCATCATTGTATGATTCTTTATAGAGAATATCTAACTTCTCATCTAACTTTCCGTTTTCAATCTTAAACTTCACACTGTCACAATGCGAGCACCCATTGGCCCAATACAAAATCAAAGCCCCATCCGCCGTCTCATCAATCGGTTTTTCCATCATCACATCGGCCTTTGGCTTATTGCCGCCGTTTTGCTGGGTAGCATCTGCCGGCAAATTGCAACCCGTGGCCAGCAATAATAAGCTAAAAAATAGTGAGAATATCGCTAAGGGTTTCATAGTTAGTATCTAGAGGTATTAAAAGATATCGCAAAAGTGATACCAGCATTTTTAATTTTTAATTTTTAATTTTGAATTTCGTGTAGCGATAGCGGCGAGTAAAAAGAATTGCACCGCCAAGTCATTTTTAAAGTAAGGCATATCAACCATACCATGAGCCATTATAACAACTAATGGAATTAACCATATATATCTTCGCACGTCCCCAGTCACACGTCCCTCGTCGTTAGCTCCATTGACGTGGGACAATTGGGACGCAGGACGCAGGACGGTGTTAGCCCAAGTCCCAATCAACCAAATAAACGCTAGCAATCCGGCAATACCGGTTTCTATCCATAACATCATAAAGATATTATGCGGATGCGGAAATGTTTCCATCCAAGTGGCTTCGTGATAGGGGAGAATCGCGGTTTTAAAACTCCTAAGCCCTGTCCCCAAAATAGGATGGTCTTTAATAATCTCAAATGATTCTTGCCAGATAATAACCCTCACTGAGCTCGACCATTTTTTGCTGGCCGCCAGCGTATCCTCCACCGTCTGTGGATGCATCTCCGTGCCATAAATCTGCCACGCAAACAATCCGGCTCCCAAAATACCAATCGCGCTGAGCGCCAACCCCACAATCCTCGTCTTTTTAAACAAAACTAGCGTCAAAACAATTCCGATTCCAAAAGCCAAAATTCCACCCATACTCTTCGCCAACACCGCACCAAACCCCGCACTTATCGTCGCCAGAAAAAATATAATGGAATCCCAACCAAAATTCTTAATTCTTAATTCATAATTCTTAATTTGAACGAGTTTAATAAAACTCGTGATTCCAAACGGAACTATGAAAAGAGAAAGTCCATTAGGATATCCAAAAGTCCCCGTCGCCCTGCGCCCAACTTCCGCGTCCCAAGGAGATGGAATCCCTAAGCCCGTTACAAACTGAAAGATCGCATAAACTCCAAGTAAGATCGTAACGGTTGCGATGGATAGGAATAACCTCCTCCAAACCTCCCCCTTGTCATGGTGAGGCTTATCAACGATTCTGTCATCGACATGGGACGATTGGGACGAGCGATGTAGTACGTCAATTAAGATTATAAAAACCAAAATCGGCTCCAACATAAACGCCCGCCAATGCCCAAATGCCCCCCAGCTATCAGTCGCCACAAAAACCGCCACAAGCGTCACCGCCAACCAAGTCACAATCGGCCAAAACCACAATCCTATCGAACTTCGAACTTCGAATATCGTATTTCGCATCCGAAAACTAGGACTAGAACTGTTGTCCGTCACTGACCCCTGACCACTGTTCACTCTACTTAGTAACCAAGCTGCTATCAAAACCAGTACATAAACCTCAAGTATGGTCGTCGGCAACAGCCCAACATTAAACCTCACCACGTACAAGGGTAGCGCAAAGGGGAGTAGGATTATCAGCCAATCTAAAAGTCGCTTAATCATGTCCAGATTATCGTACATCGTACATCGTACATCGTCCAATCTGCACCGGTTTGACGTCCAACGTTAGACATTGGACAATGTAGCTATGAAACAAATATTAAAATGGCTATTGGCTCTAACCGGCCTCGCTCTCCTCTTCTACGCCTCCGCCAACCTCTGGGTCTGGTTAGTATCTCGCAACTCTATCGTCAAAGCTACAGATACTAAGCCGGCCGACGCCTTAATCGTCCTCGGCGCTTACGTCCGCCCCGACGGCGCACTATCTTGGATACTTAAAGATCGCCTCGACACAGGTCTTACGCTCTACAAACAAGGCGCCGCGCCCAAGATTCTCATCACCGGCGATCACGGCCAAACAGATTACAACGAAGTCCAAGCCATGAAAGACTATCTCACAAGTCACGAAGTCCCCGCCCAAGATATCTTTATGGATCACGCCGGTTTCGACACGTACGACTCCCTTTACCGCGCCCGTGACGTTTTTCAAGTCCAATCCGTCATTATCGTCACACAAAACTTCCATCTCCCGCGTGCCGTCTACATCGCCAAGCGCCTCGGCCTCAAAACTCAAGGAGTCGAAGCGCGCCTCTACTACCCGTGGTGGTACGCCAACACAATCCGCGACTCACTTGCTCGCGTCAAAGCCTACACAGATGTCGAAATCTTAAAATCAAAACCCCGCTTTTTGGGCGAGGCGATCCCCATCACCGGCGATGGTACGATTACACAGGATTAATTGTCTGAACCTTGATTTAACACCCGATTGGCAACTAATCTCCCATTGGCGCGGCAGCTTTCCTAACATCCAGTATCTCTTTTATAGTTTCTTTTGATATTGCACCGGTCACATAAATCATAACGGCATAAATTACCATACCCGCTACAATCGGAATCGGTAACCAAAGATGTTTTAAAGGCATAATTGCAAGCCCCATTATAAGAGAAGCAAAAATAATTTTCGCTATCGTCAAAAACGAAAAAATATTTTTCGAGGCTCGCATCGCAAACCAAGTCGAAGCAATTGCGATTGCTGTTTCCGAGAAAACCGTAAGCCAAGCCGCTGCCCACATTCCATAAGTCGGAATAAAAATAACATACAAAATCACAGTTACAATCGCGACCACAAAATAAGCGGGTAGCATGGCTTTTTGTTTATTGATTGCTACAACTACATGAGAAGAAATCGTACCAAAGTAAATCATGAAAGTTGCCAGCGAGAGAATTTTTAAAATATCACCTGATAAAACAAACTCTTCGCCGGAAATAAAAAGAATAGCCTCTGTTCCAAGAACTAAAACACCAACAACAAGCGGAAACGCAAACATAAACATTGCCGAATAAGATTGCCTAAGCAGTGCCGTAAACCTATCTTTGTTTTTCTTGGCCCAGGCATGAGCTATAAGAGGCAACATAATTCCGGCCAGCATAAACGGAAACGTCACCAGTATTTCTAAAACTCGATATCCCGCACTGTAAATACCAACTTCACTAGCGGGTCTAACCAGTGATAGAATGAAAGCATCAGATTTAAAATAAGCCAAGTTAAAAAAGATGGAAATTCCAATTGGCCAAGATCTGCCAAGTAATTCTTTCCAAAATTTAGGATCCCAATTCCAAGCGAAACACGCGTAGCTACGAGCAACCCACCAATTAATAATCAAATTCACCACACTGCCAACAGAAACAAATATCACTATCGTTAAAAGTCCCAAATTAAGAAAAACTGCCAATAAAAGCCCAACCAGCAAAATCGCTCTGCCCAAGACTTCCGCAATCGCCACAATGTGCATCTTCAAATGCCTCTGCTGTACGCCGATCACAACCTGGTTTAAGGTCGCCGCGAAAAAGCTAACCCAAAGAGCAAACATTATGAGCTTTACCTCATAAGCATAGGGAAACAAGAGGCCGATAAACGGCGCGATGCCAAGCAAGATAAACGCAGTCAGCAATCTAAATGTCATTGTCGCGCTCACCGCTCTTTGTTCGTATTTTTTATCGCCTTTATGTTCGCCAAGCATCTGTACGATCATTACATTGATGCCCAGATCCAGCATGATCGCGAAAATTTGAAAAAAAGCATTGGCCGTGGAATAATAACCAAAACCCACCTGGCCCAAATACCGTGTCATGAGCGCGATTATTATCACGCCAAAAATCGTGGAGATAATTTTTCCCGCGGCTTGCGCTCCCGTGTTCCAGGCAATGGCTCTTGTTGTGCTCATGATACGTATTTTCCCATAATTCCCGCAAAACGTACATATTCCAAAAGGTTGTACATAATACGTGATACCTTGTACAAACAATCAATATGACCGACACAAATTCACAAAGCGCTTCCGACCGCATCGTTGCTCGCGGCCGCCAAGAAAGAGCTAAAAAAATATCGCAAGGCTTGGATCCGTCTGAAGAAGTGCCCAAATTGCAATTAACCGGCAAAACCCAAAAAGAGACACGCGATCAATATCTGCAACGTTGTGAACAGCATAGAATTCGCAGTAATTTTGTTAAACCCTCCGATTCTGAATAGTTGAAAGTCAGGCCGCGGCTTTGTCGTATAAACTAAGTGCGGCCTGGCCTGCGCCTGCGGATAACGTCGTGGTATGTCATCTCCCTGACATACAACCGCGGGGCTCGGTATATGGCGTATCTTCAGGGCGGGCTTGGGTTGTAAAAAGCCCTTCTACGAAGGGTTTTGTTTTA
>CAYFST010000057.1:0-3289 GCA_964345995.1 uncultured Gammaproteobacteria bacterium
ATCAAGTCCTACAGCTCCCGGGAGCTTGGCGGAGTCATCGGCGGAGGCAACATCCTCTCTGCCGGCGGAGCTTCGAGCGTCCGGATATGCCCCGAATCGCTCATGGACCTTTTGGACTCCTTGAGCGACGCCGACGTCCGCGGACTCAAAGCCGTGGGCTGGCTGTTCGACGTGAGCCACAACAAACTCACGCTCTTCGCCAATCCCACAGCGGGAGGCCGGCGACACTCGTACCACGAGGAAGTCGCCTCCTACCGGCAGAGCATGAGGAGGGTGGCATGAAATTGCTTCTCAAACTCAGTGCCATTGCCGGCGTTACGCTGGTGGCAAGTGGCTGCAACATCAAAAGCCACTACTACGGCCCGGAGGGTAAATGGGGCTGTCAGTACGACAGTCCGTGCAATCCTCACCGAAGCCGTGAGCAGGTACAAGAACCCTGCGACGACCACCGCGGCGACGGCAAGTGCCGACCCGTGGAACTGCGCCACCATTATGGTGGCAAACCCCATTAAAAATAACTTTGCCTCCTGGATATCATCCAGGAGCGCTGTACCCAACTCAATAACTGCTAGAAGCTAAAAGATTAATGAAGTGAGTACAGCTCTTTGAAAGCAATCTCCGCCAAAGCGGAGACATTCGACGAGTCAGGGAGGGGTTAGTTCCTCCTCTCGCGAGAGGAGGGGTTGACAAAACCCCCGAAATGTGATATAGTCTTCCATTCGACGATGAGAATTCGCGTCGTCCCAAAGCCACGGGTCAATAGACCTATATCGGGCACCGGGATCTGATCTCATCGCCGATAATCCGAATCAGTAATATCGCTGTTCGGCTTTCGACAAGGCGTCTGTTGTAGCAAATGGCTGTAGCAGGCAAAACAGCCCTACCCGCATTTTCGTCGCGGAAGGGTAACCAACTTGGAGAGCTCGCGACGATTTAACTCTTCAATACAAACTGGAGGAATCTGATGTTTCTCCCCAAATCCGCAGGTATCAAGGACCTGTCTGGATAATCCAACACCCCAAAAAAAATAACAGGTGGAAAGGAGAGGGCATGCACCGCATCGTTTCGGTCGATGTATGGACAAACCCGATAACATAGCGGCACAACGCCGCAGTCGCCTCAAGTGACTGCACCCGCCGCAGCCCGATATGGGCATCCAAGCCAGAAACGGCGATTACGCCAAAGTAAGGCTAAAAACCCCTCACCATGGGGGTCGATCAAAGGAGCAACACTGTTCGATGGTGCGCCTCTGGCGCAGTACAGAGCATGAGCTACCCACGATCAAAAAAAGACAGGCCGTACGTCAGCAGAGGCCTCAAAACATCAGCTGCTCGGCAGAATCACCGAAAGAAAAATGACTCGCGCCCGGTGTAAAATTCAAAAAGCACCGCGGCAAAACGACCTACGGGTCATAACCTCTCAGCGACCAACGCGCGTCGCTGATACAAAGAAAGGAAGGCGATGCGCTTCCAGGGAACCGCAGTGTTCAAGACACTGTATGGACCCCCCGGCCACGGCCAAGCTCACCTTTTGCCAGCCGCCCCTCGCCGCTTATGTTGTGCGACGAGCCTAGGGCAGCAGGCTTCAAGAGCCCGCCGCGGCAGCACGCGCCCCCCGCTCATCCCCCGCACCTCCCAAAAAACTCCACAACCCCTATATTAAATACGCGTATTTGTGGAGTATCTTTCCGAGCAACGTTCATTCTAGAACGTATCTATTTCCCACCGCTCGGATTTCACCCTCAGTGAGTAAAATCACTTTGTTCCCTGAGATTTGAAAAATGCAAAAAATCCCGCAAGGGATTTTTTGTTTGTTAAAACGAGCTGAATTACAAATATTTTCATGATTATTTTTAGATAGCTCTTGATTAATCCGGCAATTTCAATTAACCTACACATTACTGTTTACGTTGTATACCTGCCCGCCGGAACTTTTAGCGTAGGAGGGTTGTACATTGTATGCAATATTTAAGCGCGAGTGGTGAAATTGGTATACACGCTAGCCTTAGGAGCTAGTGGAGCAATCCGTGTGGGTTCGAGTCCCACCTCGCGCACCACTCCCCGTCGCCTCGCATAACTGCGGGGCTATGGGGAGTGCCCCCGTAGCTCTGACGAATGGAAAAGCGAAGTGGAGCATAAAGACTTTAAAGTCTTTTTTACTTTGGACTCATTCATCTTTCATCAATTACCCTTCATCATTCATCCTGAATCATTATCAATTACCAAGTTCCAAGTTCCAAGTTCCATATTTCAAATTTGTAGTTCGTGGTTCAATGTTCGACATGTTATAATGTGGCAATGAAATCGGAGGTTAAACCGGAAATAGACATCCAATTTTCCACCAAAGAAAAGCTTCGTGCCTACGCGCGCTTTTTAAAGATTATCTGGCGCTATAACAAACCGCTAGCCATATTCCGTTTTACCATCATTTTTCTAGGCGCCTTCCTGCAACCTTTAGAGGTCTATTTCTTCTCCCTATTTATCGCGAGCATCGCCGAGGGACAAACGGAAAAAGCGCTGTCATTGCTCATTGTCGTCATCATCTCATACGGTTTCCGCTACCTCGTTAACGAACTTATCTGGTCGCAAGCCGATGACTGGTTCATGAAAGTTGCCCAAGCCGCCACCCAGCAAGAAATTTGGAACTCAGTGGCCAAACTCAAACCCGAAGCTTTAAGCGAATCTGAAGTCCGCCGCAGTTTGGATTTTGTACGCGAAGATCTTTGGCGGCTCAACCGGCTCGCCGGCAATACCGAATGGTTTTTACGTTCCACTTTAAAATTTTTAGGCGCGCTCGGACTTGCTATCACCGCGCCCTGGTGGATCAGCGCCCTGGTTTTGGCCGACGCTTTCTTGCAAGCAATAAACCTGCGCAACGAAGCCAAACAAGATATTTGGACAACAACATGGAATACCTTCGACGGACGCCGTATCGAATACACGCGTTTTATCTTTTTGGAACTTAAATATTTTCTCCAGCTAAGATTATTGGGCGGTGAAAAATCTTTCCTGAAAAAATTCACCAAAGCCAATTCCAATATTATCAAACGCTTTCGCAAAGTCGCTATGGCCAGCATGCGCAACCGCACTTTGCTCACCAGCTTCCATGTCAGCGCTTATGCGTCGGTTATCATCATCATGGGCCAACGCGCCATTGCCGATCCGGCGCAACTTGCGGTTTTATATGTGGCTCTCAATTTATTCGGCCTCATGGGCGAAGCTTTAAACGGCATTTCCGGTTCCATTACAACCGTTTTTGCCGACATGCAAATCCTTGCCTACATCAACCG
>CAYFST010000057.1:3389-4554 GCA_964345995.1 uncultured Gammaproteobacteria bacterium
TTCATCGGCAATTGGGTGGCACCGCCCGGCATAACTCCCCATGAAGTCTCCGGCGGCCAAGCTCAGCGCCTACTCATAAGCCGCACGCTCATCCACGGCGGCCGCATCATCGGCTTCGATGAACCCACCGCGGCCATGGACGCAATCGCCGAAATGAAATTCTTCGAACGCATGCTCAAAGCCTCCGGGTCACGAGGCCTAATCTTCATCTCCCACCGCTTCTCCACCGTACGTCGCGCCGAACGCATCCTGGTCTTCGATAAGGGTGCTCTGGCCAATCAAGGCACGCACGACAAGCTCATGGTAGACGGCGGCAAATACGCGGCACTCTACAACGAACAAGCACGCTGGTACAATTAACCAAATCTTCAAATATAAAACTCCAAACTACAAATTTGGAGTTTTGATTTTTTAAAAAGATATCGCGCGAGCGATACCTGATTTGAAGTTTGAAATTTTACAATTGTTGTTTTACTTCGCCCTTTCCACGTATTCCCCTGTTTCCGTATTCACAATTATCTCATCACCTTGATTTAAAAAGATGGGAACCTGTACTGTAAACCCCGTGTCGGTTTTTGCTTCTTTGGTTACGTTTCCGCTGGCCGTGTCGCCCTTAACCGCTGGAGCTGTCTCCACAATTGTAAATTTCATTTTCTTGGGTACCTGAATGGCGATCGGATTTTCTTCATGCATGGAAACTATAACTTCCAAACCTTCTTTCATATACTTGGCATCATCTCCCATATCTTCATCCGTCATACTTACTTGGTTATAATCTTTATTATCCATAAATACATAACCCGTATTATCATGATAAAGATAGGACATGTTCCTATATTCAATTTCAGCAAAAGTTAAAGTCTCGGAAGTTTTATAAGTCTGTTCCAAAGTTTTGCCGGTCTTCGCATTTTTAATCCTGGTTCTTACAAACGCCGCACCCTTACCCGGGTTAACGTGCTGAAAGCCGGTCACCACCCACGGTTCACCATCTTTCATTATAACAGCACCTTTTTTAATATCGTTTGGACTTTCCATAACTTAAATAGCAAATAATCATTATCAAATGGCATGAGTTAACCAAGACTTCTCTTGATATTTGCGATTTGATATTTGTAATTAATCTTGTCGTAATATGCCCGATTATACAGCTTCCGTCAAGAAAACG
>CAYFST010000058.1:0-4245 GCA_964345995.1 uncultured Gammaproteobacteria bacterium
TTGGATATGATATTGACATTTAACTAAATTTTTGCTTAACTGAATAGGTTCTTCGACAAATTTACGCAAACAAGGAGAGATAAAAATGGTCAGTGCCGCAACTCGAAAAGTAATGGGTACTGTCAGCCCATACGGTTATCAAGAAGTTCGGATCACGCAAATTCTCGAGAGACTGCGTAATCATGGCAAAGCTCTGATGGTAATGGCCTCTGGAACCGGGAAAACCACAACGAGCGCATTCATCGCCAAGGAGCTAATGGGAAAAAGTGTAAAAGCACTTTTTCTCTGTCATAATAACGATATTCTGAATCAAGCTAAGTTGGAGTACCACAAAGTATTCGGCGGTAGCACGACTCTGGCAGTTTTTGCCGGTAGTGAAAAAGAGTGTGGTGACATCGTCTTCGCTTCCTTCCAAACCATGCGCACCTGGAAAGAAGCATTCTTTCACGATGAATTTGATCTCGTGATTGTAGACGAAAGCCACCACAGCCAAGCCGATACTTTCCGCGATGTCATCGAATACTTCACGCCAAAATATCTCCTCGGCATGACAGCCACACCGGATAGAATGGATGGCCGTGAAATCCGTGAAATCTTTGGAGATGAAATTGACCCTCTCACTTTGGAAGAGGCGGTTGTTCAAGGCTATGTTACCCCCATCACCTACAAGCTCATGACGGTTGGATCATTGTCCAATTCCGAGCTTAGGCGGATCTTTCAAGAAGTGATGGAAAAGGGGAAGCGCATAAGCAAGAAACAGCTCAACGAAACCATCTTCGTCGAAAAGCGCGATCAAGAAATCGCCAAATCAATTGTTGCGCATCCCGGGCAAGGCATTATCTTTTGCGAAAGCGTTCTGCACGCCGAAGAATTTGCCAAGCACCTGCCAAACGCAGAACCGTTCCACTCGTTACAAAGCCCATCTAGAAACGCAGAAGTTCTGCAAAATTTCCGCGATGGAAAAATTTTCTACCTCCTAACGGTCGACAAGTTCAACGAAGGCATCGATATCCCGGACGCGGACTTGGTCGTCTTCCTAAGGGCTACAGACTCGCTCACCATCTTCCTCCAGCAATTGGGGCGTGGGTTACGCAGGTCGCCGAACAAGGAAAAAGTCACAGTCTTGGATTTTGTAGCTAACGTAGATCGCCTGGAATACGTTAAGCAGATGCTCGATAGGATAGTATCTTTCAACCTGGAACCACTCGAAAAAAATCCTCTATTCGTTAAGGGATGGGGGTTTGATTTCTCGGTAACTGAGGAAGTGGTTGATATTTTGGAAGTCTTGCAAAGAATCCAGACACCTGCTTACGAAACATACGAGGAAGCATCAGAAGCAGCTCAAAGATTGGGTATTAAATCCTATCGAGAATACAAATCTCGTTACAAAGAAGATCTACGCTTGCCGGCTAGTCCAAATCAAGCCTACAAAACCCAATGGAAAGGCATGCGATTGTTTCTCGGACAGGAAGCTAAAGATTTCTACAAAAATCTGGCCGATGCCTCAGAAGCTGCTCGGAAACTGGGGCTTAAAACTCATAAAACATATAAAGCCCGTTACAAGGAAGATCCGCGATTGCCAGCCCATCCAGATCAGGTCTACGAAAGCGAGTGGCTAAGCTGGCCGGCTTTTCTTAGGCTAAAAAAAGAAGGATTGTATAAAAATCTAGCGGAGGCTTCTTGGGCGGCTCAAAAACTAGGGATCAAGAATATAAGAGAGTATCAAAAGCGCTATAAGGAAGATCCTCGCTTGCCATCTAATCCAAATGTAGTCTACAAAACCGAATGGAAAGGCATGCGATTGTTTCTCGGACAGGAAGCTAAAGATTTCTACAAAAATCTGGCCGATGCCTCAGAAGCTACTCGGAAACTGGGGATTAAGACATTGTTTGAGTACCAAAAACGCTACAAAGAAGATACTCGTTTACCATCAAGACCGCATGTATATTATGAATCCGAGTGGCAGGGCTGGCAACAATTTTTAGGCACATCTTTCTACGAAACTTTAGCCGATGCCTCAGAAGCTGCGCAAAAACTAAGGATTAAAAATCAGAAAGAATATAAGCACCAGCACAAAAAAGATCCTCGCTTGCCGTATAATCCAGATCGATGCTACAAAACCGAATGGAAGAGCTGGCAACATTTTCTAGGTAAGAGTTTCTATGAAACTCTGGCTGATGCATCAGGGGTTGCACGGCAGATGGAGATTAAAAGCTCTATACAGTACAAGGCGTTAAGCAAAAAAAACCCTCGTCTGCCCGCTTGCCCTGATAAAGTCTACAAATCCGAATGGCGCGGATGGCCGGCATTCCTTGGTACAAAATAAACTTACATAACGGACTACTTAGTCCGTTTTTTTATCATAAAAACTCTTTGTAGTTTGCAGTTTCCGGTTTGAAGTCTTATAATTTAATCCCATATGGAGAAAAATTTAAAACCAAGCAAAAAGTCATCAAAAAAACGCAGGATGACTATTTTTATTGTCGGCGGAGTCATGAGCGGAGTCGGCAAAGGAGTTGTAACCGCCTCTATCGGCGCGCTTCTCAAAGAATGCGGACTTAATATCACCGCAATGAAAATCGACCCCTACATCAACGTTGATGCGGGAACCATGAATCCCACCGAACACGGTGAGGTTTTTGTAACCAAAGACGGCATGGAGACCGACCAAGACATCGGCAATTACGAACGCTTTCTTAATCAGGATATTCCACGCGTCAATTACATGACCACCGGAACTGTCTACTCATCCGTCATCGAACGTGAGCGCTCGCTCGGATACGGGGGTAAAACCGTGGAAGCCGTACCGCACATTCCTTTGGAGATCATCGACCGTATCAAAAAGGCGCAAAAATTGAATGATGCTGATATAACACTGGTCGAAATTGGCGGCACGCTGGGTGAATATCAAAACGTCTTGTTTTTAGAGGCCGCCCGCATGATGAAACGCGATAATCCGGCTGATGTACTCACCGTTCTGGTTTCCTACATGCCTGTTCCCGCTACACTCGGTGAGATGAAGACCAAGCCCACGCAGTACGCGATTAAACTCTTGAACGAATCCGGCATGTTCCCTGATCTAATCGTCGCGCGCTCCACTCATGCCATCGACGATGTGCGTAAAGCTAAATTGTCACGCAACTGCGGTCTTAACCCCGAAGATGTTGTAGCTGCGCCGGACGTGGATTCAATTTACAAAGTTCCCACAGAGTTTAAAAAACAAAAAGTCGCGCAAATCGTTCTCGATAAATTCAAGCTCAAACAACGCTGTCCGGTTAAATCCAAATGGACGGATTTCACTAAAAAGATCAACCACGATGGCAAACCGGTAAAAATCGGCGTGGTGGGCAAGTATTTCTCCACGGGAGATTTTGTGTTGGGAGACGTCTACTTATGCGTTCTCGAAGCATTAAAACACGCGAGCTGGAAATTGGGCGCCAAGCCCGAACTTATTTGGATCAATAGCGAAGAAATTGAAAAGAAGCCCAAAGACATCGGTAAAATCTTTAAAGATTTAGACGGTATCCTCATCCCCGGAGGCTTTGGCACCAGGGGAGTGGAAGGCAAGTTGATGGCTGTTCGCTACGCTCGTGAAAAGAAAATTCCATATCTTGGTCTTTGCTATGGCATGCAAATGGCCGTAATCGAAGCCACGCGCAATGTTCTCGGTTTAAAAGACGCTACCTCAACCGAAATCAATCCCAAATCCAAAAACCCGGTTATTCATCTCATGAACGAACAGGAAGAAAAAATGAATAATACCAATTATGGCGGTACTATGCGTTTAGGTGATTATCCTTGTGTACTCAAAGACGATACGCTGACGCGCAAGCTTTACGGCAAAGAATTCGTTGTCGAACGCCACCGCCATCGCTATGAATATAATCCCAGTTATCGTAAACGATTGGAATCGGCCGGTCTTGTGGCTTCGGGCGCATCACCTGACGACTCACTCGTCGAAATCGTAGAATGGAAAGACCACCCTTTCTTCGTTGCGTCGCAATTCCACCCAGAATTCCTTTCCCGCCCCTTTGCTCCGCATCCACTATTTTTGGGCTTTATTAAGGCGGCATTGAAATAGTAATTATCTGAACCATGATTAAACATGATTAAGCAATTAATTAAACATAATTATTTGAGATAAAAAAATTTATACAATTAGTAATCATGATTAAACAGTTCGATAATCATGGTTATGATATATGAAAAGATTAAACAAAAAACGAGCTTTTGCTCGTTTTGATT
>CAYFST010000059.1:0-1197 GCA_964345995.1 uncultured Gammaproteobacteria bacterium
GAAAACGTCCTATTTAGGACGCTTCTTTCTGGAGCAGGTAACGGGAATCGAACCCGTCTCTGATGCTTGGGAAGCATCCATAATAACCACTATACGATACCTGCAAAATTACAAAAACATCTTAATGCACTCTAAGATTATATTCAAGAGATAACTTTACACCAAACTCACCGGAACATAAGGTACAAATCAGTAAATCTTAACAGTCCCACATTAATAAACATAAATTATTATTGCCAATCTTGACTTTTATTTTTATTATTGGCCCAACTGCGCATGCGGATATAACTGATTGCAAAAACGACTACAAATTCAACCCCCACAGCGGTGTCGGTTGCTAGCAAAGCAATTGCAACAATATTACTGACGCGCACTACAGCTACACAGGTGCATGTATTTTCGACTTTTCGGGTAGCATTCACGAAAAACCTACAGACCCAAACAAAGAATGTTCTTATCCTCTGGACCACACCGCCTGCCCCGGCTGTATTTATGCATGCGTTAACTTGAACGATCCCTGCCCTGATGAAATAAGCGACAACGACACACTCGATCTAAATAACCCTCCACCCACACAAATCGAAACTCTTCCTTCGAACCAAACCAATCAACCAACTCAAAATGCCAATACCGCTTCCCCGCCTGTCAGCTCCCCTCAATCCCCAACTCAAAACACACAAAACACTCAACCAACTATAACCAACCTTTCTACGACCGGCATTATCCCTAATCCCGCGCAAGCAACAGCCAACACCGGCATGACGCCAGGCTGACACGAAGGCAATCAATTCAATGAAGTACTGAAAGCCGAAGGTACATATCCGGCCTGTAATTACGTGATCGATAATAAAGACAAACACAATCGCCTCACCGAAACCATAAACATAAATGGCGATAAACGAACAACCTATATTTACGACCCAAAAACCGGAGCTCTAATTAAAAAAACATTATCTCCATGGCAGCCGAAAGAGAACGAATTCACCAAAACCTGGGCTATAAATATGATGAAGAACAAATCGACGCCATGCTTGATGATGCGGTTATTGAAAAATGGTTTCAAACCAGAACACAAAACATAATAACCAAAACCAGCATTACCCATGCCCAATTCTGGTGGCAACACATAGTAGCGCTTTGGGATCACGGCTATGACAATTCCGCCGACTTTGTGGACACTTACAACTTTGGCCGTTG
>CAYFST010000059.1:1297-4038 GCA_964345995.1 uncultured Gammaproteobacteria bacterium
CAAGGAGGCCTCACTAAAAATGATATTAACGGCATCGATCCCAAACTATTAAACGCAAAAGTTTTAGACCCTTACTTTAAAAAAACCATGACTGTCCGCGAATTCATCAAAGGCTGGTCTGTAATCAAAATAAGCTAGTATGAAAAAAGTTGTCATAACTACGGGTATCTTATCGGTAATACTACTTATCTCCCTGGCTCTACTTGTCGTTGTTATGCGCTGGAATAATGCATACGACAGCCCGCGCCAAAATGAAAATATCCATAACCAAACTACTTTGCCGTACGGCACAATCATGGGCTCCCTATCTTACCCCAGCGAATTCATGCCCCAACTCGAAACCTGTGCCGTAAATATCACAACTCAAGAATCATATTGCAACTATCAAATGATCCAAGATCCGAATTTCCAATACGGTTACGGTTACCAGCTCCAAGTACCGCCCGGATCTTACCAAGTTTATTCAAAAATTAACGACGAATACGAACCCTACCGCGCCTATTACTCAAAATTTATCACTTGCGGAGGCCAATACACCTGCACCGACCACACCCCAATCACCATACCCGTCACGGCCAACGAAACCATCCGCAACATAGATACCGGCGACTGGTATGCAGGTATCTAAGAAAAATCCTTCGAGTGTTTTTTAGATACTTGACATTATTACAGCCTTTCACTCGCTGAAAACGGTATCACCTCATTGATAGATTTTGCTCCGCAGACAAGCATTACCAACCTATCAACCCCAAAAGCAATTCCAGCCGCATTGCCCATTTTAGGCAGTGCCGATAATAATTCCTCATCAATTTCCCAAACCTCTTTACCCAATCGGCGACGCAAGCCTTGCTCTTCTTCAAACCTTTTTCGCTGGTCCAGCGGATTCGAAAGCTCCGCAAATCCATTCGCCAATTCCAAGCCACCCGCATAAAACTCCACCCTATCAGCCCAACGCTCATCATCTACAGATTTACGCGCCAATGCCGCCATACTCGCGGGGTAACGATACAAAAAAGTCGGCTCCCCGACCTCTATCTTTGGTTCTATTACCGACAAAAAAATTTTAAAGTAAATATCATCCCAATCATCATTAGAAGATACCACCTGTCCAAACTTTTCAGATGCCAACCTCGCAATCGCTTTTCGATCCTCAAGAAGCGGAGCTAATTCAACCCCCGCGTACTCCCTCCAAGCCTCCTCAACCGTCAAACGTCTTAACGGATCATTTTGAATTTTGAATTTTGAATTTTGAATGTGCGCTACAACGTATCGCACAAGCGCCTCAGCATCTTCCATCAACTCGATTACACCCGCTTCGCGACGGTACCACTCCAACATTAAAAATTCCGGATTATGCGATCCGTCCCAAGGCTCATTATTTCTAAAACACGGTCCCAAATCATAAATTTTATCCATTCCCTCACCCAACAACTTTTTCATCGCATACTCCGGTGATGTAATCAAAGCTACCCTTCTTTGTCGGTATTCAAAATTCGGAGTTCGGAGTTCAGTGAAAAATGGATCAAGATACGGCTCCTGCCCCGGCAATTTCACCATCCTCGGCGTATGCATTTCCAAAAAACCCTGATTATCAAACCAAGTTCTGATAACTTTTATAATCTGCGCGCGGATCTTCAAATTCTCGATATTCATATCATGTATCATGTAACATGTAGCATGTAACAAATCAAGATGTATAAAAATATCGTATTAGCAATTCATTGACGTAATACGCGGGACAATTGGTACGCGAGACGTTAAATTAATATTTGTAATTCAAAAACCGCCTTGGTGGCTCCAAAACGGCTTCAAGCATGGGTAAATTTATGCGACCCTGCGCACAGTTGGCGCCTCATCTTCTTCAATTATATCCTCCGCGGTTAATTCTTGACCCGGAGGAACAGGTAATTCACCTTCAAATTTAGGCACCTCGGGCGCGGGTTCCCTCATAATCTCTTTCATATCAACGGGTGCCTCGGCTCCATGCGCACGCGGCCGTGGCATATTGGGCTTAGTAAGTATTTCCTGCATTTCCTCAGAATTGATTTGTTCCGCTTCATGCTCGCGCGGTTTGGGTAATTCACCTGTAAATTTAGGCACCTCGGGCGCGGGTTCCCTCATAATCTCTTTCATATCAACGGGTGCCTCGGCTCCATGCGCACGCGGCCGTGGCATATTGGGCTTAGTAAGTATTTCCTGCATTTCCTCAGAATTGATTTGTTCCGCTTCATGCTCGCGCGGTTTGGGTAAATTAATCTTTTCTCTTATATCATGTACCTTTTCTCCCGTAACTCGTGCATCTTCTCTGAATAAAGCTTTCAAATCAACCGGCGCTTCTTCACCATGTTCACGCGGTTTTGGCATACCGGGTTTAGTTGTAAGCTCAGTCCATTCTTCGGGGCTGATACGCTCATTAGACGCTTCTTGTTTCCGCCCCCCTTCAACTACACGCAAATTGGGTTTTGGAGATTCTTGCGGAGGAGCATTAGCTCCCCATTTTTCTGCAGAATTAGCCATATTTTTATGTTTGTTTAGATAATTATCGATAATTAACAAATATATACAAATTTTAGACAATAAAAACACGAAGCATCACGTCTTCGTCAATTCTAATTTATAGAAAAGCCTTCATCACAAGGCTCACTTGTCCTTTTTTTTGCATATTTTTGTTTTTGTTTAGCCTAAATTTTGAGGCTAATAAATTAATTATAGCAAAAAAAACCGCTTTTGTCAACCAAAAA
>CAYFST010000060.1:0-3986 GCA_964345995.1 uncultured Gammaproteobacteria bacterium
GGACATCAGGTTTTCATCCTGAAAGCAGGGGTTCGATTCCCCTACGGGCTACCAATAAAAAATCCCTTTAATGGGATTTTTTGCAATCTCCAAATTTAAAAATAGGTATAAATGATTGACAGACAGTCTTCCGCGAAGGAAAATGTGGACCATGGATTTAGAAAGAACGCGGGAATTTGAAGAAGCTTTGCAAAAAATGAGAAGTGGAAAGGCTTTTGTTTTTATTACGGGAAAGGCGGGGACGGGTAAGAGTACTTTGCTTAAATATTTTGTAGAGCAGAATAATAAACGAATACCGATTTTAGCTCCAACCGGGGTCGCGGCGCTGAATGTGGGAGGTGAGACGATACATAGATTTTTTAAGATACCGCCGGCTGTTGATTTGGAAACGGCAAGATGGGAGGCTGAGAACAGGAAAAAGCCGGAATTGTATCGTAAAATAACTACGCTTGTGATTGATGAAATATCCATGGTTAGAGCGGATTTATTTGATGCTATGGATTTGTTCTTGCAGATTATCAGGCAGGATAAGCGGCCGTTTGGAGGAGTGAGAATAATTGGAATAGGGGATTTGTTTCAATTGCCGCCGGTTTTGGGCACGTCTGACAAGAATGATTTTGTACAAAAGTACAAAACACCGTATTTTTTTTCCTCCACTGTTTATAAAAACTTGCAAGTCAGTGATGAGATTGATCATGTGGAGCTATCGAAGATTTACCGACAGCGAGATGAAAAGTTTATTGATATATTAAATGCAATCAGGGATAGAGAAGTTCAAGAGGACGGGTTGATGTTTTTAAATCAGAGAATCATAAAAAAAAATCCACCGAAAGAGGCGATTGTTTTGACACCTACAAATGCGGTTGCGGACAGGATTAACCAAAAAAAGATGAGCGAGCTAAAAACTGAAGAGATTGTATTTGAGGGGGTACTGCAGGGAAAGTTTAAGGAAAAGGAAATACCTACTGAATTGATACTTGCGTTAAAAGTGGGTGCGCGGGTGATGTGTGTGGCTAATGATATGCAAGGGCGATATGTGAACGGGTCTTTGGGTTGGGTGGTTGATATTGCGGATAGCGGGGATCAGGCACCCAATGTGTGCGTGCAGTTGGATGATATGGTGGAGCCGGTAAGGATTGAGCCGTTTATTTGGAATATTCATCGCAGTAAGTTTGATAAGCGGCGCGGTGAGTTGGTGCAAGAAGAAGTGGGCAGTTTTAAACAGATTCCTTTGCGGTTGGCTTGGGCGGTGACGATTCATAAAAGCCAGGGGAAGACTTTTAATAAGATGGTACTGGATTTGGGTAATGGCGCTTTTGCGGCTGGACAGGTATATGTCGCGTTATCACGATGCAGGGATTTAAAGGGTTTGTATTTGATTAAACCGATTACACCCGGTCAACTTAAAGCGAATGATGAGGTAACGGATTTTTTTGCCAATGTTTTAGGTCAGCCGGCAGAGGTGGAGTATTTGGAGGATCAGGAGGATGGACAGCTTTATATAGCGTAAAAAGTATAAAGTAACAAATTTATCATGTCTGACTTGAGTTATTCTTGATAGATATATTGTTGAACGCGTTGATTTTTTCTCTTGAAGAACTTTAATCTTTCGTTATTATATTTGGTACGGTGTGGCAGGAGCGACAGCGGGCTTCGTACATTTCGTCGCCGCCTACAACGATTTGCGGAGCATCGTAAGGCGCTGGGTTGCCGTTTATAAACCGCTGACTGCGGGTGGCACGGGCTCCGCATTGCATACAAACCGCATCCAGCTTGGTGACTCTGTCGGCCTCGGCCAAGAGTGGAGCTATGATGCCAAATGCATGACCGCGGAAGTCGGTATCCAAGCCGGCGACGATGATTCGTTTGCTTGATTCTGTTAGATCGTGGATAAGTGGGATTAGCTCGAGGGAGAAAAATTGAACTTCATCAAAAGCGATCACCTTGATCTGTTCATTAAGGTACCGTTTAATATCGACTAAGTTGTTTATAGGGATTGCTTCGTAGAGGACTCCGTTGCGTGATTTGATTTTGTCTGATTCGGAGCGATTGTCGATTTCGGGCTTAAAGACAATCACTTTTTGTTTGGCTATTGTGGCTCGGCGGAGGCGGCGGATTAATTCTTCGCTTTTACCTGAGCTCATGCAACCGCAAATTACCTCGAGAGTACCGTGATTCATATTATCGTTCCTCATACCGCGTGATGCGTTTAAAGAGAGCTTTTAGCGGCCGTGTCGTTCGAGGATTATTTTGATGATGGGTAAATTATTTTCACTGTTAAATTTTTTATCAAGTTTAGGTGGTCTTTTATAAACAGCTAAATAATAGAGCCGTTTTAAAAATTCATTGGCTTCGGTTTTGGCAATTTTGGAAGTTTCGGGAATTACGTTACCTTGTTCATCAGTGCGTTCATGGAGCAGGCGGTAAGTATCGCTAATGGCTTTAGCGTCGCGTCCTTGTTTCACATGTTCAGGTAAAGCGGATATTTCTTCAGGTGATAATTTATCGTTCATTAATTTAAGATGGTTGTCGATGTTGTTAAACAGTTCAACGATTCTTTTGTGAGCCTCTTCGTCCAATTCCCAATCTTCATCAATAGCAACCATATCCATGGGCATAGAAACATACTGGTCGATGGGCATGGCCAGATTCATCTCTTGCCCGGTTGGAGTTTCGACGCTTAATTGTTCGCTTTGTGATAGTTGGTTAGCACAGCCATTGTCGATGCCGCTAAATTTTTCCGTTTCTTCGTCCCAAAAGATGTTGTTTATATGGCGATCTGTTTGGCGCATTAAAAAATCCATGCAAGCCATGCGCATGATTGATTCAGCTCCTTTTGCCCGCGATTTGTTTTCGATGACATCTTGTAAAGCTTTTGAAGTAAGTTTGCCACCCGGGGCTTCCAATTGATAAGTGGCGAGCCCTTCCTTTTCGTGCCTCAATGCGGTTGGCTGAACGGCGTTAAATTTAAGAAGGTTGTCGAAGACGGAGGCCGCGTATTCGGATTTTGTAGCATGCCCGCGGTCCATGTATTTTAAGCCGGCCAATTCTTCGGGGATGGGAACTTGATCGGGAGCAATGTTATAAAATTGCGCAATAGAAAGTCTGCGTCCGGCGTCATCCTCGCGTCTTATATTAAGAAATTGTTCGATTTGAGCTTTTGTTTCGCCTTTTATTGTCAATCTTTCGGTTATTATTTCTCTGTTTTCATCTAAAGATTGTTTTAATACTTTAACATCTCCGTGTGAGTTGATTTCATAAAATGTTTCATTGGTTACGGATTTAGCAAAGGCGATAATTTCAGCGCCGTCATCCGTAATAATTGTAACTTTTTCAACCGTGTTATTACTTGTTTCATCTATAGGTTCGCGTTTTTCAACAGCTTTGTTTTGCAGAAAAGACCGTTTAGCGATAGCTGAATCTTGACCGCGGTCGGCAAGTGATGCTTCAATGTTTTCTTCAATTTTATCTCTAAGGTCGATATTTTTTGTATTTTCATGGGATTCTTTAGCGCGGATGCTTTCATCCATTTTTTGGCGAGCTGAAACAAAAGAACCTTCCGAAGCGGAAGGGGGGAGTGGGCGGTTTTTATTTTCACGTCCATTCTCCTGAGGAATTGATTCTCTCATAGATTGCTTTTACGCGGATATTCGCGAAAGATCATTTTTGGATTACTGGCTAACAGTAAACATTCCAAGAATATCTTGCCTTCATTCGGCATCACTTGCCCTGTGTGTATCGCATTGATGATGCCGAAACTGCTTAGGTGATCTTGCAGATCGTCGGGCAGTTTGGAGAGATTAGCTGTGCCATTTTCATCCAAGGCCACTTCGATAGGTTCGAGTTCATGGCCGTTTTTGGTGGGGAAGTAATAGATTTTCATACCGCCTCCATTATAGAAAGGACGTTTTTGGCGGTCAAACCGCCGTGTTTGAATTAATAAAATTAGCAGATTGCGACAAAATTGTCAATAGCCCGTACTTGAC
>CAYFST010000061.1:0-3731 GCA_964345995.1 uncultured Gammaproteobacteria bacterium
TTTTATCTCAGGATAATCACATGAATATTGTCCTTGCAGAATTGGTAATTCGCTCTAATTCGGATTTCGTACGGTCAAACTTTGATGAATTCTCTCAAAAATCTCCGTCATATCCGCTTGCTCGGCCGTAAGCGCGCATGTGGTTCCGCCAAAGCCACCTTCCTTGCCTTTAGGCGGAGTCATCATCTCCATCATAATCAACTCCAAATCACCTCTTTCATCTATAGCTTCACCATGCCAATAGTCCAACGCGTATTTTATGCCGGCTTTCGACAAAGTTCTGTGCGATTCCGTCATGTTATAACCTTCGTAGCCGGTTTGCGGGATCGGACATTCCAAAAAAGCTACACGTTTATTGTTCTCGTCAAAAAATTCGCCCCATCTGTGTCCGGCACCCGCTTCGCTTGTTGCGGTCCATTCATTGGGATACTGAAAACGGAAATGATCTCCCGTAAAAGTGTACCAAGATTTTTGCGGCTCCAATGAAGAGTAAATGCGTTCAAAAATTTTATTTGTTCCCTGGGTGTCAGACATTATTTGAATTCCACGCGCCGGATTAAACAGTGCATCATCGATTGTCTCCGTATCAGCAATTTGCGCAAAAATCATATTCAAAGATCGTTTCTCTGAATTATCGGCATATTCCTCGGCCACCGTTCCCAGCATCAACGAGATTTTATATCGCTCGCCGTCTTTGCTCGCGGTTCGTTCTTTTGTTTCAAAGCGCCATATTTCATAACCCGTAATTGGCGGAGGGCTCACGATTTCAGCCACCACTTTATCGCCCGCATCTTTAAATAAAATGGTTGTATATCCCTGTTCAACTGAAGGCCAGGCACTTTCCCAATCAGCGGGAATTTCAAAAGAATAGCCGTTAAAACTGAAACTTTTCCACTCGGTTGGAACATCTGCTTTATCTGCCTTTTCTTCATTTTCTTCATCCGTCTTTGGCGCGTAAGTGTCGCCAACCAAAATTTCCAAATCATCAGTGGGCGCGCTCATGTGTTCCGGACCCGGCTGATTTAAATTTTCCATGAGGGTTTCAATTCCCGATGTTACCAAAGGGACGCGAATTTTCGATCCACCCGCATAAGATAGCGTTGCAACGGCCAAAACACTAATTAAAATGGCCGATCCTCCAAGCAAGTAAATATATGATTTTTGCATAAAATAGTTAGTTAAGCTTTATTAACATAATAAACGCCCAATGTCCATAATCATGACAATAAGCCGCAAAGCTTGACAAATTCAATATATGATGTAGATTAATATATGGACTTTTCACAAAGAAGAGCGTTTTGCATGAAGGAGACAGAATGAGAAACCGCGATTCACAAGTTGGCAGAGCGGTAAAACTTTGCCGTAAACCCAAACCGGCTCCGCCTGATTTCATTGAATTGCTCAAAGAAGCCAAAATAGATGGCGCGAGTTTCGCTCCCAATTATCTGGAGTTATGTAGCTTTAATTGCAGACGCGAGCATGCTCATATGCGCGATAAGTGGCGGCAACACTCCGAAGGTAACTTTGGTGTTTATTGCGCGGCCATGTCCATGTTTCATTATTCATTGTCGCGTACTATTTTAGCTAACGAAAAAGACGAAGATCCGTACCTCATCAGGCAAGGCCTCAATGCTTCAATCTTGGCTCAAAACCGTCTCATAAGCGCTTTCATTTGGTTGCCTGAAGCCGACAGGAAAGTTATCTTGCATTCATGGCAATACCTGCGTCTAAGCAGGCAGAGTTTTACAGGTTTTTACCAAGGAGTTATGGCTACAGCCAGATTAGCTTATGCTTGTATTCTCTTGGGTGTCAAAACTCGCGTGGCCAGCATAGAAAATGATTTACATTACAAAATCGATTTGTTTTGCGACAACCCCATGATTGTCTCATGTCCCACGCTTTGCCTACAAATCAAATCGAATTCCAAACAGCCAGGCGCGAAATTTGAAGCTATACGCACGGCGCCTAACCCAAACACCGGCGTAATCGGTGATTATCAGCTCCGGCAAGAAGTTTGGGAAGGAGTGGGCAAGTTCAATCGCAAGTATAATCGCAACTGGCTTCCCATTATCGCACGAGTCGGTGTTACGCCGGATCATCCCGAACGCTTACGCTGTGATCAAGTAATCACGGACACTTGCATTTTTCTAAACACCTTGATCTCTAATGTTCTGCCTTCCGCATCTGCACAAGATGCAAAAGACGTAACCCACTCAGCATGCGCCTAAAGCATGCTTTTTAAAATAAAAAACCCGATACATATCGAGTTATTATAGTTTACAACCGCAACGCGAACATATTTTAGGGGCTTTACTATCTTTTTTTTGAATCACCACCGATGAACCGCAATTGTCACAAAGAATGATATACAGATCGCTTAACAGTTTTTGAGTTTTGAGAGTTGGGTAAAAACTTCCGGCTCTTGGATCAAATACAATTAATTCTTTTCTGATTAGCGTCTCAACCGCGACTGCAACCTTTTTTATTCCGATCATGTTTCCGGATTGCCGAAGTCTTTTAACGGCTTCATTAATTAGAGCTAGCTTTGGATCGGCTTTTGCTTGAACCGCTATTGGCCGGCTGCACCTGACTAGCGCGTCTCTTACATCTTGATCGTCAATTATCACCTTTTGTGTCGATATCCCGTTATATTGGGCAAAATCTTGGCTTGAGGGTGCCGATTCCGGAGGGTAGCTGCTTGTCATCGACATGTTGAACCCCTTGTAAAAGGTACTGAATTACCGCAACCTTACCTTGTTTGACGATATTTTTACAAGGGGATAATTGGCAAATATCATCAAAAATTACAAAATTGCATATATGGCCATTAAGTTGTTAAATACGGAGTATATTAACAAAATATAGATACAAAAGTGATAACACTTAATAATTATCAATAAGCTAATAAAAATCAATGTGATGTGAATCCCGGTTAATATTTCTAAATTAGCGCAAAATATTTTGTTCTACTATGATTAAAGATCATAAGCGCGCTCGAATCTGAAAATACTTTATTAAAAATTAGCAATTACATAGTTCATCCGGTTTTTCCATCCAGCGAACCAAAATTTTGCCGAGTTATTACAAATTTTTCTGCGCGCGGCTCTTGGGCGCGCCCGCGCTTTTTTTGTTGTGTCTTGGTGTAGCTTGGATTTGTAAAAACCCGCATAGCGCGAGTTTTAATTGGTGGGCCCGGAGGGACTCGAACCCTCAAGCCTTGCGGCCACGGATTTTAAGTCCGTTGCGTATACCAATTCCGCCACGGGCCCTTAAGTTGTAATCGCCAGTTTAGCTAAAAAAGTAAAAAAAAGCAACATAAAGAAAAAATCACCTTAAAACAGTGGACGGTAGCCATAGGTGTTGAACCGTAAACAAAAAAAATTCCACTCCTCGCTTCTTGTTGTTGAAATAAGCAATCCGTTTTTAGCCGGATACTCGTATCAACCCATCAAAAGTCGCAAAAAAATCATATGTGACATCGCCTACATTATAAACATGTTCTCTGTAAAAATAATGGTAGTGTGTGGTAGGAATTTCTGTGTGTTTTCTAGCGACTTCATCTATCATGCATATGCCATCAAAATTCAGTCACATTAGCTGAGTAAACCGTGCCAAACAAAACTCAGCTTAAACAGTGAGTAAAATAATAATTACAAGTCATAATAACTTTAGTGGACATAAGGGCTTTTTTAAGTAGCATGCATTAACAGATAATATTATTATCAAAAGTT
>CAYFST010000062.1:0-3234 GCA_964345995.1 uncultured Gammaproteobacteria bacterium
TCTGGTGCACGGAAGAGGACTTGAACCTCCAAGGGATTGCTCCCACTAGCACCTCAAGCTAGCGCGTATACCAAATTCCGCCACCCGTGCGTATTATATTGTGAGGCTAACATTACCAAAATCATAAGGACTTGGCAAGAATTGTAATTTACGCTAATATTCGTTCACAGTTATTAAAGAGGACGCTTAGCTCAGCTGGTTAGAGCACCTCGTTTACACCGAGGGGGTCGAGGGTTCGATTCCTTCAGCGTCCACCACGTAAAGGCTCGCAATGCGAGCTTTTGAAATTCTAACACTTGCCAAGAAACATGAGCTGAAGGATGAGAACGGGAAGGGGGTGGGAAACGGGAGTTTCCCACATGTCGGGGGTGACAGGAGTGTAAGCGACGTCAGAGGGGCGGAAGCCCCTATGAGGAGTGAAACGACGTGAGATTCCTTCAGCGTCCACCACAGAAAAGCTTGCGTAACGCGAGTTTTTGAAATTCCAAATTTTAACAGATACTATAAGATGCAAACTAAAACTATGGGATTAGAACAATGGTTGTAAATTTTTTTATTCCTTGACTTAAGTCATGTCAGCCTTTGAAAGATAATCCTGGTACATCCTGGTAAAAAACCCCCGATGAAGTTCGGAGGTCAAAGTCACGCGCTTACGCGCAAAAGAGGATTACGGCGAACTTGTGTAGCCGGCGCAATATTTGCCATCATGGCTTCAGCTTCCGCTATTTCCGGTGCAATGGTGAAGGCCGTTATCTTGCCTTGCTCCAGACATCCGGCGTTGGCCAAAACAAATCCCGGTCGGCTACTGCCATCCCAAGGCCGTGCCGCCAAATATCGGTAAGCCAGCTCATCAAATTCCATGCCTTGAGGTAAGCCGTCCAAGTTTTTCATGACCACGGCCGCTTTGCCACCGCCAAAGCGATGCATAGCCTCATAGCAAACCGACATAGCATAATCTGCCGCGCTGGATCGGGCATTGTATTCCAAAATGAAAATGTGGATCTTACCCTCATGTCGCACGCGCAAAAAATCGATGCAGGCCGTGCGCGGCAGAAGCGCGCCATAGCCGTTTTCATACGCCGCATTGTTTAGCGTGGTCGTAATACCGATAGTAGCCATCTCGGTCTCCGAATCCAGTACCTTTTGACCAATAGCTACCGTATTGCCACTGTGCGCGTCGTTTTTCACGCTCATTCGGGTAAAGTAAAACGGAATCCAACCCTGTTCGGTAAACATGACCTTCATGGAACAGACTTGTGTGTCAAACTTGTCTGCGGGATATCCCGCGTCCATTACCAAGTTGCAACCGCGATACTCGTCCAAAAACTCACCTAGCTTCTCCTTGGGAGTATTCGGATCCAAGCGCAAAACGCCGACTCCGCCGTCATAGTCATGTACTTTCAAATACACGATATCCGTAGGCACCCTGGAATATGCCTCCAAAAGCACGCGCTCACGCGCTTCCATTACCGCGTCAAATTCCGTCGGTACCAACTCCCACGGCGAAAACGCGCGCCGCATATTGAGCGTGTCACCCAAGCACCGCAAGCGGTACTTATCGTCAAACATTTCTGCAATCGCGGGCTGCGCTGTGCTGATTTGGTGCCAGCCTATACCGAGTTTGGCAACAAAGCCTTCCATATTTCGAGTCAGGTAAAAATCCAACGGCATGCCGCTTGCCACCTGGCGGCGGATCATCTCCAGATAATCGTTAGACGCCCCATCATCCAAAATGGACTGCGACAAGTTTTCGCCTTTCACCATAACCAGCTCATCCGCGCCGATACCGGCCCGGTTTTTGAGCATTTTATGGCTGGCTACAATATTTTTACGGCTGGTTTCACTTACATAGCCACAATAAACAATGCCGTTTTGCACAACCGCTCGGCCCGCGTATTCGCTCAAGCCCACGATCTTATCCAAAAAAACACCAAATGGACTCATACAATGAATACGAACTCTGGGTTTGGGAATCTCAAGCCACGGATCCTGGTAGCGGAACATGGTCATCCTCTTGTTTGTGGAAAGTACGTAAAAAAAATGACCTCACGATGTGGGCCATTCTCAATTTTCCAAACCTGAAAAACTAAGAATGGCGCTTATCAATAATGAGATCCATCTTTGTAATTAGATTCCAACCAAGACTAAAGCTCATACAACTACGTTATATTACTCAAGAAATTATGCACTGTCAAATCAATCATAATCACCAGTAGCCAAAATTTAATAACCGCAGTAAGCGATTTCCCGTATACCGAAAAGTAATAAAAAATGTGCGAGAAAATCATTTAATAAAAAATATTAAATCACTAAGTGATTATCATATTAACTTTGAAAATTATTATTTTATTGATTATTAGCAACATGGTTATTGGTTATTTTGCATTATGTTATAATACAATTACTATGTCACTAAAAGTCATCGCTTTGGGCACCGGTATATGTCTAAACGGCTGTAATTCCGGGCCGCGCCGTTTCCCACCCGGTTTTTTAATCGAATACAACAACGAACTCTTGCTCCTCGATGCCGCTGAAAGTGTCCGCTATCGAATCGAAGATGAAGGGTATGATATCGGTGATATCGCAAATATCGCCCTAACGCACGTCCACCCCGACCACGCGGCCATTGCTCAATTATTGCAAGCTAAACTTTGCCGTGTACTCTGGGGCGAGTCCCAACCGCACATGAAAGAGGCTACGGTTTATATGCATGAAGCTTCGGCTCAAGGGTTTGAAGCTGTCTGGAACTGGCACCACCCTGAAGCCGGTGGAAAACTCAATCACATGCCTGATAAATTCCAATTCAAAATCGAACCGATTAGGAGCGGTTGGGAGCGCGATGTTATTCCCGGACTTACTCTTAAACCTTTTGGCGTTTATCATGGCTTCGGTCAACATCCGGCATTAGGCTATCGTATCGAAACCAAAGAGAGGATTATCGTTTATACAGGTGATGCCGGTATAACCGATTCACTGTTCGAAAATGTGGCCAATGCCGATCTGCTCATCGCCGATGCCGGCACTCGTGTTGGCCAAAGCTATACCGCGGGCTATGGTCACATGGCACCCGACCAATGTGGTATGTTGGCCGCGCATTCGGGTGTTAAAGAGCTCTGGCTCACCCATTATATCGGTTTGGATGAGCCGCCGGCCATGGAAGCCGAAGTGCGCAAACAAGGCTATAACGGAGCACTCAAAATCGCCACAGACGGCTTAGTATGGAAGTCGACTTCC
>CAYFST010000063.1:0-3189 GCA_964345995.1 uncultured Gammaproteobacteria bacterium
TGTTCAAATAAATGACAAACTTGTTCAGCATGATGCTAACTTTGTTCAAATAAATAAGAGATTTGACGAGCATGATGCTAAGTTCATTGAACATGATGATCAATTAGAGTTTTTGGCTAAAAAGGCATTGGAACATGATGAGAGATTTGATAGGATCGAGGCCAATATGGCGACAAAAGCTGATATGGCTAAAATGTCAAAAACTATGGATTATATCGCGAAAATTTATGAGAAGCATGAACAGGAATTAACCATGATGTCACATGGGAAATTGCGCTTGACCGAAAGAATCGAGAGATTGGAAAAACATTGCGGGATAGCTTAGAAATTAAATTTTTTAAAAAGCCCCATCCTATGATCCAATTCAGGATTTTTGGTATGGGGCTTTTGTTTATTATTGCTGATTATTCAGATTTGGATTCTGTTTGCGGTTCGGGTTTCTTGTTTTTATTCTTTTTTATAATTGTTACTATTGCCGTGATGGCTGCGGTGGCGATAATGATTAGTATCACCGAAAGTAGCGGGCGGTAGAAGAGCCAGGCGATGGCGATTGTGATGAAGGAAAATACGATAGCCAGCAAGCCGGACAGAATGCCGGTGCCCATGCCTACTGCACTGCCGAGGAAGGGAATAACGTCACCCAGGACACTTAAGGGTTTTAATATCATGACAAGCCCTAAGAACATGAGGAAGATTCCAAGAAAACGCAGGATCCAGGTCATTACTTTATTTGATTCTATGGCATTTTGAAACATCTTATCAGCGCTGACTTCGCCCATTTCCAAAAGTTCTAGATCAGCACCGGCTTTGGCTTGGTAGGGTTTTAAAGTGTCTCCTTCTTGAACGGATACTATGCTAACTACGGAAGGGCGGATAACTTCAAAGCTGATACGAACATCCCCAATTTCGGGTGAGCTTGGGTTGCCGATGTAGAGAGTACCATTTTGAATTTCGGCATTCCGGTAATCGTTTATGGGCAGCGCTTTTATGTTGCTGGCTGTGAGTGGTAGTTTTTTAGCACCGCTGATGCGCTGGATTAAGGCAGGGGAAAGTTGAAAAGCTTCAACGTTTACATTGTCAGCATACATGTTCGCGGTCTCGTAGGGCATGGAGCTTGGGTTTTTGTGGTCATTTGGGAATTCGAATGAGGACGAGTCTATTAAAGATTCGGACCAGGTTTTTTTATAGCTGTAGGTTGTTTCCGTGTCAGTGCTGCCGCCAAGGTTCTTTTTGGTTTCGGATGTAGTCTCTTCTTTCCATTGATACATTGCAACTTTGCGTTTAAGCATGATTGCGGTTTCGGATACGGCAAATTGTTGGTCGGATAAAGTGTCGTTAGTGTCAGCTTGGCCGGTTATATGTATTAATTCGCCTTCATTACTTGGGTCGATACTATTAGCAGAAACGGAAGTGACATTGTTTGCGCCTTCTTCCAGGCTTTTATGCATTTTAACCGCGCGACCTTCATTCCAAAAAAGCAGAGGAAAAGAAATGGCAAATAATAACAAGCCCACGATAATTCCTTTAAAAGAGCCTTTAATGCGGTTGCTCCAGGATTGGTGGGTTGTTTTGGTAAAAGTGTCTGGCATACTTGTATTAATTACAAATTACTAATGACGGAATCGTTAAAGTGATAATAATATAAGTGTACTAGCGAATGGTATTAATGGCAATAAAGTGAGCTTGTCATATTTTGTTATATGGTATATGTTACGTGTTATATATAAATATGGGCGGATGGCGGAATTGGTAGACGCGCTAGCTTCAGGTGCTAGTGGGAGCAATCCTGTGAGGGTTCAAGTCCCTCTCCGCCCACCAGCCAAAAAATCCCAACAAGGGATTTTTTGAAATTTCAAACTCCAAGAAACAATAACCAAACTGGCAAGGAAAGGGATTAGAAAGGAGGTAAGAGTCTTGAGTAAATTGAGGAATTGTATTGATTTAATTTTTTCGGAAGCGGTTAAGAAAATTAAAAAAAGCGGGGATAGGAATGTTCATATCTGTCGAAGAGTTTTTGTTGGCACCTTCATCTTCTGAATCAATAACAATGGGTATATCTTCATCAAAGTCGGCGAATGGATTATCCAGAGCGGGTGATTGTTCTTGCGGTTCGGGGATATGGATACGCTCGGGAACTTTGGCGATAAGTGCCAAGCAGTTGATTATACGCACATAATTGAGTGCGTTTAAAGCTTTGATCGCTAAAGGATTTTTTAGCGGTCGATCATCCTTTAAACGTTTGATGGCGTATTGCAGGTCTGAGATTTGTATCTCTTCATTTAATAGCGGGTCCATTAGTTTCAATTGCCATTCATTATTTTTGCCCTGCAACATAATGAGATTGTTTTTGCCTGCAATATCCAGGGTTTGGCCGGTTCTTTCAGTATAGCGAATAAGATTTTGTATGCTTTTTTTAAGATTTTTTAAAAATTCCGAATCACGTTCAGCTCTGGCGCGGATGCTTGCTATGGATGAATACATGTGGCAGACCCAATCTTTTTGCAGTTCTTCATTATCCGGAGTATCTCCACTTAGCGGTTGGTTGAGAGCGATTTCATTGACTCCTTGGTAAAGCCTTCTGTGACCTTCGTGATTGGGATCTAGTAGCAGTTCGGGATAGTAGCCATGCAAAGACATTATTTTATCGGATGGAGCTTCTAGTTTTCGTTGCACCGTTACCCAGGCGTTTACTTTTTCGGGTAAATTGGCCGGGTCTACGGGAAGATGCGGTGCCAATTTGGCAATCACGTCGATATTAACCGGCAGTTCGCGCACCATATATTTTTGTACGGGAACCGCTTGGAATCCCAGATATTGGCGTAATTGACCTAAGCGTTCTTTGCGTTGTTCCATTTCAGCTTGCAGTCTTTGGTTGGCTCGCTCGAGCGTTTCCGGACCGTGTTGTTGGGCATCTAAAAGAAGTGCAGTTTCACGAAAATTGACCTTGTAAACCGTATCGGGATGTTTGGGATCTTCGAATTTGAATACAAGATGTTCGGCTCCGTGGCCGATAAGTCGGGGTTCGTATTTATCGCCCGCAATTTTTTGCGCGCCATGATAAAGAGCGGGATCAACGCCTTGGGGTACCGTGAATTTGCGCTTTGTTTTTCTTTGTATCGCATCAAATTGCTCGCCGAATTTCATATATAACAATAATAGCAATAATTTCTGTCAATTACTATCAATCGC
>CAYFST010000064.1:0-3100 GCA_964345995.1 uncultured Gammaproteobacteria bacterium
CGGGGTTTCAAGGTAGCCCGGACAAAGTGCCGTTACATTAATTCCATATTGCTTAGCTTCTGACCGTAAGTTCAGTGTAAATCCAACTGCCGCAAATTTTGAACTGCTGTAACTTGTCATTAAGCCACCCGGTAAAAGTCCCGCAAATGAAGCAACATTAATAATGGAGCCATAGCCCTGCTTTATCATTATCGGGTAAACCGATTGACATGCATATACGATTCCCCAAAAATTGACATCCATCATTTTTTGCCAATGGTTCAAAGTCATATCTTTAAATTCACCATTAATTGCCGCACCTGCATTGTTGAAAAGATAATCAATACGCCCGTATTTATCATTTGTAACAGATATCATTTTGTCCACTTCTTTGGCATTACCTACATCAACTTCAAGGGCAAGGCCTTCTCCTCCTTTTTCCTTTATTCGGTTTAGGGTGTCATTGGCGGAATTCAGATTGATGTCTGCAATGACAACAATACCGTCTTTTTGAGCAAAATATTCAGCGATTGCTCTTCCCAGTCCGGAAGCTGCTCCGGTAATTATCGCGACTTTTCCTTTAATACTTTTCATGGATAATTTTAATTTTGTATGTTTCTTAAAAAGTCAATCATTTTTTTGTTTACAATTTCCGGTTTTTCCATATTTAAACCGTGTCCGGCATCGGGAACAATAACAACTTCAGCATGTGGAATGGCTTTTAGGGCGTTTGTCTTAAATTTTTCGGGGCTGTCGTAAATAATTGGTTTACCGCCTGCCATGATAAGGACAGGCATTTTAATCATTTTCAATTCTTCGGGTTCGTAAATTTTATGCTGAGGTATGTCAAACATTCCTACAGAACCATATTCTATGACATCAAGCATGTGCTCAAACCAGATGTCTAATTGCGGGTCGGTATAACCGCCGCCCATCCAATCAAAAAATTTCTCATACTTTTTTCTGTTCGGAAAAAACATAAAATACTTAAACCCTTTCCATGCCATTGAGCTTTTCATGGGCATAAAAGTTTCCGAAGGGTCTAAAAGGGCTAAGCCTGAAATATTGTCGGGTATTTCGCGGGCTAAAGCCAGTGCCAGCCAACTACCGTAGGACAATCCTGCAACTGAGGCTTTTTCAATGCGGTAATGTTCTAATATTTGGGTAAACCAAATTTTATAATCTTCCATATTTACAACAGCCTTGCCCGAGGGCTTGCTTTTTCCGCCATAGTTTATCATGTCGAGCGTATAGACTTTAAAGTGCTGCGAAAGTGCCTTCACATTGGGATACCACATGGTGGCATCGGCAAATAAACCCGGTAATAATACTAAGGATTGCTCATTTTTTTCTCCGGATATAATTACATGCGATTTGCCGTAATCGGTATCCACAAATTCTTCCCGGTATTCCAAATCCCATAGCTTCATCGTTTTATCGTAGCTTTTGTATGCGATGGTTTTGCCTTCTTCGGTTTTGTATAAAGACTTTGGTGCTGTAAGTTCTTTATTGGACGAGCAACTTATGGTAAGCGCTGCTATTACCGCAAAAAATATTGTTTTTATGCCTGTTGATTTCATATTCGATGCCTTATTGTCATTTTCAGATTTTGTGATATTCAAATAATCGTAAAACTTTTCATCTTTAATTTTTTTTGCATATCCTTGAACATCATACTTAGGTTCTCCTAATACTTGATAAGTACCGCATTCTTCAGCTAAAAATTCTTCTTTGGTTTTACGGAAATAATCAGACATGTGTTTGATAAACTTCATTTCTTTATTAAAAACAGCGGCTAAGCCCAAAATCCAACCGGGTGCAATTTTTACTTTTGTATTTTCAGAAAACTCAGAGAAAAACAATTTTGCTGCTTCCGGATGGTTTATGCCTTTAGTTCCCTGAACCGGAAATTCTTTATAAAAAGCTTCTGTATTGCCGATTGCATTAGCCAGCAGGCATGAAAAATCGTAACAATTTGTAAAATAAACAGGGTTTTGGGTGTCGCCTATCACCATGTAGGTGTTATTTCGCCTGTACAAAACAAAACTATCGGCAAACCATGTACAATGTAAAATAGTGTAAGGGATCCCGGATTCCTTGATTAATTTATGCCCTTGCTTACGGATAATGTTGGGGATAAACGTAATCTTTCCTGCATCCTGATTATTATCTAAAGCGCCTAAGCCGGATATGCTGATAATTTGTTTTATGCAATCTTTATTAGTTGCAGCGATAATATTGGCAACGCCTTCGCGTTCAGTAGCAAACGGTATGTTTAAATGAGTAGCTTGGGTCGAAAGGTTAAGGTACAGATACGCTGTATCTTTTAGTGCTGTTTTTAATGCCGGAACATTTCTTAAATCGGCTTCGGATATTTTTACATCCGGCATTTTGCCAAACAGTGCCTTGGCTTTTTCCCGGTTTCTCACAATTGCATGTACTTTATATCCAAGGTGCACAAGATTTTTTACTACGGGCACACCCAGGTTGCCGGTAGCTCCGATAATACTGATTTGTTTTGTTGCTGTCATACGATTAAAAGTTTAATGATTATGACGCAAAAGTATATCGGATAATCCGAAGGATTGTTTGACAAAAGTCAAAAACGGTTATTTCTTCTTTCGGATTCTGCTTAGAGTTGCAATATCAACCCCAATATATGAAGCAATATTCCCCAATGTTGTGCGCTGCAATATATCCGGGTATTCATTGCAAAAGGCCTGATAGCGCTCTGTGGCAGACATGATTTGAAAACGATTGGCTCTTTCAATCATTTCACGGCTTTTAAAATCTGCCAAATCTCTGCAAATAAGATTCCATGCCGGTATTTTATCGTACAGTTCCTTTTGCTTTTCGTATGAAATGACCATTAACTCCGAATCCTCTATTGCTTTTATATTCTCTTTAGATGGAACTCTGTTGTTAAAACTATCAAACGAAATAATTAAAGTGTTTTCCGGGAAAAAGTCTGACGTGATTTCATTGGCATAGTCGTCATAAATAAATGAGCGAAGCAATCCTTTTTTTACAAATCCAATATAATTACAGACTTGACCTTCTTTCAGAAAAAAATCATTCGCTTCAATTGTCAAAGGCACATAACCACTCATGGTCAATGCAA
>CAYFST010000065.1:0-2766 GCA_964345995.1 uncultured Gammaproteobacteria bacterium
GACCAGGATGTACCGGGATGATAGACCAGGATGTACCGGGATGATAGACCAGGATGTACCGGGATATCGTTTTTATTTATCGGTTGTTGAAGAGTCTTTTAAATTGTAGGTCGTTGGCTCCGAAATTAATAAGGAGTCCATTCTTTATTCGATAAGCTTCAAGATAGTTTTTTGCTTGCGCTAGATGAGCGTCATCTAATTCAGAAACCGCTTTGATTTCTAGCATAATTACATCTGCGATAAAAAAATCGACACGTCTAATGCCGATTTGTTGATTTTTATAGTGGATGCTCATTGGCATTTCTCGTATGTATTTTATTTTAGCGGCATCTAACTCTAATGATAAAGCTCTGGAGTAAATTAATTCTTGAAAACCACGACCAAGTTCGTTATGGACTCGCATTGCACAGCCTATAATTTTATGTGTTAAATCTCGAAGTTCCATAAAATAACATTTTGGTAAAATTATTGGATCTTTATCTTGGTAAATCCCGGTTAAAATCTTGGTAAATGATCGGGCGGCTATCCTAGTACATCTTGGTTAATATGCTCCGGTTTTTTGTATGACGGCAAATGGTGTCTTTATTAAAATATAGAGGTCGAGGAGAGGAGACCAGTTTTCAATGTACCAGATATCAAGCCTTGCTTCTTCGGCCCAGGTTAGATCGGAGCGGCCGGAGATTTGCGCGAGGCCGGTGACTCCGGGTTTTATGGTTAGGACACGGCGTTCTTCGTCGGAATATTTTTCGACTTCCCGGGGCTGGTGGGGGCGGGGGCCGACAAGTGACATATCGCCTTTAAGTACGCTGATAAAATTGGGAAATTCATCGATAGACCATCTGCGCAAGAAATGTCCGGTTTTCATGATGCGGGGGTCGCTCGTTATTTTGTAGACGGCGCCCTTTTTTATGCTTTGTTCTTTGATGAGTTTTTGTTCGAGTTCGAGATTTTTTTTGGCATCTTTAAATTGCGGGCCGATGGAAAATTTTTTAAACATTGTGCGCAGTTTGTAGGTAATGAAAGAGCGGCCTTTTTCACCGATGCGTTCGCTTTTATATATGATAGGGAAACCATCTTCGATGAGAACCAGAATGGCGCCTAATATCCAGAGAGGGGAGCTGATGATGAGGATGATTATTGAAAATAGGATGTCTTCGACACGTTTGGCGATACGGCCCCAGCCGTCTAGAGGTGTGCGTTTGACTTCGATAAGTGGAATACCTCCCGGAGTACTGACCGCGATGTTAGTGAAGCGTGCCGCGAAAACATCGGCGGCGTACCAGAAGTGAAGGTGATGTTTGTTTGCGAAACCGATAATATGTAAAGCATCTCGTTTGGGCATGTCAGGATCAGCGAGAATAATGCCGGAGATTTTGCCTTTATCGATTAAGCGTTTGAGAGCTTGTTTGGAGTCGTTATTCCATTTGGAAATTTGTTTAACAACGGTAAATCCCAGGATTGATAGATTAGAGAAAGTTTCAGCCAGGTTGTCTGCAATGGTATCTTTGCCGATTACAACAATATTTTCATGACCGATTTTCATGCGCAGAAGTTGGTGCTGAATAGCGCGCAAGGTTAGACGGCCAAAAAAAACAAAAAAGATGGATAAGCCCCAGATTGCCAGGATGATAAAGCGGGATTGGGTGAGTTCACGGCGAAAAAAAATGGATGCAATGAGTAGCATTACTCCGGCCGTGCAAGCCAGTATGATGCGGCCGAATTCATCCCAGGCTTTACGGCTTCTGGTGGAATACAGGCCGGCGATAACAAAAACTACGATCCAAATAGCAATGAAAGTCAGTGACGTTTGGATATAGGTGCTTACGGCAATATCTTGCAAAATGGGGCGGATTTCGGTAGCAAAGCGTGAGTAGCGTAAGAGATAAGCAAAAGCGGCGGCACAGGCAAGAGCGATAGTATCCGCCGGTAGGCGAAGGGCGGTGAATGTCAGCTGGAATTTGTTCATAAATATGTAACTTGTAGCATGTAACTTGTAGCATGTAGCATGGTTTTTGTTTGTTATAAGTTACATGAGTATTATATCACAAAACAAAAACTCCGCGGTAAACGGAGTTTTTGCATGTCAGCTTTCTTTTTTATATTACATGTTACAAGTTACATGCTACATGAAGAAGAAAACAGGATTCGGGCGAAACGATAAGCCGAATTTTGTACCCCGAGCAGCATTTCCTAAATATGCCTCATGGGGCGATGACTATCTATCTAGCCCGGCAATTGCTTGCCGGATCCTGCGAGCGACCAGTGCGCGACTCAAATGAGAGTATGGCGCTCTTGCTCTTGCACCGGAGAGGGTTTACCACTGCATCGTGTCGCCACGAGCAGAGAAATGTAGCAGTACGTTGCTCCAACTTGCGCAGGAGGCGACCACATCACTTCACTTTTCACCTTTCATCGCGCCGAAGCGTAATTATTATTGTCTCTGTGGCTTCCTCGTCGCATAAAGCTATGAGGAACCCGCTTTCGCGGGACTTTCCCTGGGTTTACCCTTCGATTCCATCGCGTAAACGCGATTTCGCTCTGGGCTATGTCCCGGTCGCCGTTAGCGACTCTCCTTATCGCGGTACGTTGCCGTAATGCGGGTGTTCGGACTTTCCTCTCCCCTTAGCGTAAAGCTACGAGGAGCAGTCATCTGTTAGGCCCGACGCGGTGAATTTAGCAGAAAATGAGGGTAAAGTCAAGGGAAATATAACCTTTACCAATTAACAAATATCAATTACTAAATACTGATTATCGATTAACAATTAA
>CAYFST010000066.1:0-2567 GCA_964345995.1 uncultured Gammaproteobacteria bacterium
TAAGGGCGACGGCAAAAAGCCGCCGCGCCTTATGCTTGGCGTTATACTTCATGATAATTAATATAAAAGACATAATAAATAATTTAGGCGAGGCTGGCCGCACGCTAATCTTCTGTGATGACAGTGATATTCAAGGTCAACCGAATCCAAACTTCGTGTCGGATCTACGTGTTCTTTGTGCAATAAAGGTTGATTCGGCTAATTACGATAAGTTGGATATCTCAAAACAGATTGATCGGCTTGGTGTGAAGGAATTCCACGCAACCGAAGTAGTCAATCCAAATAGTAATTCAGCATGGAAAAAAGTTGCATATGAAGATCGCGTAGCGATATTCAACCACATGAAATTTTTGATAACTCGGTATGCTGTGAATGCCTACTATTGCTATATTCCGAAGAGTCAATATGATGATTTACGAAAAAAAGCAGAAGAGATTGGCACTGTTAGTGCACAACACAAAGCTGGTCTTAAAAGAGTATTTTTGAGGACCTTGTTTGAACGCCTTAGTATCCTACCCAAACCAGTTGTTTTAGTAATGGATCAAGAAAAGAAGATTAATGAGCCAAAAATCGAGTTGTGGGAAGAGGGGGGATTTTTAGAAGGTGGTGGACCGATTGTAGCTGATTCTTCCTTAGTCCATGGGCTACAATTGGCAGATTTCGCAGTTTATTCGATATCACGCTATGTACGTTCACGTGAAAAGATAAAGAATGACAATGCCAACCAATTCGACATCATAGCCGCAGAAACATTAGCAGAATTGGGACAACGAGTTGAGTTTTTATTACGAAAATGAATCAAATTATGTATAACCTTCCTGCTTCACTCTGACCGGTGTTCCGCTGCCGCTTCACGCCGGCAGGTGAGCAGCACGTTGTAAAAGTCTTAAAATTACGAGGGAATGCTATGAACTGGTCAACATTATCTTTTGGGAAACATAAAGGTAAAACCCTGCCGCAAGTAGCGTTCAACGACCCGGACTGGTTCTTTTGGGCAATGGAGGAAAATATTTTTAAAGGTAAGGGTAAAATATTAAACGAAGCACGAGAAATTGATCGCAAATCCAGATCGATACGAATACCTCAAAATGGCCCAAAAAAATTAGTCGCAGAATATGCCATTCACCCTCCCACTGAAAAATTTGCACATATGGAAATATTACCTGCTTCACGGCCCAAACATGTTGGTTCTACTCCAACTTTTCGAGCACAAGTCATTGATTTAAGAACGCCAATACAAATCGCGCCTTATGATAAACTTGGCTGTAAGCAACTAATTACGAATATTAAGTACTATCTATTTGGAAGCAGTAGCTATCGGATGACAAAGGCAAGATGTGAAGCTTTTTTTGAGGATGATGATAACTTTGATTTATGAAATTTATATCCAGGTAAATTCAGCTGACGCAAAAAAACCGCGAGGCTAATTCGCATAGTTCACCAATAAAGTAAGGCATGAAACATGAGTGTACCTGACAGA
This sequence comes from uncultured Gammaproteobacteria bacterium, assembly GCA_964345995.1. GTDB lineage: Bacteria > Patescibacteriota > Patescibacteriia > 2-12-FULL-60-25 > 2-12-FULL-60-25 > MWCR01. The sequence continues at coordinate 1,481 of CAYFST010000066.1, forward strand.
ATCAAAGAATTAACCGAGACATTTGATAATAATTTGGAATCTTATAAGAAAGGCATTTACAATGAGACCCAGGTGCGCCGTGAATTCATCGATCCCTTTTTCGAGGAACTGGGCTGGGATGTCGCCAACAAAAAAGGCTATGCCGAAGCCTACAAGGACGTGATCCATGAAGACGCCATCAAGGTCGGCGGTGTTACCAAAGCGCCGGACTACTGTTTCAGGGTCGGCGGCGTCCGGAAGTTTTTTTTGGAAGCCAAGAAACCATCCATCAATATTCAGAAAGACATCCATCCGGCCTACCAGTTGCGTCGCTATGGGTGGAGCGCCAAACTGCCCCTGAGCATTTTGACGGATTTCGAAGAATTCGCCGTTTACGACTGCAGGGTGAAGCCGTCAAAGGATGACAAGGTTTCCCACTCCCGCATCCTTTTTCTCAAATATACAGATTATGAGAATCGGTGGGCCGAACTCGCCGGCATTTTTTCCAGAGATGCCATCCTGAAAGGCTCTTTTGATCAATATGTCGAATCCAATAAAGGCAAAAAAGGCACCACCGAGGTTGATAACGCTTTCCTGCATGAGATTGAAAACTGGCGGGACATCCTGGCCCGGAACATCGCACTGCGCAATCCGAACCTTTCCCAAAGGGCATTGAACTTCGCCGTACAGCAGACCATTGATAGGATAGTGTTCCTTCGTATATGCGAGGATCGGGGCATGGAGACCTACGGCGGATTGATGGCCCTGCGAAATGGGGAAAATATCTACAAGCGGCTGTTTCATCTTTTCAAAGAAGCGGATGAGAAATATAATTCCGGCCTTTTTCATTTCAAAAAAGAAAAAGGCCGTGCAAATTATGACAACCTGACGCCTTTTCTGCAAATCGACGACAAGCCTTTGAAGGATATTTTCAAGAATCTGTATTATCCGGAAAGTCCTTACGAATTTTCCGTTTTATCGGCGGACATCCTCGGCCAGGTGTATGAACGTTTTCTGGGGAAGGTCATCCGCCTTACCGCCGGTCATCGGGCCAAAATCGAGGAAAAGCCCGAAGTTCGCAAGGCGGGCGGGGTTTATTACACGCCCA
>CAYFST010000067.1:0-2478 GCA_964345995.1 uncultured Gammaproteobacteria bacterium
GCTTTTGGGAAGCACATGGGAAGCAAGCCTGCGACGAAGTGCGCGCGGTGCTTCCCAGTGGCTGACCAAGCGCTGCCGCGGCGTAGCCAGGTTCGTAAAGCCACAAACCTACTGATACTTGGCGAGCCGATCGCGGAAGTACGCCGTTCCCTCCACCCCTGCTGTTCGCGGATTTCATGGCGATCGGAGACGGCACCAGCGATACGCCCTACCCTCCCGCGGAACCGACCCATGCGCAACAGAATCCAAAATAGCAAAAAATTTGCAAAATATAAAAATTGCAGCGCCCAAGAAGTTTGGGCGCAAATTCTGTTGCCAGCCCAAAGGTCTCTTTAAAGTCACCCTTCAAGCTTCTTCATCAATGACTTCGCAAAAGCATCGACTGGCCCAAACCTTTCCTCAATCACAATGTCTTCTACGTTCTCCATCACAAAATCGGCAAGCCACTTTTTTACATTTGTTTTAAGTTGATCATCCCAAAGTTTTCCATGACTTTGAAATATCTTTCCCATTTTTCCAGACCATTTCTCATTTTTTGAGTCCGGCGGCTTGACTGTGGGGTCAACCCCAAATTTATCTCGAAATGCCGGTCCATATTTTTTCTTATCAAAAAGGTCTTCAATTTCTGCTTCCTTTTGTCCTTCTACATTTATAAGATTATAGTCTGATTCCCGAATAATTGACTGGTCGATGGCTCTTTTGATCGCCTGATGGCCGGCAACATCACTGTCCAAAAAACAGTGAACGAGCGTTGCGGAGTTTCTGTACATTCGAGCCTTGTACGACAGATTGGACGCTCCGCCTAGAGGGTCGAATGCCAAGTCACCATTCTTAATTGCTTGCCGCAGTCCGGGATAGCGGTTTTGTAAAATAGCCTTAAGGGCCATAACGTCTTCATCTCCTTCAACAATGGCAACAAGTCTGGCACTTTGCAGATTATCCGAAAGTCGGACGCCGAGGACGTCTCTTACCTGCGCAATGCTCGCCGCCATTGCTGCTCGGCTCTCGCGAACGACAATCGTGCTAGCTAACTTTGCTGGATTAACAAATAGCGGTGAGTGGCTTGTCAGAATCACTTGACTCTTTTTGGAAAGCCCTAAAAGAACATCACGAAGTTCATGAATTGCGTGCGGATGAAGATGCGCTTCCGGTTCCTCAATAGCGACAATTGAGTTAGCCGAGCCGCCTGCAATTTCTGAAGCGTGGCGCATAAGTGCTAGCGCCACGAGACTTTTTACGCCATCTCCTTTCTGGTCGAGTGGTGTATTATTGCCATCGTTTACTTCAATTATAACACCCCGCCTCAACGCACGCATGCGCGCATCGCGTGGCATTTTTATATCGATTGCTTTTACTGATGGCAGGAAAGACGAGACCGTTTGAGTTATAGAGTTTGAAAGTTGTTTTAGCATAGGGTCATACATAGCGTGTATTTCCGTAACCAATTTTTTGTATTCCTCGAATTCCTCTACGCGAGCAAGCTCGCGTGAAAGCAGATCCGTAATGACAGTTTCGGCACTTTCCGATGTTCGAACTGCTGGAATATAATCAAAGTTGACATTTTTGGAAACAAATTCGGCGACTTTATTCGTTTTTTTGTTAAGAGTTGTGCCGCCTGGTCCTTGCTTAGGAATTAAAATGTCTTGACTATGTTGAAAAAATTTCACAAGTACGGGAAGTGTACCATTGAGTTTGCTCCCAATTTCTTCTTTAAATAATTGTATTTCATTTTCGGATAGCTGAAACTCAAAACTAATCTCAGTGCAAGAGTCGTGCTTTGAACGACTTTGCTTAGATATAGGAAAATCACGGCTCCAGCGATAGTCCGACTGCCTGCCGATTAACGTTGGTGAGGTACTTCGGATACGGCCCTTTTTATCTCGAACGACAAGATACTTAAAGCTTTCTATAGCTTGCATACCAATTGCTAGAGCATGTAGGATGTTTGACTTACCTTCGTTATTTGCGCCAATAAGAACGGAGTAATTGGATAGGTTAACTTTTTTGGCTTCGGTGATACTGCGGAAGTTAGAAACTTTAAAAGAGGCGAGCTGCATAGACTAGATCTCGGATGGATTCGCAGTGAGATTTCTTCGGCATTTTCGCATGGTGGATAGAGCAAGCCCCGGTCTCTTTTGAACGCGTGTCGGTCACGTATCTTAGCGACGGCGGGTCGGTTCTCAGCGTTGTAAGCCGTGGGTAACCGTGTTGGCGGATTTGTGGCAGAGCCATATGCGCCATAAGACGCATGCCATAGCAACAGCGCGTCGCCGGGGAGCGCCAGGCCGCCGACCCGTATGACACCATCGCACGCGCGCGGCTTCGAGGCGTCGCCGTCGCCCCACCTGATTGGTGATCGGCAGCCTCGGCTCGTAGAAGAAGCGGTCGCTCGTCGAGCGCGTTGTTGGTGGTCGCGGCGACGCGGACCCTGATCGCCGCCGGGGTCGGGCGCGGCGGTGGGTCGGCGTCGGCTCAGCG
>CAYFST010000068.1:0-2328 GCA_964345995.1 uncultured Gammaproteobacteria bacterium
TGCAATTCATCATAAATCACATCCAGCTGAACTCCTACTTTTGCAAACATTTCTCTTGTCTCTTGTGCCGCGTGATATCTGCGCTCAGCCACGACCCGCTTTATACCAACACTGATAATAAGCATCGCGCAAACCCTGCAAGGTTCCATTCTGCAATAAAGCGTGGCCCCGTCCAAACTCACTCCATGCTTGGCCGCCTGACAAATGGCATTTTGCTCGGCATGAATGGTACGTACGCAATGCTCTTTTATGTTTCCGTCATCCAAAAGCACCTTTTTAAACATATGTCCCACATCATCACAATGCTCCAAACCGGGCGGTGAACCCACATAACCGGTACACAAAATCTGCTTATCTTTCACAATCACACACCCGCTCCTGCCTCTATCGCAAGTAGCGCGACGCGCAACCGTGCCCATTATTTCCATAAAATACTCGTCCCAACTCGGACGGACATATTTTTCTTCACTCATATTAAGTAAATTTAATCACCTGCGTGATTAAATTACAATAACCAAAGACCAAATTTCTAAAAAACCTGTTGGTTATTTATGTAATTGATTATTGGTGATTAATTGGTAATTGTAATATTGATTATCGGTGATTTGTTAAAAAAAACAGCCATAAGGCCGTTTTTTTTATTTAACAAGATACGGAAGTAATGCCATAAACCTTGCGCGCTTAATCGCGGATGACAACTTCCTTTGATGCCACACGCAAACTCCACTGCGCTTCCTGGCCACGATTCTTCCAAAAGAAGAAAGAGAACGACGCAATAAATCTGTATCTTTATAATTTATTTCTGTAATGTTTTCCCGACAAAACGGGCAAATTGTTTGATATTTCATATTATCTAGCTAAAGTAATAAATAACATAACGCATCTTTTTTATTTGTTATTTATTTTTTGTGATTTAATTAGAACGGAATGTCTTCGACGCGGATTTCGTTATCTCCAACTCCTTGATCAACATTACCACCACCCGATCCGCTTTGCTGTGTCGGTTGAGCCGGAGTTTGATTTTGATAACCGTTTCCTCTTGCCGGAGCCTTATCTAGCATAATCATATTATCCGCGATAATTTCCGTTCTTTGACGCTTTTGACCATCCGGTGTTTCCCAATCCCTGGTCTGCAACCTACCTTCCACAAACACTTTACGACCCTTACCCAGATATTGCGAACAAATTTCCGCCAACTTGCCCCATGCCACTATGGAATGATACTCAGTCCTTTCCTGTTTTTGACCGCTCTGATCGGTCCATTGTGAAGAAGTTGCCACGGAAAAATTAGTTACGCTTTGTCCGGTTGAAGTGTTGCGCAATTCCGGATCTCTGGTGAGATTCCCGATAATCTGCGCCCTATTTAAACTCATCGCCATAAAATAATAACTTTAATACTTAATTCCTTAACAATCGAAGTTCGAAATTCTATATTCGTAATTCGATATATTTATTTTGCATCTTCCGTAAGCACCGCGTCAATCTTTTTATCCAATTCTTCAGCGCTTAACTCGGGCATAACATCTTCTTTGGTTTCTTCAGGCTTCTCCTTATCAAGTTTCTCTTCATTAACCTTAACATCAGCGACCGGCTTTTTCTCAATATTTTCTCCATCGGTTTTTAACTCCTCAACTTTTTCTTGATCTATAACCGCCTCGCTTTCCTCTCCTTGGCTTTCATCCTTTATTTCTTCCTTTTTTATCTCACTACCATCTCCTTCATCGGCTGAAGATTCCTTTTTATCTTCTAAAGTTTTATCAAGCTCTTGAGCAACCTGCACATCTTCGGAAACATTTTCCGATGATTTCTTAGCGGCCGCGACCTTCTTACGCTTCTTATCATCTTTGCCTCCCTCAACAACAACCTCCTGAAACTGCACCAAATTAAACTCATCTCCACCCGCTTCATCGGCACGCAAAATCAAATGACGCACAACGCGTTCATGGATACGCAAAGCTTCATTCACCTTAGCAACAACATCCGGTTCTGCGTCAAAATAGACCAAGACATAATAGCCATGGCGGATCTTCTTGATTAAATAGGCAAACTTGTATTTACCCAAGCGGCGACTTTCTTTTGTAGTACCGCCGTATTTTTGGACCAACGCCAAAATGTCGGTTTCCGTTTGTGCGACTTCCTCATCCGTGAGAGTCGCCGGAATAATATAGAGAAGTTCGTAAGTTCTCATACTTGTCTTTTACACGTCCGCAGCCGGATCCGGGTGAATACCGCCTGTGGCAACCTCGATATCGAGATCATGGCCGGTAAAAGTGATCAATTTGTAATGTGGCAAGACTATCTAAAACGGCCATTTTTGTCAACACTCTC
>CAYFST010000069.1:0-2275 GCA_964345995.1 uncultured Gammaproteobacteria bacterium
GGGAATTGAACTTCGCCGTTCAGCAGACCATCGACCGGATCGTGTTTCTCCGCATTTGTGAGGATCGAGGCATGGAGACTTACGGCGGGTTGATGGCCCTGCGCAACGGGGAGAATGTTTACAAACGACTGTTCCAGCTTTTTAATAAAGCGGACGAAAAATACAATTCCGGGTTGTTTCATTTTAAAAAAGAAAAAGGCCGTGAAAATTGTGACAATCTGACGCCTTCCCTGCAAATCGACGACAAGCCGCTAAAGGAAATTTTTCAGAATCTGTATTATCCAGAAAGTCCCTACGAGTTTTCTGTTCTATCGGCGGACATCCTCGGCCAAGTGTATGAACGCTTTCTGGGAAAAGTCATCCGCCTTACCGCCGGACATCAGGCCAAAATCGAGGAAAAGCCGGAAGTCCGCAAGGCAGGCGGAGTTTACTATACGCCGGATTACATCGTGGACTATATCGTCAAGAACACGGTGGGTAAGCTGGTGGAAGGCAAGAGGCTAGGTCCTAAAGGCGGCGTAAGAAATTTGAAGATACTGGACCCGGCTTGCGGTTCTGGTTCTTTTCTAATCGGCGCGTATCAGTTTTTGCTGGACTGGCACCGGGATGAATATATCAATGACGGCCCGGTGAAATGGTCAAAAGGCAAAGTTCCCCGCATCTATCAATCTCAGAAAGGCGAATGGAGGTTGACCACCGACGAGCGAAAGCGGATTTTGTTGAATAATATATATGGCGTGGACATCGATCACCAGGCGGTGGAAGTGACAAAGCTGTCCCTCCTGCTAAAGGTGCTGGAAGGAGAGGACGAACAGAGCATTGGCAAGCAGATGCTTTTGTTTCAGGAACGAGTTCTGCCGGACCTTTCGAACAACATCAAATGCGGAAACTCTCTGATCGGGCCGGATTTCTATAATAATCAGCAGATGAGTGTTTTTGACGAGGAAGCAATTTATCGAGTCAATACCTTTGATTGGCAAACTGAATTTCCCGATATTATGAAAGACGGCGGGTTTAACGCAGTGATCGGGAATCCGCCGTATGGGGCGTTATTCTCAAAACAAGAAATAGACTATTTAGCCAAGCAATATGCCTCTTATGAATATCAGATTAACAGCTTTGTTTTTTTTATAGAACAAGGCGGCAATCTTTTGCGAGAAAATGGGAAGATTTCTTTTATTGCTCCAGCAGTTTTTCTAGCTCAATATTATTTTTCAAGAATTAGAAAAATCATTTTGGAACGTTATACGATCAGCAACATTTTGGTTTTAAATTATAAAGTGTTTAAACAAGCCAATATAGGAGACACCTGTATTTTTGTTTTCAGCAATTTCATGCAAAAAAAAGGCCCTATAAAATATGCTATTTTAAAAGATGAAGCCATAGATAATATAGCAATGAAGGAGGTAGATCAGCAATTTTTTCTAAGTAATCCAAGGTATGAACTTTTTTTGTCAGATGATTCAGATCTAATTTCTAAGTTTGAGAGCATAGCATTCCCCTTGGGTGAAATTGCTAATTGTGTGATGGGAATAAAGCCCTATCAAAAAGGCAAAGGTAAACCAAAGCAAACGGCTGATGATGTGAAGAGTAGGCTTTATGATGCTGATTTTAAAAAGAATGAATCATATAAGCAATATTTAATCGGCAAAGATGTAGATAGATATTGCATTAAACCGATAGAACAACGTTACATCTGTTATGGAGAATGGCTAGCCGAACCACGATACTCATCTCCATTCGACGAAGAAAAAATAATTTTAAGACAAACTTCAGACAAAATAAGAGCGGTTATTGATAAAGAAAAATATTACAACCTGAACAATATATATAATATTTACCTTAAAAATAAGTTATATAGCCTTCATTATGTCCTTGGTATAATAAACTCAACTTTAATGGTTTATTTATATCAGAGAATCGTTCCAGAAAAAGCTAAGTTGTTCGCGGAGATAAAAAAAGTTAATTTAGCAAAACTCCCCATCCGAACCATTAGCTTTGATGATCCGGCGGACGTGACCCGGCACGACCACATGGTAGCCCTAGTGGTACAGATGCTGGATTTAAACAAGCGACTGATCGTATCTAAGATACCCCAGGCAACGGCGGTGTTGAAGCGTCAAATCGAAAGTACAGATAAACAAATTGATAACCTTGTATATAAACTTTATGATTTAACAGATGAAGAAATAAGAATAGTAGAATCAGACACTTAAGATGCATAACAAAAAAAATCCAGCGGACGCAAAAAGCCGCGCCGCTGATTTTCGTCGTT
>CAYFST010000070.1:0-2183 GCA_964345995.1 uncultured Gammaproteobacteria bacterium
TTTACACACAACTTTTTTTCTCACCGGATTATTATTATTAAATTCTCTCACCGGTTTAACCCAAAATTGGCAAAGTATTTTTCATACAAAATCGACTGGTAGAGTTATTATTACTGATTCCCATTTTAATAGTAATAATGGTAATTATTATGTAACAGGTCGTTTTACCGATACTCTTTCTTTTGAAACAAAAGATACCTTAATATGTCAAGGACCCGGCGCAATTTTTATAGCATCTTTTGATCAAAATTATAATCCATTGTGGATTTATGAAATTGACGGAGATGGTTATGAATTAAGATCTAAATTGGATTTAGATGATAATGGGAATTTATATGTTTCTGGAGTTTTTACTAGTTCAAATTGTAGTTTCGGCAATGATGATGCAGTACTTGTAAGTGATGGAATTGGAGATAATTTTATAGCTAAATTTAAAAGTGATGGACAGTTTATCTGGGTAAATCATATTGGAAGAGGAGGAAGTTTCCAAAAGAATGGAAAAATTATGGTTGATAATTCAAATGATATCATTAATACTTTGGATTATCAGGATTCAGTTATTATTGCAGATAAAAACAAAGATACAACAGTTTATTCCGGCCCTGCATCTTCTGATGCAACCGTTGCAGTAAAACTTGACTCTTCCGGAGTAATTTATGATGGTGCAGTTTATAATATACAAACTGATGGAGATAATGGTGCAGCAAACATTTTTGGAATTCAGGAATATGATGGGAATTACTATTTTAGCGGCAGGTTTCAAGATTCTGTATTCTTTAAATCAGGAAGTTATGAAAGCACCAATTCATTTTATGACAATTTCCTTTTAAAAACGGATAACAATTTAAATGATCAGTGGGTTCGCAGAACTTATGGTAGTAGTAATGACTTTCCGGGCTCTACTACAAATGACAAATACGGAAATGTTTACCTCACAGGCTTTTTTAATAGTACAGACTACCATGCAGATTCAACGGAATCACTCACCTCGGATGTAATCTCCAATAGTGGAGGTCGCGATATATTCATTCTGAAATACAACCGTAACGGAACGCTTCAATGGGGTAAACCTTATGGTTCTTCAGCCAATGACTGGGCACTGGAGATTGAACAACAAGAAAACATTTTATACATAACAGGGTATTATGAAGGCCAAATAAATTTTGGGGACGATACGCTTGAGCATGTTGGCGGCCAGGACTTCTTCGTGGGAACCTTTGATACCGATGGAAATAAATTAAGAGCTTTTGGTTTAGACCAACAGGGAGCAGATGATGAATCGGGATTGGTTCTGGATATTGCCCCTGACAATAAAGTGTACACAGGAGGTTATTTTAAATCATCCAGCATTGGCATTGGAGATACAACTTTCAACTTGAATGGCACACAGGATATGTTCCTTGCCAGTTTTTATCCCCCGCTTTCCGCCGCCTTCACCGAAAAACAAAACATTTCCTGTTATGGCGGCGCAGACGGTGAGCTTACGGTTACACCCTATTTTGGCGTTCCCTCTTATGAATTTAAATGGGTGCATGAAGGCGATACGTTAAGTGTAACGGATTCAACTGCATCGGATTTGGTCGCGGGAAATTACACGGTAATCGTTAGCGATGAGGCAGGTTCAAAAGACACACTTTCCACCACCCTCACTCAACCCGATTCCGTTGTTTTCGACGGGCATATTGAAGTGGATGGAATCACTACAGATTCCCTCAACTGTTTTGGCGAGGAAAACGGCGATATATTTATCAATCCTACCGGGGGAACCGGCAGTTGCAATTATGCATGGTTAAGCTCAAACGGCTCCGGGTTGGTTTTAACCGATCAGAATCAAACGGATTTGAGCGCCGGTGACTTTACTGTTGAAATTACCGATGAAAACGGATGTACAGACGATACTACGTTTACCATTCACCAACCTGAACCCGTAACTTTTGAAGGAACCCAGGTGACCAACATAGGGAATTTTCAGAACGGAGCAATCGAACTGAGTGTTTCCGGCGGAACGGGAGATACTGCAAATTTTGGCTTTTACTGGGATGGCCCCGATCCACTATTACCTGCGGATACCACAAAGAATTTAGACAGCCTGGCTGTAGGAGGAGATTATATTGCAGAGGTAACAGACGAAAACTCATGTGTATTTGATACAACTGTTGAGGTGGCAGATACTTCAGGGTTCT
>CAYFST010000071.1:0-2126 GCA_964345995.1 uncultured Gammaproteobacteria bacterium
CGCCCATCTTGACTAAAAACGCTTATAACAGTATTATTCTTGCCATGCGTGAATTGTTATTACCCATTATTCAAATTGCATTATCAATTTTGCTGATAACAGCCATCTTATTGCAACAACGTGGCACCGGTCTTGGCGCGGCTTTTGGCGGTGAAAGTACTGTTTTTAGAACAAAACGTGGTATAGAAAAAAGTTTGCATTATGCGACTATAGTTATCGCGATCCTGTTCTTCCTGACAGCCATTGCCAATGTCGTTTTAGCTTAATATGTCCAATCTGGCACATCTCCGTGCATGGTTTAAAACCGTCTTTTTTTGGCTGTACCCGAGTAAAAAAACCAGTAGAGAACAAAATCCCGACTCTGACAGGGATCATGCATTGGTTTTATCGGCAATGAAACCTACCGCCATACCCACCTGGCGGCAATTTCGTTATTTGGGGCGCGTCATGAAAGCCAATGAAATCAAAATTTTTATTTCTATAATTGTCATCGGATCTTTAGCTCTATTAACCGGCATCATCTTACTGGCCAAACAAAACTTAACCATAATACCCATGGTTGGCGGAACCTACACCGAAGCTTTAATCGGCGAACCGCATGCCATAAATCCGATTGACGCTCCCGCCAATGAAACCGATGCCGACATAACAGCCCTGATATATTCCGGTCTTTTTAAAATGAATAATTTAAAAACTGTTCCGGATTTGGCCGAATCTTATTCTTGGAGTGATGACAAAAAAACACTCACCGTTAAACTCAGACAAGACGCGCTTTTTCATAACGGTGAAAAAGTTACCGCCGACGATGTTCAATATACAGTAGAAGCAATCCAAGATCCTGCGCGAGGCTCCATCTTAGCTCCTCTATTCCGCGGTGTCAGAGTGGCGGCCGTGGATTTGCAAAAAGTACAGTTTATTTTAGATCAACCCGACGCTTCCTTTCTTAACAGTCTTACGATTGGCATTATGCCCGCCTCTTTATGGCAGAATATTCCCGCCACAAATGCCAGGCTGGCCAATATAAATCTAAAACCGGTTGGCAGTGGTCCGTATTTGGTTAAATCCTTTACCCGCGATAGCCGAGGCATAATCCGTTCTTACACTTTAGAACGCCATAACAATTACTACGGCATCAAACCTTTTATCAAAACAATCAGTTTCCAAATCTATCCCGGTCTTAAGTCCGCTGAAGACGCTTTAAAATCCGACCTTGTTGACGGACTCTCGTTTTTAACTCCCGCAGAAATGGAGAAGTTCACGGCCGTTACCAGATGGAACACAATCACACTGGATACTCCTCAACAAACAATCGCTTTTTTTAACTTAAAAGACGACATTCTTAAAAAAAGTCAAATCAGAGAGGCTCTTAATCTGGCGGTAAATCGTGATGAAATAATCGATATTTTATCCGGCCACGGTGTTAAAGCTCCGGCCGCCTACCCCTACTTACAACCAACTACAAGCACGCCTTCGGATGTGGAGGCCGCACGAAAACTGTTACAAGATGCTGATTGGACGCTTTCCGAGGGGCAAAGCGTACGCGTTTTGGAAAGCGAAAACGAAAACGCCAGCTCAACCAAATTGGCGCTAAGCATCTTGGTACCCGATCAAGAAGATTTAATCAAAGTCGCGGAAGTCTTAAAAAGACAATGGTCGCTAATCGGCGTTGAAGTTACAATTGTAACAGATTCCATGGCCAACGTACTGCGCCGTTCAACGCAAAAACGCGACGCTCAAATTGTTCTTTGGAATGTACTCTATGGCCAAGATCAAGATCTCTCCCCCATTTGGTGGAGCGGGCAAACAACTGAAAGAGGAACTAATTTTTCCGGCTTATCGGATACTGACGTAGATAAGCTTATAAACGAAGTCAAATCAGCTTCTACGACCAAAGCTCTACAAACAGCGCGAATCGAGCTATCAGAAGCGATACTGAATGAATATCCCGCCGTTTTTTTAATACGTCCGCAATATGGCTATGTAGTTTCTACACGCATAAAAGGAGCGCCCGATACATTAAAAATCGCCAAACCCTCGGACCGCTTTCAACAAATCGACGAGTGGTACATCAAAACCGGATGGCAGTGGAAATAACAAATAAATAATAATTAATTACAAGCACTCGC
>CAYFST010000072.1:0-2067 GCA_964345995.1 uncultured Gammaproteobacteria bacterium
CGGCACGTGCCTGAAGTGCGACACCTGCGGCAGCACGACGGGGTGTAGTTGAGCGGACTGCGCACTCATTGTCCGGCACATTCACGTCACCGAGGCGTTCCGTGAAATGCTTCCACGGAACGCCCTTCCTCAAAGGTAAGCTTTAGATCCATGCCGACTGCAAATTTTTTCGCACGATTGAAGGTCGACCCTGACACCGGCGGTGTCGAGGGCATCACTATCTCGGATCAGATTGATAGGCTTCCGGACTGGCCACCTGAGGAGGAGATCGAGGAGGACGTAGCAAGGAAAAATTTTGAGCAAGCGCCACGCCCAGTCACCGATTTCGAAAGCCTTACAACAGAATTTGAAGATTCCTTGAAAAAGTTTTTCGTTGCTATCCCAGCAATAATCGCGATTGCCCCTCTCACCATAAAGATGTTTACAATGGACCGCATAAAAAAATATTTACAAACTCACGGCGAAAAAATTGAAAGCGGCGAAGTAGAGACATACGAAATTGCACGTGTCCATATCGGCCCAGTCAACAGGATGCTCGATGAAATGGCTTCTAATAATGAAGCTGTGCACGCTTTGCCGCAAATGTTGTTGATGGGTCTGGTGAGCTGCTACGATGAATTTTTTGCAAGTCTATGTCGTCTAATATTTCTAAGCCGTCCCGAGATACTCTCGAAGAGTGAAACAAACATCTCGTTTCAAGATTTGGTGCAAATTGGCTCAGTTGAAGAAGCACGCAATCAAATTATTGAAAAAGAGATCGATGGCATTATGAGACAAAGTCATAGCGATCAAGTACGATGGCTTGAAAAAGCTATCAGTATTCAAGATTTAAAAGAAAATGAAAATTGGAAGTGCATTGCGGAGGCCTTTGAGCGCCGAAACCTGATGGCACACAATGCTGGAGTGGTGTCAGATAAATACATTGAAAATTGTAAAAAAATCGGTTGCGACTTAAGTAATATTAATGTCGGACACCGTATTGAAGTTGACGCAAAATATTATAAGCGTGCGGTTCGGAATTTTTTGGAATATGGTGTCAAAATAACGCAAATTGTCTGGCGAAAAATTCTTCCCGACGAGATCGAGTCTGCGGCTAAAAAGCTGAATAGCATCAGTTATAGCTTGATCGAGAACAAACGCTACAAAACGGCTTCGTCGCTTCTGCAATTTGGCTTGTACGAACAAAAAAAGCAAGGAAGTGACAGATTACGGAAGATGATGATAGTGAATCTAGCCAACGCAAAGACACTTGACGGAGATAAAAAAGAGTCCATAAAGATTCTTGAGACGGAAGATTGGTCGTCATCAAATCTCGATTTTCAGTGCTGCGTTGCAGCTGTCAAGGGCGACGCGAACGAGGTGTTGCGCATTATAGGGCCGGCGATCGAAACGAATGTGCTTTCCATTGATCACGTTCGTCATTGGCCCGTCTTCCTTTCTATTCGGCAAGACGTCGACTTTGTAAGAAGATTTGAAGAAATGTTTGGCGAAAACTTACTGGAGTCACGTAAAGTGGCTCATGCAAAAGGGAATGATGCGGGTGAGGAAGCCCAGCATACGTCTATCGCGGAAAGCGAGGCCGACGATGAGATTAGCTAATCGAGAAATTTCTATGTTGCGCTTTCTTTCTTGTTTTTTGAAATCATTTTACGTTCGACGACTACCGAGAAGCGAAGACAACCCTCACTTATCAATGAACCACGTCTATTTGGCCGGCAGCGCTGCGTGGTTTGTTGGAGGGCAGCGGCCCGAGCAGGTTACGGGTCAATTCGAGGCCTCGCAGTTGGGTTCTGAGCACTGCGACCGTTTTTTTTGAGGCGCCGTGCCGGCGCGGGTGGCGGCCAAGCTCGCGTTCTACGAGGAGGTGCGAGCGGCCGGGGCTTACCAAGACCGGCCTCGCCCGCCGGCTCGCCGTCCCCGACACCGAAGCCCGCCGCCTGCTCGACCTCGACCACCCCACCAAGATGGACCGCCTCGAACGCGTGCTCGCGAGCTTCGGCGTCGAGCTCGTGGTGACCACCCGCGAGCCGGCGGCGTCGGCGCCGGGCGACTTGGCGAACGCGGCGC
>CAYFST010000073.1:0-2010 GCA_964345995.1 uncultured Gammaproteobacteria bacterium
CCAAAATGGCTTTGTTAAGCAAAAAAGATACAAATAACGAGTTTAAAGCGTTACGACTTTTTGGCTCAACAAAGCAAAAGGACAAAAATAGAGACCGCGGTTTTGCATTTTTTAAATAGAACCCACAAAAACTTCTACCTTTTACAAATTGTAAAAGTGCCAATTTTAGCAACTTATCCGATACAAATAAGGTCGGACTCTTCGTGTTTGGCGTAACCATAACGATGAATCTTCTTCCTGCATCCCTCGCAAATTTGAAATATCACTATACTGTCTGCTCCGGTAAAAAACTTCTTATACTTCAATTCTACCTCAGTGAGTATATTTTGCAAGACCCTTTGACTATCTTTTATTTCAAATACCGAATACTGCAATCTATGTCCATGCTTTTCCAAAAACCGCGCGAACTTGGCGCGTGTTTTATCGCTTTCAAAATCATAAGAAACTATCAACATACTAGCGTATAACAAAATCTTTAACCTCACCCTCATCGTTTAAAATCAAATAATAATGATCGCGAATGTAGTGGTAAATATCCATTTTATAGTTTAATATTTCTTCTAAAAAGATACGGGCGTATTTTGAATTGTTTTGATATTTTAAATAATACTGACCTTTACGCGTACCAAAATCCTTCGCGTCAAACTGACCCAAATTATGCATCTTGACCAAAGCCTTGTCTATTACGCATCTAAAAGGCTCCATCATATCACAAGCCAATGACTTGCGCTGAAAATATAATTGATGGTATATACCTTTATAAGTATCGAAGCCGTACAATCGCAAAATCGAATCAACGAAATTAAACAAAAAACTGTAACCCATATCCAATAAGATATTATTTTCATCTATTTTGCCGCGCGGCACCCTTCTACGCCAATCTATTTTGGCAAAATAGGCTTGAAAAAAATCTTTGGAACAAACTCCCTCCACACCTCTAAGCGACGCCAAATCACCGGCCTTTTTTATAGCCACGGTCATTTTGCGTTTATAGTCCGCCCTGCTTAAACCCCCAATTTTATTAACTTTCGCACCTCTGAGTAATGCGAGTTGATTGCGCAATTTATTGGCAACAATGCCCTTGGCTATCTTTAACGCTTTTTCATCGCTTAAAAAATATTGCTTATGACGCAATAAATAATTGCCTTCGGCATAAGCGTTTATTGAAGCGTATGTGTCCAAATTTTGCTTAAGCAGGTGCACGGACGCGCCGGCTTTTTGCAGTTTTTGTAACAGTTTGCTTGTCAGAGTCATATCACCGAATATCAAAACACCCAATAATTTATTGATGGGAATTTTATTGACGGTTTCACTATCGTTTTTGATTAAAATATTTTCATTGCGCAAACTTAAAGCGCATTTTGATATTTCCGAGGCATTCAAAAAAAATACCTGCCTTTGCGTAAAATCAGGAGCTTGTATCATATTTTTTGCATAATTCACGATAAATGCAATTATCACATTTCGCTTTATTAATAATTTTTCGTGTTTTAAGCGGATTAAAACCGCGAATCTCTTGTAAAGTTTCAATAAACTTTTCTTTCAACTTATCATCCATTTTTACTTCCTTAATTTTATTATCAACCAACGAATGAAAAACCATCGTTTTTACCGAATAACCCATTTCTTCCAAGCAGAGCTTTTGCGCGTACAATTGAAAAACATACCCGTCATAAACGTGCGCAATCTTTCTTTTTCTTTCAACCAAACGTCGATTTTTTTTATCAAAAATATCTATTTTTCCGATTATGCCATATCGTTCGGAAAACACTTCCATACCCTGCAAACAATCTTTTTTCGATGAATACTTTTTTGTATCAATATTTTCATGAGCCAGCCTGCCCGCCAACTGAGGTTTGGCTTTATAATGAAAATCGTCAAAACTTTCATAAACACCATGAAAATACAACGAATACGGACAAAACACATAATCGTTTATTTTGGATATTTGGATATAGTCATACATAAAAAGCGACTATATCCTAAGCATGTTTTGGTTATTTTGTCTAG
>CAYFST010000074.1:0-1971 GCA_964345995.1 uncultured Gammaproteobacteria bacterium
CTTGACCAGTAACCCAACTTCACGGTTTTTTGCCTAGTTTTTTCAGCTTATCGCCACTTATCAAGCAATATGGCAATTAAATATCAGTTTGATCACAAAAGGTTATGTTTTACTACTAGCAATACAAACCTTCGTAGTGCCAAAATTCAGCGTAGTGCCTTGACCACTCTTGATTTGAGCCAAAACTTATGGTACCCATGAAAAATATTTACAAATTCAATCTATTAAAAATTTGTAGTGACTAAATCGTCTTTTGCGTCGCGCAACTACTTCTTTTTATGGAAATTAAAAAAACGTGCCATAAAGCTGGGATAATAAAATTAGCCACATAGATAGAGATTGAATAAATGGCTAAAATGCAATATTGACGGATAACAGGATAGTTGGTATTCTAGGCGCTATTATAGCCAATTTATTTGATTTATTATGCCGGAAAACATAAAGAGTATAGCATCGATTGAAGACTGGAGAACAATATGGCCCCGCCGCTTAACAAAGCCACCTCAATTTCGCCCGACCTTTTGTGTTTTGATATAGAAAACCCAAGGCTTGCCGCACAATATGGCCTAAAAGAAGGTGCTTCAGACATTGATGTCATAATAGCCCTTAAAAACATCGCAGATCTCGATGAGCTATTATTGTCTATCGCTTCTAATGGGTACACCAAGATTGAGCCGATGATAATTATCGGCAATCAAGAGCCCTATAGAGTGCTAGAAGGGAATAGGAGATTAGCAGCAATTAGGCTGCTAAAAAATCCAGAACTCGCAAAGAAATGCCGGATTACAGTCCCAAAAACAGAGATTAATCTGGACTCCGAATTAGATGAAGTGTTGGTGTATCGTGTCGAAAATGAGAATGAAGCCCGCTCTTTTATTGGTTTTAAACACATTAACGGTCCCCATAAATGGGATTCTTTAGCTAAAGCAAAATATGCGGCAGAATGGTACAAGGAAGGGAAGTCTGTTTCCGAAATATCCAGATATATTGGCGACTCTTTCGCAACTGTAAAAAAAATGCTGCACGGTTGGATTGTCCTTCAACAGGCTGAAGACAAAGGTCTTTTCTCGATTGATGAGCGTTACCCTACACGCCAGTTTGCTTTCTCCCATTTATATGTAGCACTTACTCGCAGTCAGATACGAGAATTCTTGGGCCTTGATCCAAGTTTTTCGAGAATCGAGATAGAGGAAAATCCGGTTCCTGATGAAAAGTTGTCAGAATTAAAGAGCTTATTAATTTGGCTTTATGGTAGTTCGAAGGATAAAGAAAAACCGGTCGTTTCATCCCAAAATCCAGATATAAAAAATTTGGCAGAAATTTTGGGTCACCCTAAAGCTATGGCAATGTTAGAGAGAAGTAAGGATTTATCTAAAGCATACGCTGAACTGACCCCGGCAGAACAAGTTTTCGAAAAAGCGCTTTATCAGGCAGAGTCTTCTGCAAAACAAGCACTGGGGAACGTATATTCATATGCTGGCGGCAGGTCTCTTTATGACACTGCAATTGAACTGCGCAATATCACTAAACAACTTGCCATGAACATGAAAGTGCAGTTCGAGAACCAAAAAATTGATGAGGATTAAATAAGTGCTTATACCACCTCAACTGGATTCCCCTGCCACTCGTTTAGCCGATTGGTTGGAGATATACGCTCTTTCAACAGAATATAGGGAGTGCCCTGTCGAAAAACTATGGGAGGCCATTGATTTACCAGAAGATAGCTTTCATAGTGACGAATCCGAAGATGTTGAACGAGAACAGATGCTTGGCAGGGTTTCCAGGGAGATTGAGCGACGAATAGAAACCTTAAAAAGCGCCTATCCATTCGAAATCACTGGAGGTGGCACTCACATCATCCATAAAGCCGATCTTAATCCAGGTATACTTACTTATAATCTAAGTCTTCGTATTAGCCTCAATTTAACTGGTATAATAGCCGATGGATACTTGCCTAACATTTCTCACAGT
>CAYFST010000075.1:0-1919 GCA_964345995.1 uncultured Gammaproteobacteria bacterium
AAAGGGTGTTAAAAAGTTCATTTTTAAAACAAATTCTTCGGGCCCAGAAGCCGTTTACGGCTAAAATTTTGACGCTTTTGCCTCGCTGTGATCCATCTGGAAGCTATTTACTGCCCAGCTTGCTTTGGCGTTTAACCTTTTAATCACTTCTGTGAGGACGGTTCATTTAATAGCCGGGCATTTAACTCCCTTCAGAACAAGCATTTTCAGGCTTGCGCACGATTTGTGTAAGAGGCATCAATATCCGATGCCATTATTTTTCACCAACCCGTATCGTCTTAAGCTGCAAAGGGCAGTCGTTGTTGTTTGTCTGGAATTTTCACTCCTTTTCGGGTTTCGACCAGTTCGATCAGCAGGTTGGCCATTGTCGTGAAAGTTACTCTGGCCACGAGTCCATGTTGGCTTCTGACCCGGACCTCTTCAAGGCCTTCGCGGTTTTTGAACACATTAAACGGCCGCTCACCATTTTTACGTATTTCCAGAGCCCTGGACACCGCCTCACTGCCGTGTCGGATTGGCTGAAAATATCCGCTGTCAAAAAGGATATGACGATATTGTGGGCACACGCCGGCCCGCGAACATTCGCCCGGCTGAGCGCCGCATTTAAATTCATGGCATTGCCCTTCAACTCCAACATAGTCCATGGCAATATCGCAATACTCATCCATGGTGACTTCCAGGGTTTGCGGATCGACATTTTCCGGCAGACAGACTTTTGCGCTGGGTGGTGTAACTATATGAACACCGGTTTGCGCTAGTACTGCACCATCGGTATCGTTATACGCCTCGTCAGCGGTAATCAATCGAATATCCAAACCGATGGCCTGACCAAGTCCAATCAAAGGCGCAAGAAATTGACTGTCGTGATGATTGGCCGCTGCTAACAAAGAAATCAGCGGGAGGCACCGGCCGCTCTCGGGATTGATAACTGATAGGGTATGCATTCGGTAGCCGACCACATAATTGGATTTGTCTCGCTTTTTGCGCCGGACGCCACAATCGCAGTCAATATCATCGTAGATTCGGATCTTTTGGCCTTTAATGGTTAATGTGGCTAAGAGTTGCTGGTGCTCCACGGCCAGTTCGCTTGAATCAACGCAATGCACAAGGCCCTGATCCAAAAGCCCATTGTTCCTGACTTGATACAAAATATAGACGGTCAAATTCACCAATTGGGTAAACGACAAATGGCTTCTGAATTGACACATCTGAATATGGCTGAGCATTTGATTACGATTAAGCGGCAATCCGATGAACGCCCGATTCTGTTTGCATTCCTTGCCAATATAGGGGCTATGCAATTTGTGTCCGCGATAGCTTTTGTCATCGCCGCAGAATTTCCGGTAACTGATTTCAGGATATTTGATTGCCTTGAGCAGTTCTGCCCGCAGAAAAGTGGCCGGAAAAAATTCTCGCATACACGGTGAATAGCCATCATAGCTTAATATCTCATTGATAATCCCATCATCAATCAACGCGTCGATAAACTTCAATTCCTTATCCGCAATTGCCGGGTGGCTCTTGATCTTGTTTAGCCGGAAAAGCACGTCGTTCTCGCGATTTTTTATAAATTGGGCCATTTCGTCTATACTCATTATACCCGGACAAACCGCTTGGTTTTCCAGGCCAAGCAATTGGGCTTTATCTGTTTTTACCGGTTGCGAAAAATCATAATTTTCAATAACTTCGTTCAAAACTTTGCGGGCAATGGCCTTCTTTTCCTTTTTGGTTAGCCGCTGCCAGTTTGGATAGAATCTTTTGAGTTGTTTTCTGATCTCGTGCTTGATATCTTTATGATGCATGGAAAAGCTCCTTTTGGAAGTATTTTGTTTGTCGATAATTTACTTCTTTATAGGGGTTTTTCTATGCTTAAGCAACTGTTTTTTTTATAAATCTATCGAATCTTTTTAACACCCTTT
>CAYFST010000076.1:0-1773 GCA_964345995.1 uncultured Gammaproteobacteria bacterium
GGTTTTTGGCGCGTCGAAAGCCGCGGATTTCCGTCGCCTCGCGAGGGGCGCCAAAAAGGACCCTTTTTGGCCCGGCGGCTGGAGTGGGCCCCAGGGGCCCACTCCAGTCGCCGGGAACTACTGACCCAGAAGGCGAAATGCGATGGTCTAACGATGGGTCATGCACGTCAAACCACGAAGTCTGCATGTCGTGGTTTAAATCCGCCCGCGGCTCTTGCCAGGAGCCGTGGTATCGTGGAAGGTGCGACAGATCAGTCACTTGGAGTCCAGTGGCTCCCTCCGGCAACGCGGCGAGCCAGTTGGAAGCTGCTGTTCGCCGATGCCGTGCACGGACCTATACTAAATGGATAGATAGGTATGCTTGACGTTATTGCAGCTCTTGTGGGCGTTCTTGCCAGTCTTTTTGGAAAAGTCTTAATTGATAACTCTCGGGCGGTTAAAGAAGCTCTGGACACAATAATAGAAAGCCAATTAGCTGCAGCGCGACTGGTCGCAATTATTATCAAACGCAGTAAATTTAAAACAAATACGACTTCTGATAAACCTAAAAGTATCTATAAAGCTAAAGATGATCTGATTTTTGCGAAGACAACACTAAAAATTGAAGATACAGAGATAGATGTAGAAGAAATGGCTCGACGACATACAGCACTTGCCACTGATGTTGCCCGCAAGCGCGAACGAGAAATTGGTAGAGCATTGATTCTGCTAGGAATTGTGGGATCAATTTACTACGGTCTATCTTTGTTTGGCGTCTACGATGCTGAAGCTTGGGCGTTGATCTTCATTGCAACCCCCAGCCTCGCGGCACTACTCGATTACAATATCGTCAAATTCAGGGTGCGCAATGGTTTGTATGGCACCAATGAGTACGAAGCTCGTGAAATGCTACTTTTCTTAGAAAATGATGTGCCGCCCGACGACCGCGGACAGTATAAACAAATCGTAGATCGAACAGCGTTTGAAAAGGAGATCCAAGACGCGCGCGACGCGGGTCTCGGAGGTCAAGTGGTATGAGTATTAGCCAGGATTGGTCACTGAGCGTTAGAAAAGGTCTAAATGCGCTATATGCGTATAATTTACGTAGTACAGCTATGGGCGTTTTTTTTGGTCTTGTACTTTTTTTGTTGAAAACTGCTTTTTCACCGGTACTGTCAAATTTTCAATGGCTTGACCATAAATCTGTCAGCGCATGGATGTTAATGGCCTTTGGTGTTTTTTCTTTTAATCTACCAAACTACATGCGGCGGCGCGCCGAGTTGCCTCCCGATATTGAAATTCAGATTGAAAAAATTCGCAGGATGAAAGAAGCGGGACATCTGAGTCGCGAGAATGAAGCGCGCCTCTGGTTGTTGTTGGTAGGAGCGCAGACTCAAGCTGCCACTAGCGTTGCGGAAACGCAGGGATAGTGGAAGCTGCCAGTGTCATTTGAGCCTTTGAGCGTGCGCCGATGTCCTGTCTGCGCCGGTCGCTCAGGACAAATGACGACCTTGTCGGTGATGCCCGTGTGCGACCGTTGTTCGTCACGGCCGCGTCGAGTCGGAGGTGTAAAAGCTACTTCGGGCGGAACGCAGACCTGCGTCTCACCAACCGTACCGGCCCTGCGGTGTGCCCTAGCATACGCGCTCTTCAACCCGTGATTATCGCGCCACAAACCTTCCTTTTTGGTAGCGGGTTATGGACGGGGTTTTGGCGCCCTGCCGGCACACAGCCGAGCCATCGCCCGACCCGATGCAGACGCGCAATAGGCGGTCGGTGCAGGTTTCCGCCACG
>CAYFST010000077.1:0-1746 GCA_964345995.1 uncultured Gammaproteobacteria bacterium
AGGTTAGACGGCCAAAAAAACAAAGCGGTGCATTGAGAGGTTGACTGGGCAATTTTTAGGTTTAAGTATTGACAAAATCGCAGCATTGGTATTAAGTGTTAAGGTAAAATCGCACCACAAAAAAAAGGAATTACAAAATGTCACTCAAAGATTTTCAAGATGCACGTTTGATGGGTAGTGAATCGGCGATTTGGTCAGAGCACTATCGGCAGGCGCGGATTCTGTGGGATAAAGGTTTTGGTAAGGCTGTTGGTTATGATGACTTTGAACATTACCTAGCAAGTATTCCACCAATCAGCATGTTTCTTTTTCCGCAAAATGAAGCATTTCCTCATTTAGTCCTGGTCGAGGGCAGGTTGGATATTAAGAACGCTGTTATTTGCTCTGGTTTGAAACCCAAACTTGTAGAGTTTGATAATGGCAGCACCATGCTACGTTATCCAAATGATAATGATCCACGTTTTCCCGATAAAACCAAAAAAGGTATTCGTTGGATGCGTTGTAACATAGGATTTGATGATAGATTTGATGACTTCAAAGACTATTCCGGAGGTTTCTTTAGTTCAAAAATGGCTTTAGATATTGTGGAAGGCGTCGCACTTTTTGCGCAATGGCCTGTGTTGTTTGATCAAACTTCTTTCGGATTCTTAAACTCCAGCAGAGGTCATGATGCCTATGAAATTATGATAGAGACACCTCAGGGATACATGGTGGACTACGAATACAAAAGCAAACGAACGGTAAGAGCATTTCCTCATCGACCCAAAGAATTCTTTGGTCTCTAATAACTCATCCATCTACTGAAAGATGGATTTTTCATTTGTATTTTTTAGACGTTGCACGTAGTACGTTGTACGATGTACACGATATGAAAGTCTACCTAATTCGCCACGGCGAAGTCGAAAACTCTAAAGCAATCAACTAAGGCACACTACCCGGTTGGCATCTTTCGGAAGAGGGGATTTATCAAATCTCCGAGCTCGGTTCAAAAATAAAAGATATAGGATTAAAACCGTGCGTAATTATTGCATAGCCTTTAAAACGTGCACAGGAAACCGCGTCGATTTTATCGCAAGCACTAAATTTCGAAGTAAAATCCGACGAACGTCTTTTGGAATGGGATATGGGGGAGTGGATGGGTAAACCTCTAAAAGAATTTTACGAAAAATCCGGCTATTATTCCGGCGAGATGAAAACTGATGGAATGGAACCTCTCTATGATCTCGCAGACAGGATCATTAACGCGATAGAATAGTTTGTCAAATCCTATAAAGGTGACATCATTATCTGTTCGCATCGAGAATCTATGGTCGCCGCACTCATTAAACTTCAAAATCTCCCCTGGCCCGATATTCACAACATCGGCATGCCCACGGGAAGTATCTGGCAACTCAATTACGAATCGGCAGAATTTCAATCCGCTAAAAAATTATTCTAATTATCGGCCATAAGGCATCCGCTACACGCTCTCAATGGCTGAATCTGCCATCAGCTATCGGCTATCCGCTATCAGCTATGTTATCATGATTAATGATGAATGATTGGTGATGCTTATAATTTTTAACTTTTAACGTCGAATGTCAAACGTGGAACATTGAATGTGGAACATAGAATTTGGAACTTGGAGAATGGAATTTGTATCTTTGGTTAAATGATATGAGTAAAATGTGTTATGATTGCATTATATGAGCAATCCCTTTGAAGCCTTGCCCAGGCAAAAGGCAAAAGAGCAAGCAATTTTAGATT
>CAYFST010000078.1:0-1653 GCA_964345995.1 uncultured Gammaproteobacteria bacterium
GCCGCGTATTGCCGGCGGATGCTTGGATTGTTTCGCAGGATGTCCCTGAATCGCAGATAGTCGAACCATCGGGGACTGTCCGCGGGTACCACATGGATATGGGCGGTGCGAACCTCCGGGGCGCTTTCCATCACAAAAAGATGTTCGCCGCTTTCTCTAACGTCGCCCCGGTAAATACAGCCAATTTTGGCCAGTTTGTTTTGGAGTTCGGGCATGACAACGGTTTCCGATAAGGCTACGGCGATGTCCAATATCGGCTTGGCGGGCAGATCTGGAACGGAGGTGCTGCCCACATGCTGGACGTCGGCGATCGATTCGGTGCAGCTTTGGCGGATGGAAGCGCAAATTTGTTCGGCCAATTTCGCCCACTGGGGGTGGCTTACGGCAACTTGGACGGTGTGGCGTTTGAGGCCGATCATGCTTATTGGATTCACTGGCGTGCCGGTGTATTTTACATGGAGTGACTTAAAACCGAGGATGCTTTGGGAGTGTCATCATCCATGCGCATGTTTCCGACTTGTAAAGGTTCCCAACGCGCCTCAATCGTATCGGCCGAAAGATCGGCGCCGCATGCCCATTCTATGAAATATCCGCCGTTTCTAATTCGTTCGAACTCATTTTTATCCTTTAATGGCCAAAAAGCTTCAGCTCCGAGATATGGTTTTACATCAAAAAGGCCGGCTTCGCCGTTTTCGGCTTTTACATACAGTCTGTAATCGTCTTTTGGAATAATTTCTGAGATATTCATTGATAAAAAATCCAATTGTATCAGTCGAATGAAGATTGGACAAATAAAACTGAATTTTGCAAATGGTTATAATTGAAGCTTTCTTATTCCCAATCGCTCATAAATAGAATTATGTTTTTCTTTATTTTTTAGGTCATTCTCTCTTTGATCAAATCTGATATTATGCTCCATTCACTCTCAGTAACCCTAAAATTTGTGCCCTGAGGTTGTCTAAAGATGGACATTCCTTTTAATCGCGGGA
Organism: uncultured Gammaproteobacteria bacterium; assembly: GCA_964345995.1. Lineage (GTDB taxonomy): Bacteria > Patescibacteriota > Patescibacteriia > 2-12-FULL-60-25 > 2-12-FULL-60-25 > MWCR01. Next base: position 990 of record CAYFST010000078.1, read on the forward strand.
TGTTTTTTAGTTCTGGCCTGAATATCGGGTTGTTTTGAAGTTTTATCTTGTATCTTAGTTTGACGCGGAGTTTTATTTGGCTTTTATCGTCGTCTGAATGCCAAAATCTTGCTACTTCTTTGGATTCGGCAAGATAATCAGGGTTGGTGATAATATCTGAAATAGCATAAATACCGCTTTCTTTTCCTGACATCCATATGATGCCAATATCTCCTTCTTTTATTTCTTCTTTAAACCTTCTTACACCCCACACATCCTCATCCAAATGTTCAAGGGCGTTTAGAATATCGAATCGGTTAGGATTTGATTGAAAGATCCATACATTTGTACTTTTTTTAGATACCCGTTTATCAATAGTTGCTGCGGTTTTACGGTACTCTTGTTTGACATTGGGCTGTTCCTCATCTAAAAACTGGTATGAATATTTTTTTGCTACATTCAAAACCTTATTTACTGGAATTGGGACAAAATCAATTCCTAACTGTTCAGATAAAAAGATTACTCTTTCTTTAGGAATTACATTTGCCGCAACTACTAAATGAATTTTGTTGTTTGGATTTTTTGATTTCATAACACCATAATAATCCATTATTTGAGGAATAGCGTTGCGGGATAAAATACCTCTTTTTACTTCCACAATCACCTTTTCGTTAGCATTGTTTTT